>NZ_DATCSD010000154.1:0-34062 GCF_036568665.1 Ohtaekwangia sp. | reverse complement strand
CCGGAAGAACATTCACAAACTTCGCTGCTCCTGCAAGACAAAGGTATAGAAGTGATCAAAGACCTGGTGTTTGAATTTCGTGCCTCTGCTATACTGAGCACACTCAAGATGACATGCCGGCTTATCAAGCTCTCTGTGGGCAGTGAAAAGTTCAACGCCATGCTTCGGTATTACTGCTCTGTCAATCCTTCCGAGCTTTTCATCTTTGCAAATGCCGAACGGTTCGCAGAGTATATATCAACACTTGACTTACAGATACCTCACCTGGAAACGCTATTGGAGTTTGAGCTTGCATCATCCTATACACGCATGGACGGACAAATGAGAACTGTACATTTTTACTGCGACCCGTTTATACTGATCGAGTCGCTCGTAAACTATAAGAAACCGGAATTACCGGAAGCACAGGCAGTATATGCCGTAGATATACAGCCCGATGAAGTATATCAATCAGGAAAATCGTTTATGCAATACAACAGCGTATTCCATAATTGATCTATAGTTACCGTTGCTTTAATCTTTACTCGAACATTTCACTGGTCACGACCCTGCGGCTTTGCCACAGCCCGGGGAAAATGATCAGTGATTTGTTTTTTTGTTCGATTTCAAATGCAAATGTTTCCCACATCCCGATAGCTATCGGGAACAGATTTACACAGATGAATGCATTTTGTTTCCCGCAGATCGCGCAGATTAACGCAGAAAAAAAATGCAAGCTAAAAGCACAAAGTGTAAAGCTTAATGTATCCTCCACTTCGTCATTCGTTGATCGGTGTTCTTTGTTAGATATTCAATTTTAAGCATTAACGACTAAACATCACTTTCCCTCCCACGATCGTCATTGCTACTTGGGTTTTGAGTATATCTGCTTCAGGTACGGTCATGAGGTCTTGTGTAAATATAGTGAAGTCAGCGAGCTTTCCGGGTTCTATGGAGCCTTTGATCTTTTCTTCGAAAGCGCCATACGCGGCATCAAGAGTATAGGAACGTAATGCCTGTTCGCGTGTCATCTTTTCTTCAGGTTCATAGCCGCCTTCTGGTTCGCCCTTCAATGTCTTGCGTGTAACAGAAGCGTAAAAGCAAGGTATAGGATTTACCGGCTCCACTGGTGCATCGGTGCCATTCACAATCTTTGCTCCCGACTTCAATAACGTTTGCCATTTATAGGCACCTTCTTTAATGCGCTTCTCTCCCAGTCGTTCAATCGCCCACGGTCTGTCGGACGACATATGTATAGCCTGCATCGCAGGAATTACTCCCAATGCAGCAAAGCGTGGTAAATCTTTAGGATCGACATGCTGTGCGTGCTCGATACGAAAGCGATGATCTTTTACCGAAGGATTTTCTTTGAACGCAATTTCATAGCGATCGAGTATCTCGCGATTGGCGCGATCTCCTATAGCATGCGAGCAAACCTGGAAGCCGTACTTCAACGCTTCGCGCGCAGTTTCCATAACAGTATCCATCGATAAGGTAGCCATCCCCGAAAATCCCGGACGATCGGTATAGGGCTCCAGTAACCATGCTCCACGTGAACCCAATGCACCATCACAATTCAATTTGATTGAACGTATGGTAAGTATATTTGCTGAATCGATCTCCGGACCTTTCTTGAACCATTCATAAATAAGATCGCGATCCCACCCGGTAAGCATTACATACATGCGCACATTAAGCTTGCCATCTTTTTTAAACTGGTGGTATAGATCTATATTCTCACGACTTACACCGGCATCATGAAAGCTGGTAATGCCGTTGCGCAGACATGCCTGTATAGCAAGCTCAAGAGCCTGTGCATCGGTCTCTGCTGTAGGGCGTGGTATATGACTTGATATCAACGTCATGGCACGTTCGTTGAATAATCCGGTAGGATTGCCAACTTCATCGCGAATGATCTCTCCGCCATCGGTATTTTTACCTTGTATATTTTCTTTTGACAGCAAGGATACTCCGGCAATTTCCATAGCCTTCGCGTTGGCAAATGCAGCATGACCGCTGGCATGCCACAGGAACACCGGGTTATCGGGCGATACTTCACTAAGTTTGTTGTGTAACGGAAATCCTTTCACCAACTTGTCGGGCTTCACATCCCATTTATCCTGGTGCCATCCGCGACCAACAATCCACTGACCGGGCTTTGCTTTACTCACGGCTTCCTTTACCTTTTCGATGATCTCGTCAAAGTTCTTCACGTTCATCAGGTCGAGGTTCAGTTCGTTGTAACCAACGCCCATCATATGCGCATGGCCTTCTATAAATCCGGGCATCATGGTTTTACCTTGCAGATCGATTATGCGTGTGTGCTCACCGGTAAAACGGGTAACATCTTTTTCTGATCCGGCAAAAACAATCTTGTCGCCCGTTACGGCAACGGCTTCCACCTGCGGATGTGCAGCATCCATAGTATAGATCGGGCCGCCTTTAATTACCAGATCAGCAGGCTCTTGCCGCTTGCATTGTGCCAGCATCAGCAGCGCCAGCACGAAGGGAATGTATTTTCTCACAGGTTGGTACCGTTTGGTTTTTATGTGTTAATGTTAAGATAAATTATTGAAGAAGTAAGCAGCTATTATCTTTGCGGATCATATTCAGGATATGCGTGCACGGCTTTGGATTTTTCTTTTACTGATACTCTACTGGCTGGGATATATGATTGTGATACGCGGAATTTTTCTGGCGTATAACCATGACCTTACCGCTCAACTTACTGCGCTCGAAATTATCGAGACTATGCTGCACGGCCTGCGCATGGATGGAAGTATGACGGGTTACCTGCTGGCACTTTCAGGATTGATGCTCACCATCTCCGCAGTTATACCGGGACGATGGGTACATGCAACACTCACCTATACCAACCTGACGCTGATGGTGCTTGCCTCGCTGGTGGTGGTGATCGATATGGAATTATACCGGCACTGGGGTTTTCGTATCAACAACACTCCGTTCTTCTATATGGGCTCGGGTGCATTGGGCAGTATCAGTCCGTGGGTGGCAATAAAAGGTATACTGATCTGGATTGCCATCACGGGATTGGCCGGATGGATCTATATATATACTATCAGCAAGCGCACCGCTATACTTACCCCGGCTCCACAGAAAAAATCAGCATTTATACTATTGGCGGCTTCGGGATTAATGTTCCTTCCCATCCGTGGCAGCTTTAGTGTTGCCCCGATGAACACGGGCTATGCATACTTTCATAAAACAAAAGCCTATGCCAATCACGCAGCGATCAATGTACTCTGGAATTTTATCTATAGCATCCGCAAGAGCGCGCAAGGCAGTTATCCGGAAAATTTCTTCGAGAAAGAAAAAACACAACAGCTTTTCGCTTCGCTATATCCTGCCAGCGACTCTACGGCAAAACTTTGGAATGCAACGCGCCCCAATATTATACTCATCATTGTAGAAAGTTTTACAGCCGATGTAGTAGAACCACTGGGTGGTGTAAAAGGCTTATGCCCCAACTTTACAGAGCTTTGTCATGAAGGTATATTGTTCGATAACTTTTATGCCAGTGGCGATCGTACCGACAAAGGACTGATCAGTATACTCAGTGCCTACCCGGCACAACCTCAAACATCTATCATCAAGTATCCCGCCAAGACACAACGACTGGCTTACCTGAACTACTTCATGAAGAAGCTGGGCTATAAAAGTTCTTTCATCTACGGTGGTGATGTTAACTTCGCGAACTTCCGTTCCTTTATTACTACCAGTGGTTTTGAACACATCACGGAGATGAATGATTTCCCTGCCCAGCTCAATACATCCAAGTGGGGCGTGCACGATCACTATATGTTTGAAAAAGCCCTGCAAGAGCTGGATACTACACGTGCTCCGTTCTTCAAAGCTATATTAACATTAAGCAGTCACGAACCGTTTGATGTGCCAATGGAGCCCTATATCAAAGGGCAGGATGAAGAATCTTTATTCCTCAACGCTTTTCATTATACCGATAAAAGTATGGGCGATTTTATACGCGCCTGCAAGCGACAACCGTGGTGGAATAATACAGTAGTTATTATTACGGGCGATCATGGTCATCGCCATCCCGGCAACAAATCGTTATATAGCCGTGAGCGTTTCCGTATTCCGCTATTAATGCTCGGTGGACCGATCACGAAAGATACTATCATTCATACGATGGGCGGGCAAACAGATATAGCCAACACTTTGCTGGCGCAACTTGACAAGCCTTCTACCGATTTTGTTTTCAGTAAAAACATGATGGGCAACAAGGTTGTGCCGTTTGCTTCGTTCTTCTTTACAGACGGCTACGGTTTTGTGATGCCCGATAAACTGATCATCTACGATAACCCGGGCAAGCAGTTCCTGAAGAAAGAAGGTGCCACCGAGCATGACCTGGAACTGAGCAAAGCTTACCAGCAAATGTTGTTCAGCGATTACAACAAGCGCTAGGTATAGTATAGATACACATATAGTATAGATTCGCTGAGATTTACCAAATGCATTCCTCTATGAGAAAAGTATTTTTACTGGCTGTTATTTTTCTAAGCGTAACAGTCGCACACGCGCAGGAGTTCGGCCTCTCCTTCTCGTATTTTCTTCCGAAGAACGGATCCTTCTCAACTCCCATCAGTCCTTTTTCTATTCGTGGATTGGGCTTTAACATAAATCGTTTTCTCGCCTTGGAGACGGGCGCATCGCTATACCGTATGTCGGGACTGAATATAAAAGATCTTCCGTTCGAGAGTACAAAGCCATTGGTCGGCCCGAACTTTACCATCTTTGTTCCGGTAGAACTGGTTATTCAACTGCAAGGACAAAATGTAGAGTTTGATATAAAGGGTGGTGTATTTGGATTTCATGGATTCGATCAGAAAATAAATTACGGCAACTTCGATCGCGCTATACGCACATACGAGAACTGGCAGGTGGCCAACAGCGATCTTACCTTTAGCAATAAACCGGGATGGGGCTACCATTATGGCGCAGAGTTAACAGTATATGTAACGAGCCAGGTAGGTGTATCGATCGAAACCAATTACCTCATGGGCGCATCCAGGTTCCCGCTAAAAGGTTCTTATACCGGTGGCAACACCACACTCGAAACAAAACAGGTTGACTACGCACAGGCTAAAATTGATTTTACCGGCCTCGAGTTTTCTATCGGACTCATCTTCAACTCCGGTGGTGGCCCGTCCGCTCCCAAGAAGATGAAGATGAAACGGAGAAGGAGATAGTATAGATATAGTATATATTTAACCTGAAGTTGGTTCTTGAGTGCAGTCGGGTGTTCCCACCCGACTGATCTGCGAAAGGAAAGCTATACTTAGTAGCAAGCAGGGAATTACTTTCCTTTCCTGTGTGTCAGGTGGGAACACCTGACACCACTGATAAAAAATCAAATATTACTCCTCTCTTCGAAGTATACCTTCGGGTGTACTCGCTTCGGTTGTGCTCAAGGGTGCAGGAGCGGTTTTACCCTCTGCTACATCTTTGTTATACTTCCTGTACAACAACCGCGAATCGTCTGTAAAAACTTTGAAAGCTGCTTTGGCTGCAGCATCGTTTATCGTGATGGAATCCTGCTCAACATTCGGAACAGGCAAAATATAGTAACCTTTATTGACACCGCTGGTGCGCTGTACCCATTGCAGGTAGTAGGCTGCGCTGTCAATGGTTGTTGTTGCGCTGTCGGGGGTATAGGCTATCTTTTGTAATTCGAGGTATGCCATCGCGCCTCCGTCCGTATAGCGCTTCCGTTGTCCGGATACAAAATTACCCAGTGAGTAGGCCACGAACTGGTTCTGATCTTTTCTCCACTCCATGGGTTGGATCACATGCGGGTGTGCACCGATCACCAGTTGGGCGCCATGTTTAAAACAAAACTCGGTAAGTAATTTCTGCTCGCGTGACGGAAGACTTTGATACTCGATTCCCCAATGGGTAAATACGATAATTACATCGGGCCTGAACTCTTTGGCTTTGCGCAGGTCTTTGTGCATCGTGGCTGTATCCAGTCGGTTTACAATATTGGGTTTATATACCGGCAAGCCATTGGTGCCATAGGTATAATTCAGCAGCGCGAGTTTGAATCCGTTCTTCTCCAATAGCAACGGGTAATCATTCATGCGACTGACGGTATCTACAAATGTACCGGTATGCGGAATCTTTAAACTATCCAGCATCATCACAGTACGTTCAAGTCCTTTCCTGCCACGGTCTACGCAGTGATTGTTGGCCGTTACCAACGCATCAAAGCCAACCGCTTTCAACGTTTGGGCCAGTGCATCGGGCGAACTGAACTGCGGGTATCCTTTATGAGGAGGACCCGCGAGGGTTACTTCGAGATTACCTATAGCAAGGTCTGCATTTTCGATATAGGGCTTTACGTATTGAAAGCAACTGGTATAGTCGTACTTCTTTGTTGCAGCATTATAGGCTGCTGCTATCTGCGAATCGTGCCCCATAATATCACCTACAAAAAGCAGTGAGAGGCGTGTAGTATCCTGAGCGTTGGCTGCCAGGATATATACCAGCAGCATGAGAGTGAGTATATTTTTTTTCATCATAAATTACTTCGCTTCGAAATATATAGCGCGTGCCTCGTTCAGCGATCGCTGCCCAAAATACTAACATCAATCACTTTATCCTCTACGATGGCGAACACCCTGTCATCTTTTTTCGGTTGAATGCGGGCCAATCCTGTGAACATCCCAAAGGCCGGCAGCAAAGCGTGATTTTTTCCAAAGTAAAAACAAGGCAGCGTTATGGCCTGCCTGCCCTTGCCACGAAGGTGTACTCCCGGATGTACGTGGCCGGCCATGTTATACTGCGCGGCATCGATCTCTTCCATCGGATGGTGTGTGAGTATAAATTGATCGAGCACCAGTTCATCATGTACTATAATTCCCTTGCGGGTATACTGCAGCTCACTCATAATGTCGTGATTGCCCAGCACAAGTTCGAATGATACGTGACTAAAATGCTTGATCACTTCACCGAATACTTCCCACTCCTGGTTATAGTGGCTATGGAACAGATCGCCCAGGCAAATAAGACGCGCGGGCTTTACCTGTTGCAGCAGCTCGATCAGCATCTCCAGGTTCCGGTCGTTGGCCTTAGAGGGCACCGGTATACCGGCCTTACGAAAATGATTAACCTTTCCGAGATGCAGGTCGGCCAGCAGCAGGGCATCATGCTTTTTCCAATACATCGCCTTGTGCGCATGCAGGCTGAAATTCTCCCCGGCAATAGTCAACTCCGTCATAGGTTGTAATAGCGTCAAGATACTATAAATTCCGTTTTCCCAAAGAAGTCGCGCAGCCCCCTTCGACCGGCATATGCAGGCAGGCGTTGGGACGGTTCTGTTAACAATCCTTACTTTTTCAAACGCCTCTTAACAACCTGACTATCAAAATGATTCAAGACGATTGCAAGATTTTGAATTAAAAAAGTTAACATAGAGGTAACAATGGGTGTTTGAAATCAGCTTAGATTGCGCCCGAATTTCAACTTTTATGTTTGAATTAGATTTATCCTACTCTATCCTGCTCATCCTGTGTCTTATCGCTGCCTTTGGTTTTGAGTTCGTCAATGGATTTCACGACACTGCCAACGCAGTGGCTACTGTAATCTATACCAACTCGCTAAAGCCCTGGACGGCCGTTATTTATTCCGGTCTATGCAATTTTGCCGGGGTATTGATTGGCGGGGTGGGTGTTGCTGTTGGTATTGTAAACCTGCTGCCGGTGGAATCGCTGGTGGATCAGAACATCGCTCATAGTTTATCGATGGTGATGGCGCTGTTGCTCAGTGCTATTTTCTGGAACCTGCTCACCTGGTATTTTGGTATACCCTGCTCGAGCTCGCACACGCTGATCGGTTCTATACTCGGTGTAGGTATAGCCTATTCGTTGCTTCCTGATTCGCGCGAAGCCGCTGTGAACTGGGACAAGGCGAAAGACATCGGGTTGTCGTTGCTGGTATCTCCTATCGTTGGTTTCTCGCTTACGATTATCCTGATGTTCATCATCCGAAATCTTACCAAGAAAACGGATTATGGCGATAGCCTGTTTAAAGAACCCAAGAAGAATGCACCTCCTCCATTGGTAATTCGCATACTTTTGATCCTTACTTGTGGAAGTGTAAGTCTTTCGCACGGATCCAATGACGGACAAAAAGGTGTAGGCCTGGTAATGTTGATATTGATCGGTATAGTGCCAAGCTACTTTGCACTGAACTCACATATAGCACCGAATACATTAACACCGTCACTGCAGCGTATCGAAACGGTGATCAACACCATTGATCCTTCTCCTCTCTCCGATCCTGATCACAAGAAATTTACGGCTACACAAACGATGACCCATGCACTCATCACGCAGTTAAACAGTACTCCATCGGTAGAGGCTATCAGGAAAACAGATCGCTTTATAGTACGCAAAGATATACTCCTGATCGATCGCCATCTGAAAAGCCTGGTGGAGAAACCCGAACTGCGCATCAGTGAAACTGACAAGAAGATTTTAAAAGACGAGCTGAAGTCTGTAAAATCTATTACCGACTACTCACCACGCTGGGTAATTGTTATGATCGCCCTTTCGTTAGGGATGGGAACAATGATCGGCTGGAAACGTATTGTAAAAACGATTGGTGAAAAGATCGGTAAAGAACATTTGACTTACGCACAAGGTGCCAGCGCAGAAATTATTGCAGCCACTACCATTACTGTATCAACGTACTGGTCATTGCCGGTAAGTACAACCCACGTGCTCTCTTCGGGTATAGCGGGTAGTATGGTGGCGAGCAAAGGCGTTAAGAACCTGCAGGCCGATACCGTTCGAAATATACTCATGGCCTGGTTGCTTACGCTGCCGGTGGTGATTGTATTATCAGGCACGTTGTTCCTGCTGTTCCGTTCAATCTTTTAGTCAACACGCTATATAGTATAGCTATAGCCGGTCAGGTATAGATGCGGATGCGCTGCGGCACTTCCTGCAATGCCAGTACCTGATCGGCTGCTCCCAGTTTGATCGCCTCCTTCGGCATACCAAACACTATACTGGTGGCTTCATCCTGTGCCACGGTTTTGGCTCCCGCCTGTTTCATATTCAGTAAACCCTCGGCACCATCACGCCCCATACCCGTCATAATTATACCGAGTGCATTTTGCCCGGCATGTTTGGCTACGGAATTGAAGAGTACATCGACAGAAGGTTTATGACGATTCACCAGTTCACCATCACGTACTTTAATAAAATACTTGGCACCACTTCGGTACAGCTCCATGTGCTTTCCACCCGGGGCAATGTAGGCATGGCCGCGCATAACACGTTCACCATCGCTCGCTTCCTTTACCGTTACTTCACAGATAGTATTTACCTGGTCGGCAAATGATTTGGTGAATCCTGCCGGCATGTGTTGCGTAATTAATATCCCCGGACAGTTAGCCGGTATACTTTTCAATATATAGCGCAGTGCTTCTGTGCCTCCGGTAGAAGCTCCTATAGCAATTACCTTATCAGTTGTTTTATAAATGGGCGAATGAGGATTATTCGGGTCCGGTTTCACCACCGGTATATTTTCAGCAGGCTGCTTGTTTAAGGCTACGCGTTTAACGGGTACACTATACGCAGCTTTGATGGCATCGGTAATGCGAATGCGCGAATCTTCCAGATGCTCCTTTGTATTGCGTATCTCCGATTTGGCTACGATCTCTACAGCACCAAGCTCCAGTGCGCGCAGCGCAAGATGACTGCCCTGTTGTGTAAGACTTGAGATGATCACTACCGGAATGGGGAACTGCGCCATGAGCGTTTTCAAAAACGTAAGCCCATCCATGCGCGGCATCTCTACATCCAGTGTAATGACATCCGGGATTTCGTTACGGATTTTCTGTGCGGCGAAGTAAGGATCTGCTGCCGTGCCTGCAACCTCCAGGTGTGGATCCGACTGAATGATCTCACTCAGTGTTTGTCGCACCAGCGCAGAGTCGTCAATGATCAGAACCTTTATCGTTTTCATGCTGAAAGATAATTATAGGATGCGGCAGTAACTGCATGGTCACTTTTCCGGAAGTGGTTAGAAAGATAATTTTTCTTCCCTGCATGCCTCCTGTATTCCGGGCTGTAAGGGGTATACCTTCTTTACCCAGTATATCCACTGCCATCGCTATATTTCGCTGACCTATAGCATACCGGTCGCGATCGGCTGATACAGAACTGGAGCCACCAAATATTTTTGCTTCGAGATTCTCGCGTATACATCCGCTGTTCAGCATCATCCGAAGCAGCAAAGCTATAGATGCCGATCCTTTCGATGCATCGCCTCGTGCATCATCTTCTCCGCCCGGCAGCAAATAATGATTTATACCTCCTATCTTCCTTACCGAATCATACAGGCATACGGATACACACGAACCTAATACCGTAGTGATCTCCATCGGCACCAGCGAAACATATAGTTCACCCGGTAAAAGATAGTGCTTTTTTATACTCATGTCGTTACCTGATACACCGTAGGGCGTACTTGTTTCAAGGGCAGACTCATACCCATAATAGATTCGCTATGACCGAGGAATAATAAACCACCGCGTCTTAAATGCCCGCAGAATTTACGAAGCACGCGTTCCTGCACCTGCTTATCAAAGTATATCAGTACATTCCGGCAGAAGATCATATCATAATCTTCGCGCGACAAACTATACTGGTCGTCCATCAGGTTAATGCGTTTATACTGTATCTTGTTTCTATACTGTGGCTTTACGCGTACCAGGTCAGCATCCGTTTTGCTGCGCATAAAATAGGTGCGCTTCATTTCCATTGGTATATTCTCTACGCGATCCATGGTATATATACCCTGAAAGGCCGTTTGTATAACCCGCAGTGATATATCGCTGGCCAGCAAGCTATAGGTTAGTTCCGGATGACGCCTTCTATACTCTTCCAGTGCCATGACCAACGTATAGGGCTCTTCCCCGGTAGAACACCCGGCCGACCAAATCTTTAATGCATTGCGATTATATTCCTGTTGATAGCGCGGTAAAAAATCCTGTGTTAAAAATTGAAAGTGAGCAGCTTCGCGAAAGAAATCAGTTTTATTAGTGGTGATCAGGTCGATCACGTTGAAAACTTCCGCTTGCATGCCTTCTTTACTGAAGAGATAATCGAGGAAAGTTTTATAAGAATCAAGACCGAGGCTTTTTACTTTTTTATTCAGCCGGCTTTCCAGCATCGACTTTTTACTGATGGGAAGTTTTATACCGTATTCGCGCGTAACAAATGTACTGAGCCTGTCGAAGCTCTCATCGTCCATTTTTACAAAGCCGTATTCGTAAGAAGATTCCATGTAGGGGTGTGCATGTATATACTTCGTGTAAAAAATGTAAGTGCCCGCAGGATAGCGTCTTTACCCTAACCGCTTCTCCTGCGAAACACTTAACCCCCTCCCATACCGCGTATAGAAGGAAGGTAAATATCTATAGCCAGTATACCAGCCGTTGTAACGGTTGACTAGAACTCGGTAAACTCGCTATCGGATGGACCTTCACCAAACTTGAGATCAAATCCTTTTACTGCATGACCGTTGCCATTGGTTTGTGATACTGTATCAGCATACGCTATAGCGGGCGCATTTTTCTTTGATCCGTTTGAGCGCATGTTCTTCAGCATCCGCGCACGGTTATCAAGTTTAAAATAACTCACGGCTGTTTTGAGCTCTTCCGCCTGGCTGTTCAACTCTTCTGCATTAGACGACATCTCTTCTGCTGCAGATGCATTGCCTTGTGTTACCTGCGACAACTGCTGTATAGCGCCATTCACCTGGTCGGCTCCTGTATTCTGTTCTATACTGGCTGCGGCAATCTCCTGAACCAACTCGGCTGTCTTGTTTATATCCGGTAATGTATTCAACAATAACTCTTTGGATTGTTGTGCTGCTTTTACCGTCTTCGCTGATATCTCTGTTATCTCTGCAGCTGCTTTCTGACTTCTCTCGGCAAGCTTGCGTACTTCGGCTGCTACTACAGCAAAGCCTTTACCATGTTCACCGGCACGTGCTGCTTCAACGGCTGCATTAAGCGCGAGCAAATCTGTCTTCGATGCGATCTCCTCAATGATCGCGATCTTCTCGGCTATATTGGTGATGGCTTCTACCGTTTCTGATACCGCTTCACTGCTCACCTGTATATCTTTCGCTGCCTTGTTGGCGATCTTCTCCGTCTCGCGTGAGTTATCGGTGTTCTGCTGAATGTTAGCCACCATTTGCTCCATCGATGATGATACTTCTTCAGAGGCACTCGCCTGCTCCTGCGCACCTTGCGACATCTGTTGTGATGCTGATGCTACCTGCTGCGATGCGGTGGATACATTCTCGGCACCATTATATATAGTGGTAGCTATATCGCGGAGGTTTGTTACCATTTCTTCCAATGCCTGATCGAGATCACCGCCTTTATTTTTCATCGTGCTGAAGTCCATCGTGAGATCACCTTTCGATACGAGTTTGGCAACCTCCACACTGCTGCGAAGTTTCTCGATCATAAACTGCAGCTCTCGCAGCATCAAACCGATCTCATCATTCTTATCTTTCTTCACATCGGCAGAAAAATCTCCGGCTGCAATTTTCTTGATCGCGCCAACGGCCTGGCTAAGCGAGCCGGTTACATCTTTCAACAACCATGTAGCTACCAGCACACCACTGATGATTGCTACGAGTATAACAATGATCATGGTAAACACCGTAGAGTCGTACATCTCATCCGTATCAACCTGGTCTTTCTCCAACTGCGCATTGATGATCTCGTATATACGTCCTATAACTTCATCCGCCTGATCATCGATCTTCTCCCCCAGTGTCTTCGACATTTCTTCTGCCTTGCCACCTGAATTTACTTTGGCGTAGTTACGCACCTGCATGTGCAGGGTATAGTAATTGGCAAACTGCATTTCGTATTTATCGAAGAGTATCTTGGCTTCACCGGTAAGTTTACGATCAAGTTCATCGCTGATCGCAGCTTGTACTTTCTCCGCTTCTGCTACTTGTCCCAAGTGTTTATTCAGGTCATCATCGGTCTTCGCGATGATCATATCTTTTTCGTTAGAGTTGATCTGCGATACAGCCTGTTTCAATTCAACCAGGCGTGCTGTATGTTCGCGGTTCCCTACTAACTCTACAATCTGGTTCAGCGTAACCATCGCTTTATCAAAAGCAGCCTTTGCTTCGTTGTCTGAAACTTCCTCTGCTTTGATCTCGGTATTCTGTACTGCTATCTCCTGTATATTTTTCTGCACATTGAAATACTCATCAAGTATATCTTTCAACGACTGCACCAGCGAAAGCATCTCTCCTTCACTCAGGTTCTCCAGCTTCTCCATGTTATCGTTGATCGACTTGATGGTTTTATCAATGTTCCTCCCGATGTTTTTCATCTTCTGGTCATCGATCTCGGCAATAAGATTTTTCTGATCGCGTGAGATCGCAGTAATATCATGTTTGATCTGGCCGATCAGCAATACTTTGTGAGAAGTAACATCGGTGATCTCGTTCATGCGTTCATTTACGCTGCGAAAGCGTATGAAAGCAATTGTAAAGATTACCAGCATCAGCGCTATAAGAACTGAAAACGCAAGTATCAGCTTTTTTCGAATTGTTAAATTAGTTAACATATACTATGGGGGAAAAAGTTAGTTCAATGATTTAGTAACATCTGTAAGCTCCTGGAAAGAGAACACACGGTTTATATCCATAATGAGTGTTATATCGCCATGGTCGTTTACAAGACCGGTAACCGGCACCGTAGTTTTTACATTTTCAAAATCGGGTGTCTGCTGTATCTGGTTATCGTGCAGCTCAATTACTTCACGGGCTATATCTACCATCGCACCGATCTGCAGATTACGATCGTCTGCTATATGCAGATCGAGTATCATAATACGACTCTTGCGTGTTACCGGTGAAGCGGGCAGTCCTAACTTCATCTTGGTATCGAGCAACGGAAGCACACGACCGCGCAGGTTAATGATACCTAACATATAGGGCGGAGCCTGTGGCACGCGCGTTACATGTTCCAGTTCTACTACTTCTTGTACGTAGTCTACCGGTATAGCAAATTTTTCTTCACCTAATGCGAACGTCAGGTACGCTTTGGAAATATGACTCATACGGGGGATTAATAATTCGTAATTTGAAATAAGCGAAGCGGATCAAGCACCAGCGCCAGGCTGCCATTGCCCAGTATAGTACTGCCCGAAACAAAATCCTGTTGCCGGTAAGCATCGCCCAGCGGCTTCATAACGGTTTGCATCTTCCCCTCTATCTTATCTACCGCTATACCTTTGCGTATACCGTTTACCTGCACCGAAATAATATCGGTTGTCTTGGGTGCGTGCGTATCATCATGAAACTTTTTACGAAGCGATAACACTTGTAACGGTTCTTCATTTACCAGCACCATTTTATTCAGCTTGTCTTCACGCTCAAGCTCGTGATAAGGAATGCGGTCGATGCGCTCCACTATATTCAGTGGCACAACGTACCGGGTATCCGCCACATTTACCAATAAACCTTCTATGATGGAACGCGACAACGGAAGCTTTATATGTATAGCGGTGCCGGCTCCCGGTTCGCTCTTTACATGTACACTGCCGCGCAGCTCCAGTATCTGCTGTTTTACTACATCCATGCCTACACCACGCCCCGATACATCCGATATCTGCGAAGCGGTTGATAAACCCGGATGAAAGATGAGTGCATAGATTTCATCGTCGGTAAGTATAGCATCGGCTGCTATGAGACCTCTTTCGAGCGCCTTCTTTACCACACGATCTTTATGTATACCTTGTCCGTCATCGCTGATCACGATGTTTACATACGAACTGGAGTTGAATGCTTTTAATTTTATAGTGCCATGCTCCGATTTACCGGCAGCTTTACGAATCTCTGGTGCTTCTATACCATGATCGATCGCGTTACGAATAATGTGTATGATGGGATCGGTCATCATCTCAATCACATCTTTGTCCATTTCCGTATCGGCACCTTCACTAAGAAAATTTACTTTCTTATTTAACTGCCGCGAGAGATCGCGCACCAGTCGCTTGAATTTTGTAACAAGTGTTTCAATCGGCACCAGTCCTATCTCGAGCGATGTATCGCGCAGGCGGCCGGTAATCATTTCGAGTTGCTCGGCTACTTCAGTAAGCGATGTGTGCTGTATAGCAGAAGCTGTAGTAGTAAGCTGTGCCTGCAGAATGATAAGCTCGCTGATCCAGTTGAGCAGATCATCTACTTTGCGTTTGCTTACTTTAATGTAACTGTCGTTGGCAACACGTCTTCCGCCTGCAGCACCTGCGGCAACTCCGGTGTCAACATCTTTCTGCTGCTCATATACTTCCAGGCATTGAGCAATGAACGGTGCAAGCTTTTCAAGTTCCACCGGATGGCCACCCAGCGTATCAATATACTGAGCAAAGCCGGGTTGCTCGAAAAGATCGCACGGAGTAAGCTTGTGATAATAAACAGTGCATTCATTTTCTACGAATAAAAAATAACTTTCCAGTTCAGTCTGTGGAGCAGTCGTTGTAACGAAAACTTCCCAGTGCACTACATGACCAGCGTCATGCTTGGTAAGCAGTACACGAGATGTACCGAGAGCAGCTATATCCTGGATGATAAACACCAGCGGGTGATTACCATCTTCTGTTATATTTATCGTAGGTGTTACCCGTAGAAAGAAAGTGGCCAGTTCATCTTTTTGAACTGCACCGATCGAAGAATCAACCATCATCACTCCGGCCGACTTTGCTTCTGCGGTTTTGAGAAAGTTTGCTGCCGCATTGAGATGGTCCTTTAATGCTTCCGGGTGTGCGATCCTGGCAACATCTTTCTCTTTCAGAAGATCGCGCACTTTATCAAAAGCCTGGAGTGTTATACTGATCAGTTCATCAGAGACCTGCATCTGTCCCTGGCGCACACGATCATAGAGCGTTTCCAACTGGTGTGCAAGCGCCCCTATATTTTCAAATCCAAACATGTTTGCCCCACCTTTTATAGTGTGCATGGTGCGGAACACTTGTTCCAGTGGCGCACTCGCATTTGGATTTGCTTCGAGTTGCAGAAGACCTTCGTCTAACTCATTGAGCAGATCAAGTGCATCTTCTACAAATCGTTTTTGATTACTATCCATTCGTGATCGCGTTTTCGATCTGTGCGAAGAATGCTTCCGAGCGATACGGCTTTTTTATCCAGGCAGTAAGCCCGGCTTCTTTAGCACTGCGCATCTTGTCGGGATTGGATTCGGTGGTAAGAAATATCACCGGTACTTTGGCAACAGCCGGATCATCCTTGATCTTCTTCAACAGTTCGAAACCTGTACACTCCGGCATGTTATAGTCTGTCAGCACCAGGTGTACATCTTCTCTCTTTTCTGTTAATACTTTATAGGCTTCATTTCCATTGGCAGCGCCCAGCGTTTCATATCCCTTGCGTTGCAACGTTTCACATACGAAATCGCGAATACTGGCGAAATCATCTACTACCAAAATTGTTTTTTTCATCGGGGGTAAAAATGAATTGTGAACGAATGTAGTTTAACGATCTATACTCTTATACTGCTACAGAGCAGATGGGCTACATAACTTAGTAAATGGATTACTTGAATAGACGGAACGATGCTCCGGTGCTGATAAATGAATCAGGCGAGTTATCACTCAGACCAAGTCCTGCGGAAAGATCCCACTGCACTACATCGGTAATCAGAACAGTAATACCTGCATCAACACGATTATCGGCTTGCTCTCCTTCCGGGAAAAAGCTATAGCCTTCTACAAATGCACCTACACGATCGCTGATGTCATAGCCTAATGCAAGAGTATATAAGAATGCTGCTTCCGGTGTTTCGCCATTCCATTCGGCACCGAGGTTATAGCTGAGTTCAAAACGATCGCTTAACTCATGTGATAACGTAAACCGAAAATCGGCAGCGGTATAATTCGGTTCATATTCTTTTGAACCTGAGCGAAGATTGATGTGCCCTATAAATGCAGCTTGTGGCCAGAAGCCTTTTGCATCGGCAATCTTGAGTTTTACACCTACAGCCAGCGGACTAAATCCTTGTGTACTGGTCATTGGTTTTTCTCCTACACGCACGCGTGAACCGAGATACTCATTGATGAAACGTAATTCGAGGTGATCGTTAACACCGTACTTGATCAGCGTAGTGTTATAGGTAAAGTTCGTGAGGTCTACGTTCGATTCCTTGTCGTGCTCATAGATGAAACCGGTTTCCACCTGCAAGGCACCTTTGGGTACAAGGACCGGTGCCTCTGTTTGATCAGGACGATCGGTTACAAGTTCTGGTTTTTCAGTTTGCGCATTGGCCCAAAGAGCCGCAAGAAATAAAAGGAGGAAGAATATAAATTGTTTCATAGGGGAACTATTGTTGATCAAATTTGTAGATCCCCCTCTGTTTTGCGAATAGCAAATGATTGACTGGCGTTCTTTACTGAGTAAGTGGACGAACGAATTGTTAACAACTATATAGAATCGTTATAAAGAACAAAATAGCCGACCAAACTTTTATAGTTTCTATAATCAGAGTTGACACCACTATATATTAACAGAGCACATTACTATATATAGGGGGGTGAAAGTGCAAAGAAGTTGTATCGAATAAATGGAGAGGGTATTTCTGCCAGCAAGTATGGCGTGGCTATAAAAGAGAAAAAGCTTCAGGCCGTCTGCCCGAAGCTTTTTTAGTTCCTGTAACCCTAAACCCAAAACCTATTATTTGTACAGGAGAATTTTACTGTGTATGCGTAGCAAAGATATACCGGCCAGTGCCCCCGCCATACCCAAAATGAGTAAGTGGATGTTTCTTTTGATTAAGTGGACGGCCGCCTGATGGATACTTCTGTTTTAGCCCGCATGGCGCGTGGCCGAATAAAAAGGAATAGCAACATATATCTCCTGAACACCACCGGCAAGAAATGTGATATTCATGGTTGCCCCCAGCGACAAGGCAATTTTGCGCGCTGCATAATAGTTGATCAGGTTCGGATAGGCGAGCAAACCTGAATAGAGCGATGTGCGTTGCTGCAACACCTGCTGCATATTATAATCGAGTTCAAAGCCCAGCGCCTGTACGCGCACTTCCAAACCATGCACGGTACTGCTCAGCGTATAGGATAATGCAGGATGATTTTGCCTCGGAAGACAAACCATATACTGCATGATGTTTGTGAGCAACGATTGCACCAGGTGCTCATGTATATTTTGAATAACAGGCTGCCCGGAAATGATCTCCACTTCAATTGCCTGCAGCGGGCAATTCTGCTCGCGTGTTTCGCGCAGCGCTTTCTCCAATGCAGCAATGTGTAACTCGCCCGTGGGTAATTCAGCTTCTCCTGACTCTGCCAGGTATAGCAATTTAAAAAGACGTTCGTCCAGTCGCTCGGCACTAGAGTCGAGCATGGCTACCATCACATCAATCTCGTCATCATCTTTTCGTATTTTCAGCAAGTTCAGCAGTCCGCGTATAGTTGCCAATGGCCCGCGAAGATCGTGTGCCGCCCTATAGATAAAGCGGTCGAGTTCTTCCCGGTCGTTCTCGGCCTGTGCTATATGCTCTTTGCGATCAAGGTTCTTGAGGTTAAGCACGATATAGCCATTCATATCGGTGATCACTCCTAAATAAAAACCGGTTATATTAAAAATAACAGGATGGCTATGGCGTGTATGCAGCGCAAGTATAATTTCACCAAAGAAACCACGATCGAGGCGCCCCAACAGCAGGCGCTGTATATTCATCTCCGGATGGAGCTGGTTAATATGCATGCCTTTCAACTCCGACAGGCGATAACCGAGTGCATCGAGTATATCATGACTTACATGATCGATCTCGAACTGGTTGGTAAGTACAATCGACTCCGTAAACACGGATACAAGCTTTTGCCTGATCTCATTCTCCGAGATCAAATCCAAAGGCATGGCTGATAACGAAGTCTTCACATTTCTTCCCTCATGATTAAAGCCCGACAACTACTTTTTTTAGACAAGTGCTATAGATCTTCTATTTATCCTGCAATACGCTGCTGCGCAATGCAGGAAGATTCAATTTCTTTGCCTGGCGATTATATAGCAGTAACGCGATCTCTTCATCTTCGAGATGATAACGCGCTCCTATATATTTCACCACCACTCCTGCTTCGTCTTTCACCGGCACCACCGTGGCATCTACCCAGTAGTGTCCTCCGCTCTTTGTTTTATTTTTGATGATGCCTTTAAACACTTCACCTTTTTTCAAGGTACTCCAGAAGAGCTTGAATAATTCTTTCGGCATATCGGCATGGCGCAATAAACTATGCGGCTTGCCCAGCAACTCTTCTTCCGTATAGCCTGATACTTCACAAAGTTTTTCATTTACCAGTGTGATGTTTCCGTTCAGGTCTGCTTCCGAGAGTATCGTTGTTAACGTAAATACACTCTCCCGAATTTCCAGGTCGCGCTTCAGTTTGTTTGTTTCCTCTACCTGGCGCTCCATCGCTTCCTGTGTTGCCGAAAGCTCTTCCATATTCTGGCGAAGTTCTTCTTCCTGTGCTTTCAGTTCTTCCGCCTGTTGCTGTGATTCTGCCAGCAGTTTTTCAGTTTGCTGTTGCAGCGTAGCCTGTATCGTTATGTCTTTGGTAAACGCGCTGGCTCCGATCACTTCACCGGTTTCGGTTCGCAGCGGATTATAGGTAACTATGTAATGATGACCGAAAGAGTTTCTGGTTATCTCTGATGATTCGCCATTCAATGCCTTTCTATAGGGAAGTGTAAACGCATCGGGGTCACCCTTTCCTTTGCGCACCAGATCGGCTACATGAAATCCGGTTGGTTCCTGTATATCCTGCTCCTGGAATATTTTGATCATGGCTTTGTTGGCAAGCACTACACGCAGATCGCGGTCTACAGCCATAATAGCATCGCCCGATGCATTGAGCATGTTGTTCAGGTAAGTCTCTTTCTCTTTTGCTTCATGCTGTGCATTTACCAGTTCGGTAACCTCTTTTGCAAAACATGCTATAGCGGTTATCGCTCCGCTTGCATCACGCATCGGTGAATAAAAATTCACATAATGCGATTGCACTCCGTTTATATCAAATGCTTCGGTAATCTGGAAATGTTCGCCTTTAAATGCACGATCATAATTATCGCGTTGCTTGGCCAACTGTTTTTGATCCTGCTGAAATATAGAGAGCATTTCAAACCCCTTTACTACCGGCAAACCGATAGCCTCGAGGCCGGCACTGAAAGCTTTGTTATAGCTGATCACTTTATACTCGCGATCAAGGGTATAGATCGAATCGCTGCTTGCGTTTAATACTTCATTGAGATAGCGCTCATGCTCCTGCACTTCATTCAGTATGCGGTGCATTTCTTCCTGCGTAGCCGAAAGTTCTTCCATATTCTGGCGAAGCTCTTCCTCCTGTGCTTTCATTTCTTCGTTCGCTTGTTGAGCCTCATGCGCCATGCGCTCGGCATCGTGGCGCGCGCGCATCATCTCGGTGATGTCTTTTGCAAAACATGCTACGGCAAAAACATGTCCGTCTTTATCGCGTAGTGGCGAATAGCTGCTTACATAATAGGACTGCTTGCCTCCTATTTCAAAAGATTCAGTAATATCAAAATGTTCACCGGCCAATCCACGCTTATAGTACATGCGTTGCTTGTCGCGCTCCGGTCCTTGCTGAAATATAGTGAGTATATCCATACCCTTGCGGGCCGTTACTCCCATCGCTTCCACACCGGCATTGAAGGCACGGTTAAAGCTGATAATGCTAAACTCTTTATCAACGGTAAATATAGAATCGCTAGAAGCGTTCAGTACTTCATTGAGATATCCTTCCTTTGCCTGTACTTCTACCAGTATGCGTTGCATTTCTTCCTGCGTTGCCGCAAGTTCTTCCATGCTCTGGCGCATCTCTTCTTCCTGCGTACGCATGTGCTCTGCCTGCATGCGCGACTCCTGCAATAACTTGGTAGTACGCTCTGCTACCTTTGCCGCAGAAATTGTAGATGCTATACTTTCGCCAAGCTTCTCTACAAATTCGATCTGGTATTTTTTGATCTCGGCAAACGATGCGATCTCTACAACGCCCAGCACCGTCTCTTCAATTTTGAGTGGCACTACCAGCAGGTTGCGCGGCAATCCTTCGCCTAGCCCGGACGTTATGCGAACATAATCTTTCGGTATATCTTTCAGATAGGTAGTGGTCTTCTCCAGGATCACCTGACCGATGATGCCTTCTCCCAATGAAAAGCGTTGGTTCAAATGCTTCTGGCGATTGTATGCATAGCAGGCAACCAGTTCCAGGTAAACATCTTTCGGATCGTCTTCATCAATGATGTAGAGCGCTCCCTGGTTGGCGCCCATATATTTTATCAGGCTGCTGATCACCTGGTTCGACAGCTCTGCCAGGTTATCATTTTTAGAGCGAAGTATATCTACGAACTGCGCCAGTCCTTCTGTTACCCAGTTACGTTGTTTCTCTTCCCGCGAAAACTTCTTCATCTGGTTGCGCATGCTTACCAGCGAAGTTGCCAGCAGGTTCTCATCGGTTACTTCATCTGTATCATTATACTGCACGTCCAGGTTTCCCTGCTCTATCGCTTTTACAAACTGGGTGGCGCCCGTTATCTGTACCTGGTGTTGTGAAAGTTTATGTTGTAAAGATGCGAGATCATTTTTTTTGACGATCGAGTAGGGAAAAATTTTCATGCCGATAAAATTTCCCCGAAAATACGGTGAGCAGCATGGTTAACTGATTCTGAATGAGCAGATGGGAAGGATCTTTGAGTAAGTGGAGAAATCGAAAAACAACCTCCGGGCTACTGCATTTTTGCCCCTATACGCGCCAGAAATCCTTCTTTTTTCCGCTTGGATACGTCCAGTGATTTATCGTTGGTCATAATCACATAGCCCCCTTCTCCGCGCACGTATTTTTTTATAGCGTTCAGATTAATCAGGTAGGAATTGTGAATGCGATAAAAGTTATGATCGCTCAGCATATCCTCATATTCCTTGAGCGTGCGGCTGACCACGTATTTCTTTCCATCGGTAACAGTGATCTCGGTATAATTACTGGATGCTTCGCAGTAGAGTATATCTTGTGTACGCACAAATACCAACCCATCGGATGTGGGCAAGGCCAGTTTATAATTTTCGGAAGAAGCCGTCTTTAGATTTTGCATGAGTTGCTCCAGCCGAACGGAAATAGAATCGCCCATGCGTTTTTCAACCTTGGCCAAGGCACGTTTCAATTCTTCTATGTCTATCGGCTTCAATAGATAATCGATGGCCGAAAACTTGAATGCCTTGATCGCATATTCGGAATAAGCTGTAGTAAAGATCACTTCAAAGTCGAAGTCGCGAAGCCTGGTAAGCAGATCAAAACCGGTTTCCCGTTGCAACTGAATATCCAGGAAAACAACATCGGGTTTATACTGTTGTATGGCTTGCATCGCTTCGGCTACATCCTGGCACAACGCCTTGACAGAAACATTTTCACAGAATTCTTCAAGTAGAATTTTTAGACTCTCACGGCTTTTCAGCTCATCGTCTACGATAATAGCGTTGATCATAGGATTGGGGCATATACAATATAAGAGGAATTTTGAAAACCTCAGAATCTTACCCAAATATTTACACGAGTGCCCCCCGGTTGCCCATCCGTTGTAACAAGATCTTGTATCTCGAAGGCAACATTGTCGCGCTCATTGATCAGGCGAAGTCGCTCTTCGGTTAATACTGTTCCCATCGAGTTATGCTTGGGAAAATTCCTGCTTCGAAGCTCTCGTGCGGCCACACGACCTATACCATTATCTTCTACGGTAAAGAGTACACGATCATTGTCGTAACGAACTATAATCTTTAACAATCCTTTATCCTGCTTGCTATATAAACCATGCAGAATAGCATTCTCTACATACGGCTGAATTAACAGGGACGGTATCTCGATGCTCTCCTGATCGAGCTCCGGATCTACCTCAAGCTGAAATTCAAATTTATTTTCGAAGCGCACCATCTCCAGGTTGATATAGTATGTTAACAATGCAATCTCATCGGCTATACTAATTTTATCATTCACAGAATGCGAAAGAACGCCCCGAATGAGTTTTGAAAAAGTTGACAAATAGTTAATAGCATTCTGCCGATCGTTCTTCGCTATAAAATATTGGATGGAGTTTAATGCATTAAAAATAAAATGCGGATTCATCACCGATCGGAGCGCCATCAGTTTAAGTTCTCCGATCTTTTTATTCGCTTCGGCAAGCTCTTCGGCTTTGTGTTTCAGTTCGGTTATATCGCGGGTATAGATCGATGCACCCACTATACGATTGTTCTCAATGATCGGGTGAACCGAATTTTGTGTTATTACCTGTTTACCTTCATATTCCTCCAGCACCGACTCACCGGTAAAGGCGCGATTATATAGTCTTACCCAATAGTCGATCAGGTAATCCGGCAAATGTCCGCGTGACACCTTGATCATATCCTGCCCTACTGTATACTCTACATTATACAGGTCTTTCATCGTTTGATAGAATACCTGGTTTAGTGTAGTGATACGGTAATCCATATCTACCGACCATATACTCAAATCGGTATTGTTGATGATGGCGTTGAGCTTGATTTCATTTTCGCGTATGCGGTCTTCCGCCAGTTTCTGCTCCGTAATATCTTCAGCAAATACCGTTACACCCGTGATGCTGTCTTTTCCGCGGATAGGACTGAATGAATATTTATGATAGCGGTTGTTTCGTTTCTCCTGCATCACGAACGACTCGCCCGTGCAGGCCCGATCGTAACGTTCTTTCCACGTGGTGCGCAGCCACTCTGCTTCCGGGTTGGTGGAGTCATCAGCAATAATAGGTTGCCCATACACCAGCACAGCACCATAATAGAACTTCATATACTCTTTAAAGGTCTGGTTGCAGTTGATCAGGTGATATTGTCTGTCAACCGCCCACACCATAAATTTGGTATTGTTGATCGTGGCATGAAGATTCGCTTCACTCAACATGAGTCGCTCTTCTGCTTCACGCTGACTGGTAATGTCGTTCATATAGGCCGTTATACCACTCATCTTTCCCTCGATGATAATCGGGTGAAGCACACAATGGTATATACGATCATTCGTCTCTACATCAAAAGATGCAGTACTGCCGTTTGTAACAAGTTCATATTTACTTCGCCAAAATTCGCTGAACGAATGTGGATTGATAAAATCCAGGATCGGCATGCCTACGAAGAGATCGGTTTTGAGATACCGTTTAAAGAATCCGGCAAAGCGATTGTTAAAGCGCAACAGTTTATTACGCATATCTACCGACCAGATAAAGTATTCGGTGTTGTTGAGAATGGAATTAAGATTCGCTTCACTCTTTACCAGATTCTCTTCTATAATTTTCTTCTCAGTTGTATCGCGTACAATTACCAGCAGGTGATTCTCTCCATGAAACTGTATACGTTGTGCGGAGATCGTTCCGAAAAAGTGTGCACCATTCTTTCGCAGAAAAACAGATTCCATAGTAACCGATTTATCACGTGCCAGTGCTTCGAAATATTTGGTACGGTCTTCCTGTATCGCCCACAGGTTAAAAGCGTTGGAAGATTTACCGATCACATCCTGGCGGGTATAGCCTGCTATAGGTTGCAGCTTTTCATTTACTTCCACCAATGTAAGATCGCGCTCACGGAAGATAAGCATCAGATCCGGGTTGAGGTCGAACGATTTACGGAAACGCTCTTCGGCATACCTGCGCTCGGATACATCGCGCACAACGGACAGGATATACGGCACGCCTTCAATCTCCACACGATTGCTTGAGATAATTACATGTATAATGCTCCCATCCTTTTTATACCACGGACACTCAACTTCCACCACTCTCGTTTCGAAGTATCGTTCGTAAAAATTTACACGATCATCCGGATTAACAAAGAGTCCCAATGAACTTGCCGGGCGACCAATTACTTCCTGGCGGGTATATCCTAATATCGACTCAATACGGTCGTTTACATCGGCAATCAATGTATCGCTCTCCCGCATAATCACCATCAGGTTAGGATTATAGCGAAAGGCGCTGGCAAATTTCTGTTCACTGCTCTTCAGTCGTTCTTCAGCTTCCTTCAGGTAAGTGATATCAAACACCAGCCCGACCACGCGATGGTACATGTGCTTGAGTACCGGGTACGCTGTAATCCGCACCCACTTCCTATAGCCCAACGGTGTGGTTATGCGTCCGGTGATATCGAACGGATTGCTATATTGCTGTGCCATGCGATGAAGTGCATCGCTGATCAACCTGCGACCTGGTTCATCAAACAATGCTGCTATCTCATCGAGCTCGCTGATCTTGAATCGTTCGTCAACACCAAAGATGTTATACATCTCGTTGGACCACACCATGGTCTGTGTTCCGATCTCATATCCCCAGCTACCGATGCGCGCCAGCTTCTGCGACTGGTTGAGTATAAATTCACGCTCCGACAATTGCTGCACGTTATGTGAAAGCTGATCGTTACTCTGGCGCAATTCTTCTTCGGCCATAGCGAGTTCTTCTTCACGCACTTGCAACGCGCGGTTAAGGGTGCGTTGCTGTTCTATGGTTCGCTCTAATATCTGCTCGCGCATTCGCTCGCGTGTTATATCTACCCAACTGCCTACAGCTTTTATAGCGGTGCCGTTATCATCGCGTACGATGGTCCCCTGATCAATAACATGAACGATCGTTCCATCTTTTTTCAAAAAGCGATAGGTATCAAAGAAATTATCTTCCGTAGCAATGGCACGTTCAAAGCTGGCCGCTACGCGATCCCGATCATCGTCATGAACATCCTTCAACCAGTCATCTATAGTATAGTCTGGTTTATTAAATCCAAATTCCTCCAGTGTACGGTTACCGGCCATCCACTGTAGCTTATGTGTAGCGATATCTACTTCCCACATGGCTGTATTGGAAAGCTCTGCGATCATCTTGAAGCGGTTACGCTCTTCTCCCAGTGTATTGAACAGTTCCTGTAATTTTTGTTCACGCTGATAACGGTTGGTAACATCGCGCCAAGTACCTATAACACGAAGTGCTTCGCCTTTTTCATTCCGCAGAAAGCGCATGTTATCATAAATCATATATTCTATACCACCGGCTCCGCGAAAACGATACTCATGGCTATAGGTGGATGCCGTTGTATCGTGAAGTGCTTTTTCAAAACCATTCACAGCACGATCACAATCATCCGGATGAATATTATTCCGCCAGAAATTATCATCGATATGTCCGTGAGGAATACCGTACTTCTGTTGACTGACAGAAGATGCAAACCAGTATAGATGATGGTTGCGCAGATCAATGACCCAGATCGCTTCTCCCAACGTATCGAGAATAGCGGAAAACAACTCGGGGTCTAACAGTGTATTAAAATCTTTTTCGCTGATACTACTCAATGCCTTACTGTATAAGAAGAATAAAGTTACAAAAAATATCGCTCCACCCTAACCCCACACGCAAGGCCAAAACCGGTTTAGCTGACATTCGGTTTATCTATACACAAGCAACTCAAAGTATAGCAAACTATATATTCGTACCAAGCACTGTTCGTTTTCAAAAACACCTCCTGAAAAACCGGTCAGCATATATCTGTAAAATCACGCATAACGCCCTGTGAAGTATAGAAACCCGATATACTTTACAGTATAAAAAATCATACACAAACCGTTACCAATCTTACAAGCTGAAAGTACCGGATACCTGATCGATGCTCTGCGTGATATAATGTTCAATATCAAGCATTGGAACATCATAATAGGCTAATTATGCCAATGTATTATTTAAAGATCATGGAATGACTATACCACATTATGCGGTGTCCGGGCATTTATTGATATGCACTACTTGACAGGCTGATATATATGCTATATTTGGTTAGACGGGGATCATTTTTATTTCAACATTACCCTGGCTATTACATCATAAACGCACCACTTTAAACTCAGTCACTAAAGAAAAAGATATTATTCAAGAAGTATACTTCTTCCTATAAACGAGCCCTATACCTGTAAGGGCGCTTCTACGTAAAAGCCGCCAGCCCCTATGGATAAATCCTGCAAGGTGCCTCGGCATTTTGCAAACAGATAAACTGTTATATAGATAATACTCCTAATCTACCTGATCATCTGATATGAATCTTTACCGCTATGCATTTCTCGTTTTCTGTATATACCTGTGTCCGCACGTTACGAGAGGTCAGCAATTCTTCATACAAAAATATCCTATAGAAACTTACCAAGGTTCCATGCAAAACTGGGATGCCGAGCAAGACGAATGGGGCATTATGTATTTTGCCAACACCGATGGCGTTCTGATCTTTGATGGTATCCGCTGGGAACTGATAACACTACCCGGCACAGCGTATTGTTTTTCTGTTGCATCTGACAAGCATGGCAGGGTATATATAGGGGGCAGTGGAGAGCTGGGCTATATTATGAAGGACGCGTCCGGTAATTATACCTATCATTCTTTATTGCCATCACTACCGAAGGAAATTCAGAATATGCTGGGAGAAATCTGGGATACCGAGGTATTGGGTTCTACACTTTTCTTTAGCGACATGCAACATTGCTATGTATACGACCTGGCAAAAGGAAAGATAAAAATACTGGACGAACAAAGTCTATGGCCGATTCACTTGGCAGACTCTATCTATGCTTTAAAAAATGGCGGTATGTATGTATATAAACAGGACGCATTCCGCCCCATGAATTTACTAACCGACACAAAGATTCTGCTCGTTTCTGAGTATGGCGAAAATGGCTATATGTTGCTGGATGACAAGAAGCAGCTATGGACGCTGGAGGGAAATGCCAGTATAAAAAAACCAAAGCTTTTCTCGGAGGCAGTAAATACCGCATTGAAAGATATACCTGTAAAAAGATTTCGTCCGTTGCCGGGTGGTCGTATTGCTGTTGTCTCCAATCATCAAATACTGATTTTTAGTATACATGGCGAACTGCTTTCGCGCATAGGCGGCAATGTGCTGGATGAAAGTACACTATCCGATGAGTTATTCCTGGAAGATATAAACCGTAACTTATGGTTTGCTACCAACGAGTTTATAGGCATGGTTATAACCAGTAGTCCGCTGAGTTATTACGACAAACATAACAACCTGCGTGGCTCTGTATTCACCCTGGGGCAATATCATGGGCAACAATATGCCGGCACCAACCTGGGGTTATATCGACTGAAAGATAAAGACACGTTCGAGTTCCTTCCTAATACAGGTACAGTATGGGAAATGTATAGTTTTAACGATCGACTATATCTAGCCTGCGACAGCGGTGTATCAGAGATCGACAACAAAAACTATCCCCGTGTAATTATTCGCGATAATGGTGTGCTCTCGTTATGTTCTGTAAGCCATCGTAAAGACCGGTTGATCATGGGTACGTATGGAAATGGCATTTGGCTGTTATCAGAAAAAGATGGCGCCTGGAGTAAACGCAGGATCAAAGGCTTTAATGAAGAAACACGCTATATACAGGAAGACGACCATGGGAACTTCTGGATCGCGCACTACGGAAAAGGTATATGGAAACTTCGATTGAATGATGCGCTGGATGCCGTGATTGAAAAGAAATTTTATACCAGCGCCCAGGGCTTGCCTTCCGACATGCATAATCGCATATATAAACTGAACGATAAAACAATTATAGCAACCACGGGCAATGGTATATATACCTATAACTCATCCACGAATAGGTTCAACCCTGACCCTCGCTTTAGCAAAGCATTGCAGGGTTACCTGATCTCCGCGATTGCAGAAAGTCAGGAAGGGTATATTTATTTTCGGGGAAGATCGATTAACAAAAATGAAGAGATGGCAGGCATGCTGATAAAAGGTAAGGATGGCATTTATGATGCACTGATCACCCCTTTCAACAAAATCTCATGGGCAGAAACTGATCCCCGTTTGATAACGACAAACGATGGCGTGTGGATTGGAAGCAACAACAAGTTGATCGTTTACAATCACAAACAGGAAACGTATTTTCATAAGCCGTTGCGATCGATTATCAAAAAGATAACCACTATAGATTCCGTTATCTATACTAATAAAAATATAAATGATTCAATCTATATCACCACTACCATTCCGTTTTCACAAAACAGCTTACGCTTCGATTTTGATATAGTACACTTTGAAGATGCCGAAAAAAATGAATTTCAATATAAACTTGTCGGGTTCGATAAAACCTGGTCTGACTGGACAACCGCCCGTGAGGCTCACTTTACCAACCTGCCGGAGGGCAACTATACCTTTATGGTGCGCGCCCGAAACAGCTACAAGGTGGAGAGTAAACCCAGCAGTTTTTCATTTTACATCACCCCGCCAGTCTATAGAACACTATGGGCCTACGGTATATATCTTGTACTGCTCGGACTTATTGTATATGGTATAATACTACAACGGACAAAGCAAGTAAACAGACAGAAAGAATTACTGGAACGGGAAGTAACCGAAAAGACAAAAGAGTTGCTGGCAATGAATGAAGAGATCATGGCACAGAACGAAGAGATATCAAACATTAATGAAGAAGTAAACCGGCAAAATATAGAGATCGAAAGTCAGTCTAAGATATTACGACAATCGAATTATACCAAAGACAAACTCTTCTCCATTATATCACACGATCTGCGCGGGCCGATTTTTCAGTTCCGGGAAGTATTTAGCATGATCGAATCAGGCTATATATCGGAAAGTGAATTTCAAAACAAGCTTATACCTGAAATGAAGGAGCGTATAAATTATGTAGCCACGCTCACGGACAATCTTTTACATTGGGCAAAGGATCAGATGGAAGGTATACAGGTAAAACCTTCATCGTTTAACCTACAGGATATTGTTGACGAAAATATAAATCTGCTCTGTGCACAGGCATTACGGAAATCCATACAGCTAAACTCACATCTTCAAAACACGCTTTATGCCTATGCCGATAAGGACATGATCAAACTCGTGCTGCGCAATCTCCTGAGCAACGCAGTGAAATTTACTCCTGAAAACGGTTCGATTGAAGTAAAAATTCGAACAGAAAACAACTATGTATATATATCCGTAAAAGATAGTGGCGTGGGTTTATCGCAGGAAGAGATCGATAAAATCCTGGGCAAAGAATACTTCACCAAATACGGAACAGCAGGAGAAAAAGGCTCTGGCCTCGGACTAATGCTCTGCCGGGAGTTCGTTGAAAAAAACGGAGGCACACTTTTGATCGAGAGTAAGCGCGGAGAAGGAAGTATATTTACGTTTAACGTAAAGAATGCTGATGCAAGCCTAAAGTAGAAAGCGTGCATCTTTACTTTGAGCTTTCTGCGTCTGCGTCAATCTGTGGTAGATTTTCTGCATTCGAATATCGATCAAGGAATATCGATCAACGAATGATGAAGTATAAATAGAGGAAAGTCGGAAGACCGGAAGTGGGAAGCAATCGCTATACATCTCTGTCCGCATTCACGAATAATGGTTAACCATTCACGAATAACGGGAACAGAATCTCGAACAACGAACACCGATTAATAAATATCGAATTACTATGGTTAGACCACGCTATTCGGAATTTCAATCACAAATGTAGTTCCCTCTCCCAGCCTGGATTGTACGGTTATAGTTCCGTTCAGTTTCTCCAGTACACCTTTTACTATATATAGCCCCAGGCCGGAGCCTTTGCTATCGGCATTGGCACGGAAGAACATCTTGAAGATTCTATCCAGATATTCTTCATTTATACCGATACCATTATCGGAAAAACGAAGCGTGGCTTTCGTTTTATCCACCTGTATATCTACGCTTATATAGGAGTCATCTTTCCGGATGTCGCGATAGTGTACAGCATTCGATATAATATTATTGAACACCATCAGCAACCGGCTATAGTCTGAATAGAACGGAGCATCGATTGTAATCTTTTTGATGCTTCTCACTTTATCGGCACCATCCATAAACTTCAGTGTATCGATTGATTCCTGCAGCAGTTCATGAAAGTCAATTTCCTTTTGCATCACATCCATACGCGCGTTACGCGAGTAGTGAATTATATCAGAAATGAAATGATCGAGTTTGTTCACGCTCTTCTCGATCAGCTCGAGATATAGTTCTGTGTTTTGCTTTTCCGGATCGAGCCGTATCATATTCAGCAATCCTTTTACCGACATCAGCGGTGCGCGCAGATCGTGCGAGGCGCTGTATACGAAGCGATCGAGCTCTGCGTTGATCTTGATGAGCTCTTCATTCTGTTTTTTCAAAAGATCTTCTGCGCGTGTCTGGTTTGTAATGTCGCGCGAATACATAGTTAAACCTGTTACAGTCCCGTTCTCCACTATAGGATAAGTTTTAATTTCAAAAGTTCTTATATCCTTCTCAATCAGGTATGACTCATAATATTTACCTGGTCTTCCTTTCAATCCACTCTCGTAACGGTTGCGCCACTGTTCCCGAAGTTCCGGCATATCCTCTGGTATCAATGCCAGGATGCTAACGCCCTTCAGTAACTTAACGCCATAAGCTTGTTTATATTTTTTAAAGAACTCACGATTAAAGTCGATCAACTCAAAATCTGTGTTGATCAGCCATATACTGTCATCAATTGTATTGAGGATCGACCGGAGGTTGGCTTCATTCTCAATGATCTTCTTCTGGTAAGCCTTGCGCACAGTTATATCGCGACTGAATACCGAAATGATCTGCGAGCCATCGGGCCGCGAACTGGATTTGAAGTGCATCTCCCAGTAATAATTACGACCATCTATTTCAAATACATCTTCTACTTTTATAGGTGTACCACTCAGAGCAATCATACAACGCTCTTTCCACTCTTGTGTAAGTGCAGCATTGATGTGTTGCATCGATTCGAGAATCGAAGTTCCTTTCTTCAATTCTATACCATACGTTTCAATGAATACCCAATAGAATCCGGAGTTAAGATTGATGATCCGAAACTCTTCATCCAGCAATAGAATGTTTGAATCTGCATCTTCAATAATAGAGGTAAAAATATCCTGCCACACGCCTATCTCCGCATGTTCCAGCATCGTCATACGCTATATATAGTTTTTGATAAATACTACCTGTACCCTCACACATTCATTCCGGAAAAGTAAGATCCCATTATAGTAGGATATTGTCTGGCAACAGACCATTGACACATCTTTTAACGGAGACGTTGCTTCGGGAAGCATACACGATGTTGCCTTAATAATATCAAGAATGATAAGTATTAACGCGGTTTTACGTAAACAACGGCAATTGGATACTTAGTTCATTTCAAAATCTGTCTCTCATTTGGTTCTAGTGTATACTGAAAGTAAAAAGCCCCATTTTCATGGGGCTTTCACATTTTTATACAAAGAAATTATTTTTCTTTCAACGCGGGAACCATTGACTTAGTGAGCTCTGCGCCAAGCAAGGATTCGATCAACCCGGCATTGCCTTTACCATCTTTATCTCTTCAATATATACCTGTGGCAATCACTACGCGCTTGTTGTCTTTAAAGATGGTAAAAGGCGCAACAGTAAAGCGGTTGCGAAATACATAGTCCACCAATACAAACAGTATCAACAGGACGCCAATGAAACTAAAGGCTCCTACCATAATGAATAAAGAATTGAATTGTTTGGTTTAAAAACTAAACTGAAAAAGAAAGCGAAATCGGAAATAATCCGGGTAAAACGGAAGGTTTACATCCCGGTAGTTGTTTGGGGTTTTCAGCACGTTCGTAAACCCTCGCATATACAAGTAACCGTGTCTCTTTAGAAAGATAAATTTGTCCTTTTGTGTAACCTTCACAGGCGGTAATTCAATATTTCCTATATTTCCGGATTAACAGATAGACCATTGCAAGAACTTAATCAATATTTGTCAGACATCGCTGCCTATACCTGGTGGCCCGTTCTATTCCTTATTATAGGTGGCGGAGTTTTCTTTCTCGTGTATTCCGGATTTGTTCAGTATAAATACTTCGGGCATGCTATACAGGTGCTCATGGGGAAATTCGAAGACTCGAAAGGTCCTGGTCAGATAAGTCCTTATAAAGCATTATCAACCGCGCTTGCCTCTACGGTGGGCATGGGTAACCTTTCCGGTGTAGCAGCTGCTATAGCGATGGGTGGCCCCGGTGCATTATTCTGGATGTGGGTAACAGCCTTTATCGGAATGTCTACCAACTTCTTTACCAGTACATTGGCGAGTATGTATCGCGGTAAGGATTCAACGGGCGAGCTACAGGGCGGCCCGATGTATGTGATCCGCGAAGCACTGGGTAAACACTGGTGGCCGATGGCTACATTCTTTTGCCTGTGCTGCCTCATTGGTATGCTGCCGATCTTCCAGGCCAATCAATTAACACAGGCCATTGTAGATATAGGCTTGAAGCCGGCTGGCGTGGAAGAACGCATGTTTACTATCGGGCAATCGTCTTTCAGTGTTCACAAATTTATCATTGGCTTGCTCATTACTGTACTGGTATCGGTTGTGATCATCGGTGGTATAAAACGTATTGGTAACTGGGCAGGACGTCTGGTGCCGGTAATGATCGTGCTTCACTTTATCTCGGTAGCAATAATTCTCGTGGCGTATGCAGATCAGCTACCTTACTATATAGGACTTGTATTTACCGATGCCTTCTCTGCCTCCAACTATCATGGCGATCCATTTCTGGGCGGTGTATTAGGCGGTATCATTATGCTGGGTGTGCGCAGGGCTACATTCTCCAATGAGGCTGGTATAGGTACAGCACCGATGGCGATGGGTGCTTCTATCAGCACAGAACCAGTGCGCGAAGGATTGATCTCGATGCTCAGTCCGGTGATTGATACGCTACTTTCGTGTTCGCTTACAGCATTTGCAATCCTGGTTACAGGTGTATGGAAAACAGAAGGTGTTTCCGGTATAACGCTTACTTCGCTTGCGTATCGTTCGGCTATGCCTTACGGAGAGTATATATTATTGCTATGCACTTTTGTGTTTGCTATCAGCGCGCTGTTCTCCTATAGTT
>NZ_DATCSD010000153.1:0-20496 GCF_036568665.1 Ohtaekwangia sp. | reverse complement strand
TGTCACAGAGATATTCGCTGATCCATCGCCACGTGTTGAGTTGCCGGAAGTAGAGTTTATAGAATTGCTGAACAGAAGCAACACCACATACAATCTCTCAGGTTGGACATTATCCGATGGTTCATCAACCGCAACATTTCCATCGTACAACCTCGAGCCGGGTAAATATATACTCTTAACAGGAACGTCCTCGACTTCCAGTTATAGCAACCTGCAAAATGTTTTAGGCTTGAATTCTTTCCCCTCCTGGAATAATACTGGCGATAATGTATTACTGAAATACAGAGGAGGCATAACAATAGACTCCGTTCAGTATACTGATAGCTGGTACAAGAATGATGATAAAAAATCAGGTGGCTGGTCACTGGAGCTAATTGATCCAAACAACATTTGTGGTGAAGAAAATAACTGGGCTGCTTCTGAAGATGAGAACGGAGGCACACCTGGCAGACAAAATTCCATATATGCAAACAAGCCCGATCTTACAGGACCAATGCTGCTTGGCGGCACACCTCTAAATGATCAACAAATCATCTTGCAGTTTGACGAAAAATTAGCGAAAGAAATTCCAACGCTCACCCATCTTCATATAGACCCGAACATACCAGTCGAGAAAATTGAGTTTACCGATCAATCATTACGAGCTTATCGTGTTTCACTTTCAACTCCGCTTCAGGCAAAACAACTTTATACTATTAGTCTGAGTGATGTATATGACTGCAGCGGTAATGATATTCAATTGAAGTATAATTCTGTTTCATTGGCATTACCAGAACAGCCGGATAGTTTGGATGTGGCGATAAATGAAATTCTTTTTAATCCTAAACCTACTGGCGAAGATTTCCTGGAGATTGTTAATACATCGGATAAATATTTGAACCTGAAGCGTTGGAAAGTAGCTTCTCTGAAAGATGGTGTTATAGATAAATCGTATACTATAACAGAAACGGATTTTCTGCTACGACCCGATGCATATCTGGTATTGGTGAAAGACCTTGACATTCTGATTGGAGAATATCCGCAGACAAAAACGGAAAATGTATTGGAAGTGAAGGCACTTCCATCGTGGAGTGACGATGAAGGAAATGTTGCTATACTGGATGACCAGGGAAATACGATTGATTACTTCGTTTATACAAAGAACATGCATTCTCCTTTCATCAAAGATGATGAAGGCGTTTCCCTGGAAAGAATATCGTTTACAGAAGCTACGAACGATATCAACAATTGGAAATCAGCCAGTACAACCAGTGGATATGCAACACCCGGATTTATAAATTCCAACGCTATAACCAGCAGTATAGCATCCGCAGAAGAAGTAATTGTATCACCTGAAGTTTTTGTGCCGCTCAATGGTAATCCGGATTTTACAGAGATACAGTATAAATTTGATCAGGGAGGATATATAGCGAATGTAAAAGTATTAGACTCTAACGGGCAACTCATTCGTCAATTGGCTAACAACCAGCTCCTCGGTTCAGAAGGATTTCTTCGCTGGGATGGTGATCGTGACGATGGCTCACGCGCAAGAGTTGGATACTACATGGTTTGGTTCCAGGTATTCAATTCTTCAGGAGCTATAAAAACATATAGGAAGAGACTGGCAGTAGCTGCCAGGTTCTAATACTCGGTAGTCGTTGCCTAGCCCTTGAGTTGTTTCAGGTAAAGTTGAATAGTATTTTCTAATCCCAGATATAGTGCATCAGCGATCAGAGCATGACCGATTGAAACCTCGTCAAGATATGGAATGCTTTGTTTGAGAAATTTAAGATTATGCAAGTCGAGGTCGTGTCCTGCATTAATACCAATACCTCCGTCTTTTGCAATACGCGCACTTTCGATGTATGGCTTAACAGCCACTTCTTTACTCACCAGAAATTCGCTGGCATAAGGCTCGGTATATAACTCTACGCGATCAGCCCCCAACGCTATAGCGCCTTCGACCATACGAGGCGATGGATCTACAAATACAGATACACGCACGCCCAACGATTTTATCTCCTGGCAGATGTCGCGAAGCAACGAAGCATTTTTAAGAGTATCCCAACCAGCGTTTGATGTTATAGCATCCGGGGCATCGGGTACAAGGGTAGCCTGTGCAGGCTTTACCTCATGTATAATTTTTATATAGCGCTCGTCCGGATAACCTTCAATGTTGAACTCCGTCTTAACAACATTTTTTAACTGAATAACATCCTGATAGCGAATGTGGCGTTCGTCAGGGCGCGGATGTACTGTAATACCTTGCGCGCCAAAGCGCTCACAATCAATAGCTGCTTTAATCACATCGGGATTATTTCCTCCGCGTGCATTTCGGAGTGTGGCAATTTTGTTAATATTGACGCTCAGTTTGGTCATGGGTATATGTATGTACGCAAGTAAAAACTGGATGATCCACTAATTGGTTTCGCAAAATAGTATTAAACGTAAAATTATGAGCCTGAAACAACAAATTGATAACGACATAAAAAAAGCTATGCTTGCCAAGAACAAAGAAGAGTTGGAAGCATTGCGTAGTATAAAGTCGCTTATACTGTTGGCTGAAACTGAGAAAGGTGGAAGTGGCGATATATCATCTGACACGGAGAATAAACTTTTAGTAAAGGCGGCAAAGCAGCGTAAGGAGTCGGCAGATATTTTTACACAGCAAGGAAGAAACGATCTGGCTGATAAAGAAAACTTTCAACTCGATATAATAAGCCGTTATCTTCCGAAGCAATTATCAACAGAAGAAGTTGAAGCAGCGCTGAAAAATATTATTGCGGAAGTTGGAGCGAAAGGCCCGCAGGATATGGGTAAAGTAATGGGCACCGCTACCAAAAAACTGGCAGGCCAGGCGGACGGTAAAATCGTTTCTGAACTCGTGAAAAAACTTTTGGCAGGAGGATAATCCCCATCAGATTATATTGCCAATCAAAGTTTCATTACATCCATTTTTCATAAGATAACTAATTTTCGTTAGTTACTTGTAATGTTTTTTGCATTCATTGAAAGACAAATTTTTCATTTCTGGTATTTTTTTTCCTTACTTATCGGCATTAATTCACAGACATGGCCATTCAGATTAAAGAAGAGAACGGATTTAAGTTTGTAGATGAAGGAAAAGGAGAAACACTTCTTTTACTTCACGGATTATTCGGTGCTCTCAGTAACTGGGAAGGTGTTGTAAATCGCTTTTCAAAAAACTTCAGGGTAGTTATACCTATGCTGCCTATTTACGAGATGCCTATAAAAGAAGCAGGGCTCGAAGGCTTGCGTAAATTTTTGGAAGAGTTTGTTGCTTTCAAGAATCTCAATGATATGATCATTATGGGTAACAGTCTTGGAGGTCACATTGCATTGATCTATACCCTGAAGAACGGTGACAGAGTTAAGAAACTGATTCTGACGGGCAGCTCCGGACTATTTGAAGACTCGATGGGAGGTTCTTATCCCAAACGTGGAAATTATGAGTACATCAAGGAGCGTGTGTCGTACACATTCTATAACCCTGAAGTTGCTTCAAAGGAATTAGTAGACGAAGTTTTTGACATTACGAAGAGTATTCCCAAGTGCATGCGCATTGTGGCCATTGCAAAATCGGCACAACGCCATAATATGGCTGAAGAAATTCCAAACATTAAGGCACCAACGTTATTGGTATGGGGTTTGAATGATACCATAACACCACCCATGGTGGCGCATGAGTTTAACAGGTTAATTCCTAATTCGACGTTGAAATTCATTGATAAGTGTTGTCATGCACCCATGATGGAACATCCTGAAAAATTCAATGAACTTGTCGAGGACTTTTTGGTTCATTAACGTATATAGGTAAAACAAAAGCCAGCGTGATAGCAGAAGATCTTATAAACCACATGATTCCTCCTTTAAAAGGATCGGACGATGCACATAAGGCAATCGTGTGGATGGAAGAATTTCGCTGTCAGTATATGCCGGTGGTGGACGATGGAAAACTTCTGGGATTTATTTCCGAAGAGATCATTCTGGAGACCAACGATATTGATAAGAACGTACGTGACTTTACACTCATTGGTCAGCAATGTTACGTTCATCTCGACACGCACTTCTATGATATTCTGAAAGTAGCCGCAGACCATAAACTCCAAATGGTGGCTGTGCTGAATGAAGACATGACATACTTCGGTGTGATCACCGTACAGGATACATTAACTTCTTTTGCACAGACGGCTGCCGTACAAATGCCGGGAGGTATTTTAGTTTTGTCGATGAACTTTATCGATTACTCCCTTGCTGAGATCAGTCGTCTTATCGAAGAAAACCACGCCAAGATATTGAGCAGTATATTGAAAGAAGATCCTCTCGATACTGGTAAGATACGTTTAACACTCAAAATCAATCAGCAGGATCTCTCCAGAGTTGTTTCAACACTCGAACGGTTTGGCTATAAAGTAATAGGTCGTTATCAGGAAGCAAAACCAATAGCAGGAGAGAAAGACAGGATCGACATGCTGCTCCGTTACCTCGACATCTAAATATATATCTGCTAAACTACCTCAGGTAATTATCGAGGTGATCAACAGAGCCCGTCAATCCTTTATACGCAAGCGCCTCCTTCGACATACTTTTCAGCGCTGATCGCAGTAATTCTTTTTCACTTATATTCAAATCATCTACGCTGTAGAAGTACGTTCGTATGGTGAACAGGAAAGCATTTGCATTGGCGAATCCTGCCAGATTTTGTCGCTCGGTGCGTATATACCAGGCGTTGCTTGTATCGTGTTCTCTTCCCTGCCACGAAGCATTGTTTATGTGTGATGGCGCCTGAGGATGATGATTCAGTCTCGTATCAGTTGCAATGCCCCAGGCAAAACGGGTAAAGGGCGATTTAGCCTGCACAATACCCTCCAGCATTTTACGATAATGCTCCAGCGTTTTTTCCATGCCCGGTACCGGAGCATGTACATCGCGGAAAGGTTTTCCGATTTTATCTCCCGGTGCCCAATGATTAGGAGAGCACAAATGAATAGCCGCTAACCAATCATTGTCCTGACTTAACTGAAACACAGCTATATCTTCCTGCACCTGGCAGCATAAAGCATCGAACAGTGATATATACCGTGGATGATGAATAGTTTGCCAATCATCGGCCCAGGTAAAATGTTCTTGTGTAATCCGGTTAGTTAATACGCGTGCTTCCCAATCAACAGTAATATCGTTTGGATATTCATGAGCCAGTTGCCTCACGATATATTGATTCACTTGCTGAATCGTTTCTCTGTTCAGTCGTTGCTCGCAGTAATATTTATGAATGTTTTCTTTCCGGCAGGCATCTTTATTTCTGCGATAATGATCGTAGGAGTCATCGATCTGAAAGACCAATGCATCACGCCCCGTTGCCTTCGCTGTAGATATAAGACCTGGGGCTGTGCTATATATACCAGAAAGAAATGGCAAATATTTCATAGCCTTGTGCGGCAGTTAGCCTAACCGTTGTAAAAAGAAATTCTAGTGCAGCCAATTCATAACCAGCTCTACAAACTCCTGAGGCTTTTCTGCCTGCACCCAGTGGCCGGTCTCCATCGTTTCCAATATAGCCTGCGGGAATACCTCTTTAATTCGATCCCAATCTTTATCCTGTATATACTTTGATCGTACGCCACGAATAAACAACGTTGGCTTATCAAAATTACCCTGGTATTGAAGGTCAACACCAATGTTACTCAACTGCTCTGTAATAAGCGGAAGATTTATCTTCCAGGTAAAACCATTATCTGTTTGTCGCTGAAGGTTCTTTAACAAGAACTGTCGAACATCCGGTTCCGGAACATACTCTGCCAACAGCGCGTCAGCTTCGTGACGTGATGTGATCGAATGGACAGGTATAGCATTCAACCCTTTCACAATAGTATAGTGTTCAAGATCATAGTATCGCGGAGCAATATCAACCACAATAAGTTTTGATAGTTTATCCGGATGAGCCACGGCAAAATTCATAGCCGTCTTGCCCCCCATTGAATGGCCCAGTATAACAGGTTTATCAAGTTTCAGATCATCTATCAACTCCTTTAGGTCATTTACCATTGTGGCATAATCAAAGCTTTCACTGTGATAAGACTGTCCGTGATTGGCCTGATCTACTGTATATACCTTGTAGCCGTTGTTTGATAATAAACGCGCTTGTGTTAACCAATTGTCGGAAGAACCAAAAAGCCCGTGAAGAATTACAATTGTCTGGTTAGATGTGGATGGTTCGGCAGGCAGGTACTCTCTGAAAAAAAGCTTCATGAAAAATCAATATTAGTTAAAGTTATGCGGGTCAGGCAATTTCAAACGCGCGTTTTCTGACCCAAAAATAGAATTACCGACAGAACTTTTTCAATCTAAAAACACCAACATAAAAATACTGCAAATCGATCCGTATAATCCCGAAATCCAATAAAACCTGATATATATTTGGGGCCTTTAAATTTTCCAATGGAGCTTACACAGCAAACGTACACGATTCAGGGTATTGATGTTCTTGACCTTGCCAGGCAATTTGACACCCCGCTTTATGTTTATGATGGCGCACGCATTGCACAGCAGATTGCAAAACTAAAGAGTGCATACGCTGCTGCAGACGTAAAAATAAAATATGCAGCAAAGGCGCTCACCAATATTTCCATACTCAAGCTCATGCGCAAGCATAGTGTAGGCATGGAGGCTGTTTCATTGGGCGAAGTACGATTGGCTTTGCGTGCCGGCTACCTTCCTGGCGAAATAACCTTCACGCCCAGTGGCGTTGACTTTAGTGAAATAGAGGAGGCTGTGACATTAGGACTCGCTATCAACATCGATAACTTGTCGACACTAGAGAAATTTGGTGCAAAATTTAAAAATTCTTACGCGTGCGGATTGAGGCTCAACCCGAATATTATGGCGGGTGGAAATATCAAAATATCCACAGGACATAGTAACTCCAAGTTTGGTATCTCTGTGTTGCAGCTCTCGGAGATACAAGATCTGATGAAGAAATATAGTATACGCATCAGCGGACTTCATATTCATACCGGTTCGGATATAAAAGAGACAGAGGCGTTCCTCAAAACAGCCGAGGTGTTATTCGAGGCGGCTGCACATTTTCCGGATCTGAAATTTTTAGACTTTGGCAGCGGCTTTAAAGTCGCCTATAAAGAAGGAGATATAGTAACCGATATACAGGAACTCGGAAGTAAACTGACAAGAGCATTCAATGAATTTTGCGACCGATACGGACGCAAGCTTGAACTTTGGCTTGAGCCGGGAAAATTTCTGGTAAGCGAATCAGGTACGTTGCTGGTGCAGGTAAATGTTGTTAAGCCAACGCCTACTGTAACATTTGTGGGTGTAAACTCAGGCCTTAATCACCTGATACGGCCCATGATGTATGATGCCTATCATCACATTGTGAATGTATCAAATCCCGGAGCGCCACTGAAGAAATATACTGTGGTAGGCTATATCTGCGAGACCGATACATTTGGAAGCGACCGCGACCTGAATGAAGTTCGCGAAGGTGATATTCTTGCTTTTAAAAATGCCGGGGCCTATGGCTTCTCCATGGCCTCTAACTATAACTCTCGGCCTAGACCCGCAGAGGTACTTATTGTGAACGGAGAGGCTAAGCTGATCCGCGAACGCGAGAAGTTTGAAGACCTTTTAAAGGGACAGATCGAGGTGGAGATCTGATTTCCAATCAACTAAATTTTTGTTAAGAATTGTTAAAACCTGGCGAAATGTCGTCAGGATTACCTTTCATCTTGCATGGTCAACTAATTTGAGAAGGAGTTCGTTATTTTAGCGCTGAATTTTTCTAATCATGCTAAAACGATTATTCCTGGGCGTTCTGTTACTGACTGCTATTGCAGGTTCCGCGCAAGTTCTTCAACCGGCAAAACTTACAGCGGAAACGCCATCTAAAACCTATAAAGTTGGTGATGTAGTAGAACTGGTGTTCAAAGCCACCATCGACAAGAACTGGTATATCTATTCCATCGGGTTTGATCAGGAATGTGGTCCTGTGCCGATGTCAATCACGTTGGAGAAACATCCAAGCTTTGCTCTGGAAGGAGATCTTGTTGCTGTTAAAGACAAAACCAAACACGACAAGATATTTGATTGTGATGTTCGCATCTTTGAAGGCTCCGGGGAATTCAGACAGAAAATAAAAATTCTTTCTCCTGCACTTACATTGATTGGTACTTACGAGGGACAAGTTTGCTCGGAGGTAGAAGGTAAATGTGTATTGTTTAATGGTGACCTTCTGTTCGGAAACATTAAAGTAGAAGGTAAAGCTGCTGCTGAAACAGAAGCTCCGAAGACGGAGACTAAGACGGAAACACCCACGGTAAAGCAGCAGATTGAAAATATAGTATCAGCCGTTGATACCACTCGTAAAGCTGTTGAAGAAAAAACGAGTTCAGCAGCTATATATGCTGATATAAAAGGACCTGTGCTGGATCCTTCTTTGGTGAAAGAAGATCCGCGCAAAGCATCTTTACTTGGTTTTTGCCTCCTGGCATTTGTGGCTGGCCTTGCTGCTTTACTTACGCCTTGTGTTTTTCCGATGATACCGATGACGGTGAGTTTCTTTACACAAGGTAGATCGAAGCTTCAGGCGTTGCTATACGGATTATCAATTGTAGTAATCTATACTTTGATCGGTGCAGCGATAGCACCACTAATGGGACCAGAAACGGCTAACCATCTTTCAACGGAGTGGCTACCGAACTTGATATTCTTTACGGTGTTCATTGTCTTCGGACTTTCATTTCTTGGTCTTTTTGAAATTACTTTGCCCGGAACGTTCATTAATAAAGTAGATCAGCAGGCAGAGAAAGGTGGTTTTATTGGGGTGTTCTTCATGGCCTTTACACTCGTACTGGTTTCATTCTCTTGCACAGGTCCTCTTGTTGGAAGTATACTCGTGTCTTCTGCCGGTGGCGAATTTTTGAAGCCGATCGTGGGTATGTTCGCATTCTCACTTGCCTTTGCAATACCATTTACATTATTCGCATTTTTTCCCGGGTGGTTGAGCTCGATGCCGAAATCCGGTGGATGGCTAAACGCTGTGAAGGTAGTGCTCGGCTTTGTTGAGATTGCTTTGGCCTTTAAGTTTTTGAGTATAGCGGACCAGGCTTTCCATTGGAGAATTTTGGATCGTGAGATCAACATCGCCATCTGGATTGTAATTGTAACATTGATTGGTATATATCTCATGAAGGGTTTTCGCCTTTCTGGCGATACGGGTAAAGATGCTGAAGATAAACGTGTGAGTATAGTTCGTCTTACGTTTGCTACGGTGGCATTTATTTTCGTAGTATATCTCATTCCCGGTATGTGGGGCGCTCCGCTGAAAGCACTGGCTGGTTATCTGCCACCAATGCATACACATGATTTCGATCTGTTATCCGCAGCGCGTAACTCCAAGCCTAATGAAATTTGTGATGAGCCGAAGTACGAAGAGTTCCTCCATTTACCGCACGGTATAAAAGGCTACTTCGATTATAAGCAAGCTATAGCTTGTGCACGTCAGCAGAACAAACCGGTATTTATAGACTTTACCGGACACGGCTGTACCAACTGCCGCGAGATGGAAGCAGTAGTGTGGTCTGATCCGCAGGTGTTGGATAAACTGAAGAATGATTTTGTTGTGGTAGCGCTATATGTAGATGATAAAACAGAACTGCCCGAAAGCGAATGGTATACCTCCAAATACGATAAAAAAGTAAAGAAGACCATTGGTAAACAAAACGCAGACTTGCAGATAGCAAACCTCAATAACAATGCGCAGCCATTTTATGTATTAGTAGGTAAAGATGAACGCGTGCTTGTGTCACCTTTCGGCTACGATAAAAGTGTAGATCATTTCGTGCAGTTCCTGGAATCAGGTAAGAAAAAATTTAAAGAGCTCTATTAGTTTTTAACAGCCTATAAACAAGAAAGGAGATGTATAGTGCATCTCCTTTCTTGTTTTATACTCAGTTGATGGCATCTTCAAAAAGTTCTATCACAGGCTCCCGGCCTAATTTTATAGAGACAATATCAAACCGGATGTGCCCTTGCCAATCGGTAGAGAAAATATACTCTTCGGCAGCTTCAAATATCTTGTTGATCTTTCGCAAATCGACAAATTCTTCAGGTTCTCCAAAGTCAGAAGAACTTCTCGCTTTTACTTCAACAAAGATCAGCCAGTCATCACGCTTTACGATCAGGTCGATCTCAGCATGTCGGTGCCTGTAGTTTTTCGCTACAACTTCAAATCCTTTTCCTATTAAAAAATTAGCGGCAAGCTGCTCGCCCTCTTTTCCTTTTTTGATTTTGCTGCTCACAACGTGGTAACGTGTTTAAGTTTTAGGTGTGTAGGTGTTTAGGTTAAGCGAGAATGTGTGTGAGAAAAGCACCACATGCTTTATCTTTGAAATACCAAATTACGATTATGTCTACTACCAAAAAATATATCGAAGGTTTTACCCGCCAGCTTTCGGATGCATTGAAGATCGGGCAATCGCTAGACCTTGATCGTCCCGGCAGCGATATACGCAACATCGTTATTGCCGGCATGGGTTCGTCTGGTATAGGAGCCAACCTAGTAGAGTCGCTTACATTTGGTCGCATCCCTATACCCATCACCGTTTGCAAAAGCTATAACATTCCACAGTTCGTTAGTCCGCATACATTATTTATAGCCTGCTCCTATAGCGGTAATGCGGAAGAAACTGTTTCGGCTCTCAATAAAGCTCTGCTCAAGCGCGCTCAGGTAATCGCTATAGCATCCGGAGGTAAATTGCTGGATGTTTGTCGCGAGTATAATTTGCAATATATACAGCTTCCTTCTGGATCAAACAGTCCGCGTGCCATGCTCCCCTATAGCATGATTGCCCTGCTGTATGTACTATATCATACCAACCTGATTGGCGCTGCTTTTATAAAGGAAACCGAAAATGCTATTGAGTTCCTGGATCGCGGAGAGAAAGGCATCCAATCAGAAGCAGAACTTATTGCGAAAAAACTAAGAGGCAAGTTGCCGGTTATTTATTGCGATAGTCGCTTACATGCGATGGCACTTCGTTTCCAGCAACAATTAAATGAAAATGCCAAGCAACTGGCGCATACCAATACATTTCCGGAAATCAACCATAATGAAATTGCCGGTTGGTGTTATCCGGAAGCATTGATGCCGATGTTGCAGGCTGTATATCTTTACTCCGATCACGATCATGAACGCGTAGAAAAGCGCATGGAGATTTCGCGCGATCTCTTCGAGAAAAACTCGAAACCAGTGATTGACATTATTGGGGAGGGGGCATCGTTATTGGAACAATATTATTACCTGATACATCTTACCGACTGGATTTCATATTACCTGGCAAAGGAAAATGGTGTGGAGCCGGAGGCAAACGACTCGATTACATACCTGCGAACAGAGTTGGATAAGCAGAAGTAAGAAACTTGTTTTCAGGTACTTTCGTTGTAACTTTAAGAAACCATATAGCATATGAAAGCACCAATCAGCAAGCGTACCCGGAAGATCCTGGATAATCCGCAGTTAGCCAAACAGCTGATGTTAGCCATCATTGCAGATCGCCTTGTAGAGCGTTCACTTCTTCCGGAAGAAGAACGGCCTACTATTAAAGTTGACGGTGAAGAATTGAAACTCGTCAGGCTGAGAGCGATCGATAAGAAGTAAAGAAAACCTTTCGGAGGGTTATTCATGAATCTCATTTTCGGTTCGATCTTTTTATTTATACTCATTATACCCGGTCTTGCGTTCCGCTATTCCTATCTGCACGGAACCTATACCAAGCAATCATTCAAAATTTCTGCTGTTGACGAAATCTTCTGGGCTATACTTCCCGCGCTCATCTTTCAACTTGCGGGTATTTTAGTTATAGAACATCTAACGCCTTACGAAATAAAGCTGCAGTTGATCTATCAGATCATCACGGAGTCTGATACTATCAATTTTGAATTGATTCATAGCAGCCTGCTATATTTTCTGTTTTATTTATTTACCATGATTGGTGCAGCGGTGGTGTTGGGCTTATCAGTGCGTTATTACGTGCGCAAGTTCAGGCTGGACCTGAAATACTCTCCGCTTCGTGTGAATAACGAATGGTACTATCTTTTTAGCGGAGAGATACTTGATCTGGAGAAGCCCGGTGAATCAAAAAATATAGACTTGATACAAGTGGATGTATTAATGCAGACGGGTGAAGGCCCGTTGGTATATAGCGGCACGCTGAAAGATTATTTTCTTTCGCGCGAAAATGGCCTGGACAGAATATACCTCTCGCAGGTATATAGAAGAAAGATGCAGGACGATCTCACCCCGAATCAACCCAATGTAGGATACCTGGAGCGTTACCTTGACGCCCGCTACTATTCTATGCCGGGTGATTTGTTTGTGATTACATACGACAAGATCCTGAACATTAACATTACCTATCATGTATGGTCAAATATATTGGAGGATGAAGTGAACGCGAATGAACAGCATACAGAATAAAAAAGTAAAATTTATAGGGCTTGGCCTGAAAGAATATCAGGAGGCGTGGGATTACCAGGCCTCACTCTTTGAGAAAACGATCGCTGTAAAAACAGAGAACAGAAATCTGCCGGCAGAGCAACAGAAGATCACCGATAATTATCTCATCTTTTGTGAGCATCCGCACGTATTTACCTTGGGGAAAAGTGGGGACGAGAAAAACCTGATCATTGCAAAAGAAGAATTACATACGGTACATGCCACTTATCATCATATCAATCGCGGAGGTGATATAACATACCACGGACCGGGTCAGATTGTTGGATATCCTATATTAGACCTGGAAAATTTTTTCACAGACATTCATAAGTATATGCGTCTGTTGGAGGAATCCGTTATACAGACATTGAAAGAGTATAAAATTGATGCAGGCCGGATCGCGGGACTTACTGGTGTGTGGATCGATGTGGACAATGTGCGCAGGGCGCGAAAAATTTGTGCTTTAGGAGTAAAGACGAGTCGGTGGGTAACGATGCATGGTTTTGCTTTTAACATTAATCCCGACTTGCGATATTTCGCGTATATAGTGCCGTGTGGCATTCAGGACAAAGCCGTTACTTCGCTGGAGAAGGAGTTGGGAAAAAAGGTAGATATACGGGAAGTGGAGGTTGTATTGAAAGAGAAATTTCGCGAACAGTTTGAAATGGAGTGGCTATGATGAAGGACATTGAACGACCGGAGGTAAAAAATGTAACACTGGCTGTTGCCCGGGTAAAAAATATAGGTGAGCAAGATGAGTGGAAAGTATATCTGATCAATAACAACGACTTCCCGATTGAGAATACGTTAGTGGCGAGTAAAGGATATGGAGTGAAAGATGGTGAACAGCAGCAAACTTCTATCTTGCGTCATTACCTCGATACGATTGCTGAGAATAGTGCTGTGTTGATCGAACCGATCGATCCATCAGTCTTTCACCTGAACAATGAATATTGGGTAAGCTACTATATTGGAAGGCAAATATTTGATAAACGTTTTGTTTTTGTGCCTGATGCTATTTGTGAAGAGAACATCAAGTTTATAAAAGAGCTTGAGATGGAGGGTGTCCTTCATTCCTGATGCTGCGAATCAACCTATATTTATACTATACATGAAAATTGTTTTTAAGAAGCGGCTTGTTCGCACTATCGGCATTTTGCTGATCGGCTTCTTTGCGCTCTTTTTGTTCCGGCTTATTTACGGATACTCAACAGGTCTTTCAGAAGTGCAGGAAGAATATTTTTCTGATTTCTTTTCCAGTCTGGAAGATGTAAGGCATAACTATGCGAGCGATCGCTATAAAGTTGTTTCAAAAGTTTTGTCGCAATCTGGTCAAGCCCAGGTAGGAGAATTTGATGTTAGTCAGAAATACGAGAAAACCGCTACTATTCGCTCACGCTCTTCTGATTTTAGTGAAGATGAAAAGAAGCTGCGAAATGAAATTAAAACCCAGAATGGTATAATTCAGTATGAAGAAAATTCTGGTCAGCGTGGCCATCGATCGTTACACCTGCTGATTGGTATACCTCCCGCTCATTTCGATTCTTCTTATATAGCGCTGCTAAAGATTGGATCAATACTCTCGAAAGAAATTACAAAGGTTGATAAGACGAACGAGTTCAGAAACCTGAATGCCAAGAAAGCATCGCTGGAAATTACAAGACAATCATTACTGGAGATTAAAAAACAAAGCGGAAGAATAGAAGAGTATATCAATCTGCAAAATCGTATACTGGAAATTGAACAAGAGTTGCAGGGTCTTGGTGTATTGCTTGGCGACTTTGATCAGGAGAATGAATTTTGTACGATCCGCTTTTCGCTCAATGAAGGACATGAAATTAAAGTAAGTATGTTACATCGACTGAAGGTTGCTTTTGAATGGACGGTTCAGTACTATCTTTTATTTGCTGCCATTGCAGCAGCCTCAAGTATATTTGCCTTCTTCTTCCTGCTGATCATCGATAAACTAATACCAGGAATTATAAATAAGATTAATCAATAAACGGCCGTGGGTATGAATCAGGAGTTGCGCGAAGTTATGTTTCTGGATATTGAGACTGTATCCTATACAGATAGTTTTAATTCGCTGGATGAACGACTCAAAACGTTGTGGGCACGAAAGGCAAGCCATCTGCGAAGAGAGTCTACGCAAACCGATGAGCAATTATACCTCGATCGTGCAGCGATCTTTGCCGAGTTCGGTAAGGTCATCTGTATATGTGTAGGTAAATTTTATGAAGATGAGCAAGGTGTGCTCACGCTAAAGACAAAAGCGTATTATGGTGACGATGAAAAGGCGCTGCTCACCGAATTCAAATGCATGCTCGATAAGCTTAATGCCAATGCAGATAAACTGTGTGCACACAACGGAAAGGAGTTTGACTTTCCCTACCTGTGCAGACGTATGCTGGTAAATGGTATAGCATTACCCGCCATGTTAAATATAGCAGGTAAAAAACCCTGGGAAGTGCCACACTACGACACTATGGAACTGTGGAAGTTTGGCGACTATAAACATTTTACATCACTGGAGTTGTTGGCTACCATCTTCAATATACCCTCCAGTAAAAATGATATTGATGGAAGCAAAGTAAACCAGGTATATTATATTGAGCGTGACCTGGCGCGAATAAAAGATTACTGCCTTCGCGATGTAGAAGTACTTGCGCAGTTGTTCTTAAAGCTCCGCGGAATCCAGCTGGATCAGGCGTTGGTAGTACAGGCAGCTTCGTAATTAATTAACTCTTCGGAGTTCTTCCCTTTACACCCGGATAAAGCGAAGGCACGGGATCGCTGGTATATACTTCGTTGGTTTCAATATCCATCATGGAGAGAACGCCCGACCATCCAGCGCCTGTATCCATCATCCACACTTCGCAGGAGTGAATAGGTTTGCTGAAGGGAATAGGTGTGTGTCCAATGTAGATCGCATCAAATGTTGTGAGCTTACTGGTAACTCCTTTCAGATATAGCTCCAATACTGTGCGTGCAAGATTTCTGCTCCAGAGAAATATGTCCAATCCTTGCTTTTCAAAAGGTTGCTGCAAGTCTATACCTGCATGTACAAACAATTTGTTGTTGGCGATATGATAGGGTGATGCGCATTTCAAAAAATGAATATGATCTTCGGGTACTCCATCATGGTATGATTTTATAGTGGCCTGTCCACCCTGATCGAACCATATACTTTCCACAAATCCGGTTTCCATCCATTGAAGGGTCCAGTAGTCATGATTACCAAGAACATAGACCAGATTCTTGATCTGCAGAAGATCATCAATACACTGGCGGGTTTCGGGCCAGCCATCGCACACATCTCCCAGGCTTATAAGGTGATCATTTTCAATATCAAAGTCGGCACGTTGCAAACATTGACGCAGGGCACGGGAGGCCCCGTGAATATCACCCATTACAAAAGTTCTCGACATTCCCCTCACATCTTAAATTACGGCAATCCATCAGGTTTTAGGTCTTTTTTTCTCAATAATTACGCTATTTTTGACAGGTTTAAAATTAAAAACTGTGTATGGAATCGGTAGCCGTTGAAAAGCACGAAGAACATAAGGAAAAAATAAAAGAGGTTTATGCCGAGGTTGGTAAGGTTGTAGTAGGCCAACAGTATATGGTGAACCGACTGATGATCGGACTATTCACCAATGGCCACGTCCTGCTGGAAGGTGTACCCGGTCTTGCCAAGACACTTACGGTTAGCACACTTGCTCAGGTGCTACATCTCGACTTTCAACGTATACAATTTACTCCTGATCTTCTTCCTGCCGATCTGGTCGGTACGATGATCTATAATCAGAAAGAGGGAAAGTTCGAGGTAAAGCAAGGCCCTATATTTGCCAATATAATTCTCGCAGATGAGATCAACCGCTCTCCTGCTAAAGTTCAATCGGCATTGTTGGAAGCCATGCAGGAAAAGCAGGTAACGATTGGCGAAACTACTTTTAAACTAGACAGACCTTTTCTTGTATTAGCAACACAAAACCCCGTAGATCAGGAAGGAACCTATCCATTGCCGGAAGCACAAGTGGATCGCTTTATGATGAAGGTGTTTGTAGACTATCCTACCAAAGATCAGGAGATCGAGATCATGCGCAGGATCTCTAACATGCAGTTCAACTATAAAGTAACTACTATGCTCACGAAAGAAGAGATATTCTCCATTCGTGAACAAGTGAATAAAGTAAAGATATCGGAATCACTCGAACGCTATATTATTGAACTGGTATATGCTACACGTAAGCCACTTGACTATAAGCTTAACGAGCAGGCACAATATATACAGTTTGGGGCTTCACCTCGCGCAAGTATAAATTTGAACCTGGCAGCCAAAGCGGTGGCCTATATGGAAGGACGCGACTATGTATTGCCGGAGGATATTAAGGAAGTAGCACTGGACGTGATGAGTCACCGCATATTGCTTAATTATGAAGCAGAAGCAGACAATGTGCGTCCTTCGGATATCATAAAAGTTATTCTCAATAAAGTACCGATCAACAAATAATGTGTTAGGTGTTTACGTTTTTCGTAGGCTGATAGCGAGACACCCTATATATACTTAAGGAAGAATATTGAAAGCGCAGATTTAGGTCTGTGCTTTTCTTTTAAGTGAGTATTTGGTCCCTGCTTTTAGCGTGTATACCTATATAATTTTGTTTCCTTTCAATAAACTTCTTGAATCTTTTATTACCCCCGCGTTATCTGCTTTAAAAAATCTTGTAAAAATTGTTAAGTCCAAATAATTGAAATGTGTTGATAATCACAGTGAAATAAAATGTTGGCAAATCAGTCTTTAAACACATGTTAGCTTAATATTCTCTACTTAACAATTTCGTAACACAGGCGTGCGAGTGAGGTAATATTAGAGCGTGACCTTTGCGTCAAATAAAAGGTTTATGCTGAGAAGATTACTTCTTTCATTATCGCTGATCACATTTGCTCTTGGTGCATTGGCACAATCCGGAACAATTAAGGGTCACGTAAAAGATGCAGTGTCAGGCGATGCTATCATTGGTGCCAACGTTCTTGTTAAAGGAACAGCATTAGGAGCCGTGGCTGACATTGAAGGTAACTTTGAAATTCCTAAGGTAAAGGCAGGTACATATTCACTGGTAGTATCTTTTATATCATACAAGACCGATACTCTTCAAAATATTACTGTATATCCTGATCAGACAACCGTAATAAATCACGGTCTTATAGAAGAAGGTCAGGAGTTGAATGAGGTAGTAATTACCGGAGCACGTGTAACCAATACCGATCTTTCAGTTGTTACCGAGATACGCAAGAGCGATCTGGTCGCTGTAGGTATATCTGCTCAACAGATCACGATGTCGCAAGACAGAGACGCAGCGCAGATTATGAAGCGTCTTCCGGGTGTTACGATCATGAACAACCGCTTCGTGAACGTACGTGGTTTGAGTGAACGCTATAGCACTGTAATGTTAAATGGAATTATAGCTCCCAGTACAGAAGTAGACTCTAAAGCTTTTGCATTTGATCTTATACCCAGTAATATGATTGATCGTGTGCTGGTATATAAATCTGGTTCACCTGAATTACCTGGGGAATTTGCCGGTGCAGATATAGGTATATATACCAAGAGTACGGTTGAGGAAAATTCTGTTACACTTTCAGTTTCCGGAAGCTTCCGTGCAAATACAACCGGTAAAACTGTATCGTTGGACGCTAAGAAATATAGCATGGATTGGTTAGGTGGAAACGGTGGTAACAGAGCGCTCCCTTCGTCTTTCCCATCAAACCTTCGTGTAAATACACAAGAAGAAATAAACAGAGCAACTGAAATGTTGCCGAATACCTGGGCAACAAGAACATTAACAGCTTCTCCTGACTATAGAGTTAACCTGGATGTAGCGAGAACTATGCGTTTGGCAGGTAAGAGATTAGATAATATTACTTCCATTAGCTATGCACACACCAATCAACGCATAGAAGTAACGCAGAACTATTATGATGCTTTCTCTGAAACAACTCAAAAAAGTACACTGCGTTATCACTATAACGACTTAAGATTTGCACAAACAAACAGACTTGGTGCGATCAGTAACTTTACTCTGGAACTCGATCCCTCAAACAAGATAGAGTTCAGAAACTTCTATAACCAGCAGGGACAAAATCAATCAACGTTCCGTACTGGTACCGACAATGCACAATTCTTCGATGTTAACAATATGGCGTTGAATTATTATGCAAGAAGTATATATTCAGGTCAATTGTCAGGTAAGCATGCTTTCTCAGATGCTGTTAACTTCAACTGGATATTGGGCTATAATAACACCAACGCCAATCAGCCGGACTATCGCAGAATTCGTTCACAGCGCGATATGGGTACAGATGAACCGTTTAGTGTTGTTATACCTCCGGGAGCAAGTTCATTTGAAGCAGGAAGATTCTATTCCAAACTGAAAGAAGATACATACTCTGCTGTTGGTAATTTAGAAATCAAATTGAATCCGTCAGTGGATGATGAACAGCAGACCAAAATTACAGCAGGATACTATGCAGAGCAAAAGAACAGAGCTTTCAGTGCACGATGGATGTCGTACAAATGGGCCACCTCAGCAGATGTAGATAACAGCCTTCTGTTGCAACCATTCGATCAGATATTTACACCTCAGAATTTAATATCGAAATTTGTTCTGGAAGAGGGTACAAATATAGGTCCGTCACTATATGATCGTTATGATGGACATAATACGCTGTTAGCAGGATATGTAGGACTTGTAAAACCATTTGCTGATAAATTCCGATTCTCAGGTGGCTTACGGGTAGAGTATAACGTTCAGAAGATAGATGTATATGATGTAAACAATAACGGACACTATGTTAAGAGAAACGCTGTAGACAATCCGGTTACTGTACCGATGCCATTCGCTAATCTTACTTATAACATAACTGAGAAGATGCTGATCAGGCTTGCCTATAGCAAAACTGTAAACCGCCCTGTATTTCGTGAGCTAGCTCCGTTTAACTTCTACGACTTTGATAGAAATGCTGATATAAGTGGTAATACAAATTTGAAGACTGCTAAGATCGATAACGTAGATCTTCGCTGGGAACTATATCCTTCCAAAGCAGATAACATTTCATTCGGAGTATTCTATAAGCACTTTAAAGATCCTATCGAACAATACCTGAGACCCGGATCGAACCTGATCTATAATTTCGGAAATGCAGATAAAGCAACTACCTATGGAGTGGAAGCAGAGATCCGTAAATCATTTACAGATTTATCTTCACCTTTCCTCAATAAACTTTCAGTAGTATTCAACGGAGCACTCATTAAGAGTCAGGTTGTTTTTCCTGATATATCAGAATATAACAATTTGGAAAAGAAACGCGCTATGCAAGGACAATCTCCTTATGTAGTAAATGCGAGTCTATACTATAACAATTTCGAGAATGGCTTGCAGGTAAGTATACAATACAATGTATTTGGCAAGCGCTTGTATGCAGTTGGTGATAAAGATTCAAATGCGAATCAATATGAAATGCCACGCAACCAGGTTGACTTCACAGTATCAAAAGAACTTAACAAACACTTCGAATTGAAGTTAGGTGTACAGGATATCCTGAATCAGAAATACAGACTGATTCAGGATTCCAATCGCGATAAAAAAATTACCGGAGTTGATGAACCCATTCAGACCTACAGATGGGGTCAATATGGTACACTCGGTGTAGTTTGGAAACTTTAACCGAATATTAATACAAATTACAAGAAGGGCCTATTGGGCCCTTTTTCTTTTTTATTCAGGCATTATCAAATATATAATTAAATGACTGCTAACACGAGCTTAACGATGCCGTAACCTGCCGTCTTTACTTTTGCTCGCAAATAATTTTACCACAAAATATTTTATGATGAAAACATTCACTCTACGCTTTGCATTTGCTGCGATGATAGCGATGGCATTTGCATTAAGCTCCTGTAATGATGACGATCCGACAACAGATGA
>NZ_DATCSD010000152.1:0-57937 GCF_036568665.1 Ohtaekwangia sp. | reverse complement strand
AAGATCCAGATTCAAAGCGAAGGTGCAGAGGTGTTCTTCAGAAATATTGAGATTCGCTCTATTAAAAGTATTCCAAAAGAATTTAAAGTACCGTAAATGAAAATTGCCGGATATTCTTTCCGAATACCCGGCAATCCATATTTATACCTATACGCTACCAGCTTACAATTTGCTGATGGGCGTTGTGATCTAAAACAAAAGTCTGCACCGGTATAGTTTGCAACTCCGTCTTATATACTTCCTTCCGGATAATCTCCGGCTTCTTGTCAATACGAATGCCTTTTGGCAATGCCGAAAATCCGTGCAGGTATACTTTCACTTTCCTAAACTTCGAAGTATAAGAGCCTTCAGCTTTTCCCAGTGTAAGCGTACGCGAACCGGCCTGATAGGAAATAGTACGCTTCAGGTATTCGCCCTTTTCAAAGCTATACGTGCTGCCATCATCTTCGTAATAAGTAAAGGTATTATTGTTCTTCCCAAAGTATACATGCAGGTATAGCGTATCCGCTGGTTGCTCTGACAAATTTTGCACTACCGACTGCATCGGCACAATGCTTCCGCCTTTTATAAATAATGGCAGATGATTAGTCGATGCTTCGCTTACAATTTCTTCGCGTGTAGCGAAATATTTATCGTTGTAGAAATCATACCAGTCACCATCCGGTAAATATACTTTGTAGTAGTCGCGTGTACTCTCGCCTGGTGCTACCAGTATGGATGGACCAAAGAAGAATTGATTCTGATAGCGTGTATCGTACGTAAGAGCATCGTGTGTATTGGTAATGGCCAGGCTTCGCGATACCGGTATACCGGTTGTGGCAGCTTCGTAGAACGCTACGTATATATAGGGAATCAATCTATAGCGCAGATTAACAAAGTTTCTCGCAGTAGCTTCTACTAATTCTCCGGATGACCACGGCTCCTGTGAACGTGAATTTTCCTTAGCATGTACACGGAAGAATGGCGAGAATGCTCCGATCGTAATCCAGCGTGCGAATAACTCTTTAGAACCATCGCCTGTAAAACCACCTACATCCATACCCGTTACCGGTATACCGGATATACCCATGCTGTTTACCAGTCGCACACCTGTCATCATGTGTTCGTCAGAAGCAACATTATCACCTGTCCATACAGCCGAGTAACGTTGTATACCCGCATAGCCGGAGCGTGTTAACAGGAAAGGACGTTTGCCATTCAGCAGTTTTTGTGTTCCTTCAAAAGTACTGCGTGTCATATTCAGGCCATATACATTTCGGGCTGTGCGATGCGTTGCCTTGTGTCCGTCAAAGTCAAACTCCAACAGGTTTGGAGTGCTTTGTCCCCACGTGGCAAACTCATTCATGTCGTTCCAGAAACCTTCTATACCATCTTGCACATAACCATGAAAAGCACCAGCCCACCAATTGCGTACACGTGGATTAGTAAAATCCGGAAAGTGGCACCAGCCCGGCCATACTTCACCGGTATAGTATGACTGATCCGGATACTTCACAAATACATCCTGTGCTATACCATCATCGTACGGAGCATAGCCCTTCTCCACTTTTATTCCGGGGTCGAGTATCACGGCCGTGTGAAAGCCTTTAGCCTTCAAAGCATCCGTCATGCGTTTCGGATCGGGGAAACGTTTTTTATCCCATGTAAAAATCTTGTAGGCATCCATATAGTGAATGTCGAGATAGATCACATCAGCAGGAATTTTCTTGTCGCGAAACGTCTGGGCTACACGCAGCACTTCGCTGTCGGGATAATAACTATAGCGGCTCTGCTGCAATCCTAGACTCCACAAGGGCGGGAGCTTCATTCGTCCTGTAAGCGAGGTATAAGATTCTATGATGCCGGCAACGTGCGTGTGGTATATAAAATAATAATTCATCTCTCCTTCTTCAGCCGTGAAAGATGAGAAACGATTATTCGATGCTCCAAAATTGAAATGCGATTTGCTGGAGTTATCCATGAATATACCGTATTGCAGACCATGATGTATACCTATGTAAAAAGGCGTAGTCATGTATATAGCATCGGCATTTACGGGGTACGCAAAGTAATCCGTGTTCCAGTTGGTATAGGCCTGGCCTCTCCTGTCGAGATTGCCTGTCTTCTCACCTAAGCCTATAAATCGTTCGCCTTCCTGCAATTTCTTATAGGTAGTAACTTCTTCGCCCAGCCACGATGTTCCAAAGGCAGCATCGTCTTCGTTGATTACGCGCCCTTGCTTGTTCACCATCCGGAAACGCACCGGCTTCTGCGAAATATATAGTTCTATTGAATCCGTACTCAGAAGCAAATGATCACCCTTATCTGAAAAAGTTACGTTTGTATTTACCGGGCCATTGATCACGGCATAACTAAAGTTGCCAAACGTTGTATCCTGACTTATCTGCAGGCGAATGATGTTGGCAGAATATATACTGATTCTGAAATTACCCTGATCGGTTATTCCTGTCAGTACATTTCCATTCCATGTATGACGGACCATGTTTCCCAATGACTTGTTATGAATTGGCGGAGCCGCCTGCACATAAAACGTAACTAAAAAATAAATACTAAACAGCAGGTATATACCTCGCTTCACTACTGCGTTCATGTTCGAGTAAAATAGTTAAGAGATAAATTATTTCTTCAGGATCAGGTATTGATAGGCTCCGAGCGATATAGTAGAATTCAATGATACGGTCGATCCATCCACAGCATTCGTCCACGTTGTGTTTTGCAAGGCAGCTGCTATCGTATAGGTATCCGGGGTATTGCGTGTATTTACCATTACCAGGTATTTATCATCAGTGACTGTTCGGGTAAATACAGCTATATCATTATCCGAGTAGTATTCCAGCGAGCCCTGTTTAAAGGCGTTGGTCTGATTATAGATCGCAAACATTTTTTTATACTGCTGCAACATATCAGCATGCGCGGTCCAATCGATTAGCTGGCGTGTAAAGAACGGAAGCTTTTCTTCCTGACCAACTTCCTGACTGCTATATATCAACGGCACTGTGCTGGTAAAGATCGTAATAGCCGAAGCTGACAGTGCGCCATTTATACCACCAAACATTTCTACCGGTGTGCCATCGTACGCTGACTGATCGTGATTGGTAGTGTAGCGCAGTTTCTTTGCTCCTGCCGGTATAGCATTATACTCTGCCTGGTGCGTGGTAAAGATTGTAGTGGCGGCACGATTGTTACTATATACTTCGCGCAGGTTGTTATAGAAATCCCAGGCATAGTTCATCTGAAAACCTGCCGTGAAATTTTCTGCTTTACCTCCTTCTGCCAGGAAGATCAGGTTTCTGTTTTTAATTGCTTTCAATTCATCAAGTGCCTGCTTCCAGAAATCAGCCGGTACATAATCTACAGCATCACATCGAAATCCATCTACGTTGGCTTCGAGTATCCAATACTTCATGGCATGGATCATCGCTGCGCGCATATCGCTGTTGGCATAATTCAGCTCGGCTACATCCTGCCAGTTTGTTCCGGGAGGAATGATCACATTACCGGAAGCATCCTGCACATACCATAATTTATTTTGCATCCACGGGTTGTCCCACGCAGTGTGGTTAGCAACCCAATCCAAAATCACCGCTATATTTCGATCGTGCGCTTTTTGTACCAGCTCACGAAGTTTATCCAGGTCACCAAACTCCGGGTTTACTTTCAGATAGTCCTGCACAGCATAAGGTGATCCTAACCCACCGGCAGATTTCAATTGTCCTACAGGATGGATCGGCATCAGCCACAACGTATTTATACCCAGCGATTGTATATGATCGAGTTTATCAATCACACCCTGAAAATTACCGGCCGCACTAAGTGCGCGAATGTTTGCTTCGTATAGTACAATATTTTCCGTTGCCGGAACATTGGCGTAGGGAACTCCGTATTGCTGCGGCTCATCTTCCCCTGGCGGCACTACCGGTTTTGCCGGCTCATTACCGGAGTTACACGCCATCATTACCAGCGCAATCAAATATAGTTTCTTCATCATCATCAATCCTGAAATAGCGTTGAGCATTGTATCGGTTAGTTCAATAAAAGGAAGAGGCCGGAGTATATACCTCCGACTCTCCTTGTAGCGGTTTAGTTTTTAACGATCGAATAAGTATATACAAACGGTGCCTTGCTTCGGCTGAAGTCGGCCGTAACCGTATAGCTTCCGGACGCTGGTATACCAATACCGGCATCGGTCTGTGTTAGTATACCTGCCAGCACATTACTGTTTACCGGACCATAGTTTACATCCCAGCCATTGTTCGCACGGAATTTCAATGCACCGTTCACCAGGTTTACCGTTACTGACCATGTTTTGGTTGCAGCGTTATAGGTCATTGGTGTTGAATCGAACCAGCTTCCTGGCGTGGCATCACCCACTACACCCCATGAATCGATCCTGGTAATGGAATAGGTAAGTCCTGCTATATCTACGCGTATTTTATAATAACCTGCTGCCGGTACATCTATACCACCGGCATTACCATCAGGTGAAAGAATACCGCTGCCTCCGCTGCCATAGTTTGTGCCACCCCAGTTAGCCACCGTAGTAAACTTGATCCACGTACTGCCCGGAATGGTTACATAGCCTTCATATACCTTAAGCGAATCGGTACCTGGTAAAGTATATAATGTGAGTGCATCAGCTTTGGAAGGATCACCACCTGATTGTTGATAGCCACCCGGTATATATAGCACGGCTGGATATTTGATCTGCGTTGCCCACGGAGTAAGTTGTATATGTATAACTTCCGATACTTCCGGATATTTATTGTTATGCATCGCTGCTGTTACACGAAGCTCGATCGCGGAAGCTACATTGGGTGTTACTCCCAGTGTATTCAGCAGTTTATCATTGAGGTCGCTCAGCTTGATCACCAGTGTATCCGTTGTGGTGGTGCCGAGCACAACAGGATTGGCAAATCCTCTGCCGGAAGAATCCATCTGCAGGGTATAGGTAATTTCTGTATCCACACCATAATCGGCCGGGCTCCATTGAAATTTGATAGCATCACCCAGCGAAGCTTCGGTAATTGTTTTTGTAAAGCCATCGGCCTGGCTTGTTATAGCCGGGGCAGCAATGTCGGTGCGTATTGTCATCATGGTTTCGTCTTTCTCGCACGCAACCAGAAAAAGAAACGCCAGTGGTATAATTCTTAAAATTGATTTCATACACATACAGGATTAATAACCAAAGTTCTGCTCAAGGTTTGTGTTCACAGCACGATCGGAAGCCGGCAGCGGAAACACGGTAACATACGCAGGTGTAGCGGCTCCGTCTTTTACATTTCCTTTCCATGCCCATATATAGGAGTCGCCAGCAAATTTACCGAAGCGTATCAGGTCGGTTCTGCGATGTGCCTCCCAGTATAATTCACGTGCACGTTCATCGAGCAGGAAGTCAAGCGTTACATCCGCTGCTGCTATATTTCCATCGGTGTTTCCATAAGCGCGTTCGCGAATGTCATTGATATAGCCAACCGCTTTTGCGAAGTCTCCTCCGCTTCCTCCCCGCACAATCGCTTCTGCATACATCAGGTATACATCTGCGAGGCGAAACAGTGGAAAGTCTGTATCGACAAATGTTTCGTTCTGTCCTTTTGCTCCAGTAGAAGTAATATTCCTGTACTTGGTGCTCAGGTAGCCTTCGGTAAATACAATGGTATGGTCGATCTCCAACGTTTGTCCGTTGGTATAGAACATGGCACGCTTATCGGTGGCACCGGATGGATCAGCAAATTTGTTTACAAAGGTTTTGGTAAAGCGATTGCCCGACCAGCCACCCGATTTTATACCAAAGCCGTTATCGGCATCCATCGATCCGCCCACGGCCGCGTGGATAATATAGGTTACACCTCCGTAGCTGCGGCTATAATTACCATCTTCTGCTACCGGGAAAATTATTTCATTGCGCAGGCGGGCATTATCGGCCAGAAACAGATCCGCATAATTCTCGGTAAGACTATATATACCGGCATTGAGTATAGCGTTGCAATGGGTTATACATTCGGTATAGCGCTGGTTGCCTTTGCCTAAATATACTTCGGCATTCAGGTATAACTTGGCCAGCAGCATGTGTGCAGCAGCCTGGTCGGCCCGCGCGTATTCGTTGGCTCCGGCAGGAGCAAGTTCAGGCAATGCATCCTGTAATTCTTTTTCGATATAAACAAAGAGATCTGCACGACTGATCTGCCTGGGTAAATAGGCACCCGGTGCATCGGCTTCTGTTACAAATGGAACTTTACCCCACAGATCGAGCGCGTAGTAATAATAGAGTGCACGCAGAAATTTAGCTTCGGCTAAATATAGCTTCACATCTTTCTGCATATCGGCCGAAAGACCATTTACACGGGCTGACACTTCGCGGATATACTCGTTGCAATACGCGATGTTTACAAATACACGCTGATACAAAAGTTGTATATAGCCATTTTGTGCTGACCATGTGTGCGCACGAAAATCGTTGAGACCGGCATCGCCCCAGGCGCTGATACATTCATCGGTAGTGAGTTCCTGTATGGCAAAGTATCCGCGCAGAAACGAAGTGGTACCTTCATCATCGGCAGAGATCTCGGGCTGTCCGTATTCACCGCGTTGGCCGGTGAGTGTAAGCACTCCGTATAGTTTCGCGAGAAATTCTTTATAGGAGGCCGGATCGTCAAATACATTTTTCGAAGTAATGATCTGTTGATTCAGCGGAGCTGTATCCAGGTCATTGAGGCAGGCGGTCATGAGCAAACAAAGCATCATAACCAGCGTGATGGATAATTTATAGAGTTTCATACGCTAAGCTTCTTCAGGTTAAAATTCACAATTGAGTGACAGGAAAAATGAGCGGGTGCGCGGGAAGAAATTGTTATCCAGTCCGCCCGATACTTCCGGATCAAGCCCGGTATATTTGGTGATCACAAATACATTCTGCACGCCCAACCCTACACGCACGTTGAGCTTATCTTTATACAGGTTCTCGAAGCGATAACCCAGGTTGATATTATCCATACGGAAGAACGATCCGTTCTCGATGTAGTAATCGGAGAAGCGCGTGTTCTGCGCACTCACAAATTTTGTTTTATCGGCCTGAGTGCTCACGTTGGAGAGATACTGCATGGAGTTATACAGCGATACGTATGTGCTGTTAGCGGCTACGTTATTATATACATAGTTACCGAGGCTTGCTCTGCCGGAGAATGAGAAGTCCCACTGCTTGTAGCGCAGGCGCGAGTTAATGCCCATGAACACTGTAGCGTCCGGCTTTTTATAGATATACCGGTCTGCATCGTTAATGATGCCGTCTTTATTACGATCTACGTATACATCTTCCAGCGGCTTGCCCTGTGCATCGTATACCTGCTGATATACCAGGTATGAGGTGCGCGGATAACCCACCTTCTGTGCCTGAATGGTTCCGGCTGTTGTGCCTCCTACATTTCCTACCGGTATACTGAAGTCCGGATTGCTGGCGAGATCAAGTTTGGTAATCTTGTTTTTATTATAGGTAATGTTATAGTTAAGCGTCCACTCAAAATCATCGCGGTCAATCACATCCCCACTCAGGTTCAATTCAACACCCTGGTTCTTTATACTGCCTACGTTGGTAGTAAGCTTCGGAGTAAAGTTGGTACCTACCGGAACTGATATATAGGCAATCAGGTCGTCTGACTTCTTGCTATATACATCGATGGAACCGGTGATCCTGTTTTGTAAAAATCCAAAATCAAAACCAGCGTTGATCGTTGTCGTGGTCGACTCCCATTTTATGTTGCTGTCGTAACCATCCGGGCGCAATGTATTATAAAATGAATTTCCCAATTGATAGCGTGCGGCATTATCGCTGCGTGTATAGGTAGCGATGTATGGATAATCGTTACCGGTTATATCCTGCTGGCCGGTTACACCATAACCCAAACGAAGTTTCAGATCAGATATAGTCTTGCTGCTCTTCAGGAATGATTCCTCATTCAGCTTCCAGGCAAAGGCAAAAGCCGGGAACAATCCCCAACGGTTATCCGGTGAGAAGCGCGAGGTAGCATCATCGCGCAACGTAGCCGTGAGCAAATATTTATCCTTGAATGTATAGTTGAAGCGACCGAAGAACGACAGCAGGTAATATTCTGTAGCATATACATTCTTGCGCGTGGTGCCTTCACTCAACTGGTTCATGGTAGAGTCGCTGCCCGAGTTATAGAAGTGCGCCCAGGAGTAACCACCCATCACATCAATTTTACTATCGATGGACTTCAGTTCTTTCGAGTAGTTCAGGTAAAAATCGAGCAGTTGGTTTTTGCTGGTAGCTTCATACGGATTAATACGTCCGCCTGCCGTAGTTGGTAAATATACCCACTGTGTGCTGTCGGCTACATTGTTGTGCCCTTTGGTTTCGGCATAGTCGTAACCCAGGTTGAGTGTTGCGTGCAGACTCTGGATGAACGGGAGCTCATAATCCAATTTTATATTACCAATGCTGCGCTTTACTTCCGAAGTATTGTCAGTAAGCGCAAGGCGTGCAACGGGGTTGCCAGGCGCCAGATTTATACTGTTGCCGTTAATACCTCCGGTTGTCCACGTGGTATAGCCGAGCCAGCGTGTATTGCCATTATATACCGGCTTGGTAGGATCGTAAGCAATAGCATCGCCTATCGCTCCCTGATCAGCAAAGTTGTTGTTGTTGATCATGCCCTTCACATTGATATTTACTTTCAGCTTGTCGTTGAGCAGAGAAGGATCTACGCCTACCGATACCGTTGTGCGCTTAAAGTTGTACGTATCCAAAACACCATTGGTATTATTATACCCAACTGAAGCACGGTAGGGAGTTTTTCCCGCTGTGCCCGATGCATTGATGGCATGATCCTGCCCAAAGGCGGTGCGGAAAATTTCTTTTTGCCAATCGGTATTCGCAGTGCCCAGTAACGAGAGCACGGCTGTGTTGTTGGGATATTGCTGATTGATCAGCGCCCGGTATTCATCACCACTATATACATCCAGTTTTTTAGGTGTAGTATACATAGTGCCGGTAACATTATAGTTGATCTTGAAATCTTTACCTCCGCGCTTGGTGGTAATAATAATCACACCGTTGGCAGCACGCGCTCCATATATAGCTGTAGCCGATGCATCTTTCAACACGGTATAGCTTTCAATATCATTCGGATTTATCGTGGCGAGTATATTGGGTGAACCTCCCAGGTTGGTATTGCTGATGGCTACACCATCAATCACAATCAGCGGATCGTTGCTGGCGTTGAGCGAAGAACCTCCGCGTATACGAATGGTCGATGCATTACCCGGAGCACCACTGTTGGTAGTAATATTTACCCCGGCCATTTTACCCATGAGTAATTCCTGCGGGGAGTTCACTACACCTCTGTTAAACGAGGCGGCATTTACTACGCCAACAGAACCAGTCGCGTCCGATTTTTTTACCGTTCCATAACCAATCACGACTACTTCGTTCAGTGTAGCTATATCGGGTTGAAGAATTATACTGACAGCGTTCTGATTGCCGACTGATACCTCTTGTGGTGTAAAGCCCACGAACGAGAATACGATCACGGCATCATCTTTCAATAATTGCAGGCTGTAGTTTCCTTCAGCGTCTGATACAGTACCATTAGAAGTTCCTTTTTCCAGGATGTTTACACCGGGCAGTGCCGAGCCATCATCGGCTGAGGTAACTTTTCCGGTTACGGTGCGGCTTTGCGCCCAGGCTTGTGCGGCCAGCAGGCAGAGCAACCCCATAAGGCTTCCTTGTAGAATCCGATAGAGTTTAGTCATAGTCGTTTGGTTATTGATTTGGGTTTGAGTGCATTCGTGTGTTACAACGCTACAAACGATTGCAGCAACAAAGGAATACGTGCCCAGAGGGGTGATCAACTTCTCGAAGAAAAATCTAGAAAAATCTGGCTGTGTCTAACCGGTATATCTTTCACCATCAAGCAAATAGATATATATAATGGGTATCAAAATCTCAACTGTTTCAGACTAACGCGAGGGCTACCCGATAGCGCGGATGCCCATGATCTGGCGATCGAACTCGTCATTGGCCACGGTCGACTTGTTGCGAAGGCGTGTTTTATAGGTATAGATCGTGGTGACAGAATAGTCGAGGATGCGGGCGATCTTCTCATTATCATGAATGCCCATGCGGATGAGTGCAAAGATTCGCAACTCGGTGTTGAGCAACTGATCTTCTTTCAGATGCACCTGGTCTTCCGGCTTGAACAAGGAATTGAACGCGGTAACAAAATCGGGGAAGAGTTTCAGAAATACCTTGTCGAAGTTATTATAGAGTTCTTCGCGTTCGCGCTTTATATTAATAGAGTCGACAATGAAGCGGATGTCTTCCAGTTTTTTGGTGAGCAATTTTATCTCCAGCGATTTTTTCAGCGCATCCAATTTGGTAATGTGATCGGCCGTGGCCATAAAGTAATACCAGATATACTCTTCCTTGATCTTGTTCGCATCCATCAACAGGTGATTGGTGTGTTGCAAACTGTCGTTGGCTTCGGATATAATTTTCTTCGCTGCCTGTATCTTCTGAAATTGCTTATAGCTGATTACAGCAAAGGTGATGGTGAGTATTGTGAGTATGGTAATAACCGAAGCATATAGTATAAGTGCCTTGCGTTGAGATTCAAGTGTGCGCAGGCGCTGGCCTTCAATGATGGGGAACACGGCTGCCACCTGTACTTTTCTATGACGCGCTCCGTAAAAATTAGCATCGTCCATCGCAATCTTTACATATTGATAAGCCCGCTCAATGTCTCCTTCTTTATATAGTATATCTGCCAGGTTCAGCATGGCGAGTGTTTCTTTGGTTGATGCATGTATATCGGCAATGGCAGCTACGATCAGCATATCTTTTGCTCGCTGTGGCTGATCGGTATATTGATAGATAAAACTTAATGTACTGGCAGCAATGGCCAGGTCGCGATCATCAAGCTGAAAGTTCTTCATCATGCGCTCAAATGCTTCGCGTGCAACATCTACATGCCGGAGCCGCACATTTTTGATACCACTATATAAAAGAAATTTCTCAGAAGAAGGATTGAGCAGTGCCATGGCCGAATCCATATAGGAGTGGCCCATGGTGGTATACTGCCTGCTATAAAAATCATCGCGGTTAAAATCACAAAGATCATAATACGTGCGGGCCATCAGGTAATAAAAATCTGCACGCAAACTTTCCGGTAGCGGTCGCGCATGGATGGTTTTCAACGTATCAATCGCTTCTTTAAATAAACCGGACGATACCTGCACAAACCCAAGCTGTATTTTGGCCTGCGAAATTTTGGGTGTATCGTGTAAGTGATAGGCCAGCATCTGCAGCTTACGCGCATAGGTAAAAGCAGAGTCGTATATAAATGATTTATACTCCTGGTATAATTGTTGGTATAGATCGAACCGGTTGTTGTAAGGCGTCTTCGCTGCGAGGTCGCGCAAATGATTGATACGTGATATCTTTTCTTTTGTAATAGCTTCGCGATTGCCAATGGCATTTTCAAGTTGTTGGAATAAACTATCCGTTGCACTTGCAGCCAGGCTGAAAGTGACCGATATAAAACAAAACATGATAGCCAGAAGTACACGCATACGCCAAGGGAGTTCAGGTACGATATAAATAAATCTCCGTGAATTTTATGGAACCAGCAGGGTTCTTCCGGAGAAAGAATTATACTCGTGAACCAAATTAGTGGTTTAAAATATTAATTCAGACAAAATGTTCAGGTTATTGGTTCTTATCCCGGTATATGTTCTGGCGTGTACCACTACCGTGGCACAGACATACGATGTGCTCATTGCCAAAGGCGACTCGGCTTACCAGGCAAAGAGTTATGAAGTTTCTGCCCGGTATTATGGACAGGCATTTCGCCAGCGAAAAAATAATGCTACGCATCTCTATAACGGTGCATGCTCGGCTGCATTGAGCGGACATACAACGGAAGCATTTCAATACCTGAATGCTGCTATCGACAATGGATGGCTCAATATCAATCACCTGAAATCAGATACCGATCTCAAGTCGCTATATACAAATGCGCAATGGAATAAAACTGTGGCGAAGCTCCAGAAAAAAGTAGATGAAACAGAAAGTCATTACAACAAGCCGCTGCAACAGGAACTGCTGAAAATTTTAGAAGAAGACCAGGCACAGCGCAGTGTCTTTATGCAATTGATCAATACGCATGGCTATAAAAATCCCAAAGTTGATAGTGTCAGCAAAATAATTCATCGCATCGACAGTATAAACCAGATAAAGGTTATAGCGATCCTCGATAAATACGGCTGGGTGGGTAAAGATAAAATAGGGTCTTCTGCCAATGAAGCACTCTTCCTGGTTATTCAACACTCCAACATTGCTGTGCAGCAGAAATATTTACCGATGATGCGCGATGCTGTAAAGAAAGGTAATGCCGAAGCGAGATCGCTTGCACTGCTGGAAGATCGTGTAGCGCTGCGCACGGGCGGCAAGCAGATATATGGCAGCCAGATTGGTTTGAATGAAGAAACCGGCAAATACTATATATCACCTCTTCAAGACCCTGACAATGTAGATAAACGAAGAGCCTCTATGGGGCTTCCACCACTCGCTGATTATGCACAGAGCTGGGGTATTGTTTGGAATGTAGAGGAGTATAAGAAGAGTGCGAAGTAGCGGTGAACTATATATTTGCTGAATCCTCTAGGAAAGGAAATCTTCTTCGGATTGTAAGATAGGTTTATTCGCTTTGCTTGTTTTAGCACATTTCATAGCCCGCTCCCGGGCCGCGGGGCCCCGCATGTTCCACCTGGTCTGCATCCAATCCGCGCATGCCCTTGCCAGGCCAAAGATTGAATGAGGCCCAGTTGAACATGCTGGAAGATTTTTTTGGTACCTTAATATATACTATAAAACTGTTCAGACTTGAAACAGGTTTAGAATCTTGCGCTGGTGGTTGGACTCTGCAAGTTGTTTGGCAGATATACCTTGCTTGTTGGGCTTGTTATAGTCGGCACCGTAGCGAAGCAGTAGTGCAATGTGTTCTGTTTTATACTTTTTTCTTACAGCGTGGTGTAATGCGGTGTTGCCATCGGAATCTGTAGCATTTACATCCGCTCCGTTCTTCAAAAACCATTCTGCTATAGTAAAGCGTTTCCAGTTACAGGCTCCGAGAAAAGGTGTATCGGTTGTCGTGCTGGTGTCGTCTATGGTGGCGCCATGTTTCAAAAATAGCTTGGCAAGCTTTACATCATCGTTCCAGGTAAGAGCAAACATGCAATGCTCGGGGTCGGCTCCTTTTGACAACAAGTAGCGAACAAGTTTTTCGTTTCGTCCGCGGGCGTAGGCATACCACAGTGGTGTTGCCGGAAAATATCCACAGCCGGGATCGGGTATACGATGAACGGAGTTGATGTGCACTCCTTTCTTCAATAACAACTTTAAAATCTTCAGACTGTTGCTGACTTTCTCGGGATTGCCGGCAATAGCGAGTGCGCAGAGATAATGCAATCCGTTTTTGCCATCGGGCTCTGACCAGGTCGTCCACTCCGGTTCTTTTCGAAGCAGGTCTTCTATCCTGATCGGATCCAGTGTTTTGATCAGTCGCACAAATTTATTCATAGTTGAATGTACGTAAAATAAATCTCCCGCAGATCTCGCGGATGTACGCAGAATAAATGCAAAAATCTCCCACGGAATACACAGATTAACACTGATTTTTTTATTGTGCTGATCTGCTTCCGATAGCTATCGGAGTGTGGAAAAACGCATTTGCCTTTTTCTGTGAAATTCCGTGAAATCTGTGGGAACAATTTTGCAATTGTTTGAATTTTACAAGTATCCATTTGAATGTAGCAATCCGACATGGAGAACACCCCATTACCTTTGCATTGAAAAAATCAAACAACCTCTATCTATATACCATGGCCACAACAGAAACACTGGAAGATTTTTACAGACAGAAGTTTAACTGGATGCCGGAGAACCTGCGGCAGGATATAGGGCACTTTAACGTGTTCAGGCTGGAAGACTGCATGGGCCCCAACAAAGAGGCTCCGAAATATAGCAGGCGCGATTATTACAAGGTTGCCCTCATCCGCGGCAACCATATATACCATTATGCCGATAAAAGCCTGGAGGTTTCCGGTACTTCGCTGATCTTCTTTAATCCGCATGTGCCGTATACCTTCGAGCAACTCACGCCCGAGCCTACCGGGTTCTTCGCTATATTTAAAGAGGCTTTCTTCACGGAACGCCTTCGCGGGGGTATAAGCGCATTGCCCATGTTTATACCGGGCAACAAGCCGAGCTTTCTACTGAACAAAAAGCAGGACAAATATGTGAGTAGTATATTTGACAAGATGCTGGAAGAGATCGGCTCTGACTATGTATATAAATACGATCTGCTGCGAAACTATATCATGGAGATCATTCACTACGCAATCAAGATACAGCCTACGGAAACGCTATATCAGCATACGGATGCCAATGCCCGCATCACCGCGGTGTTTGCCGAATTACTGGAACGACAGTTCCCGATCGAGTCGCCTACGCAACGTTTTACACTTCGCTCGGCCCGCGACTTTGCTGAACAACTTTCCGTACACGTTAATCACCTGAACCGTGCTATACGATTAACCACCGGAAAAACCACGAGCGATCATATATTCGATCGCCTCACCAGCGAAGCCAAAGTATTGCTGAAGCACACTAACTGGAATATAGCGGAGATCAGCTATTGCCTCGGGTTTGAAGAGCCTGCGCATTTCAATCACTTTTTCAAGAAACATACAAAGGTTACTCCTTCTGCCTACAGAGGGTAACACCAAAACTATACAGTGATGAAAGGAATCGCCCAGACCGCATCGTCATGCTCACGCTAAAGAAAACAGAAGATCGTTACTTCATCAGCCACTCTTCCGGTAAGATCAGCGCTGCGATCACGTATCAGTTTCATAAAGACTCGCTGCCGGTAAAAACACAACAGCACCTTTGTTCGCTCTACGTTCCTGACGAAACCAAATATACCTATACGCTCAGCGACAAACAGGAGCAGGAACTTGTGAGCATCTTGCGGAAGATCAAAAAAGAAAAGAAGTCGGACTATATATTTACCGACCACTTACAAAAAACATACCTGGTAGAACTCGTTCACTTTATTACCAAAGTGCACTACAAACGCCTGGAGCATTTATAGTGAGAAGTTCTACCAGGTAGTATATATAGTATACGCGATACTATCGCTTACCAGATACGAATACGATCTTCCGGTTTCTTATACAGTTTATCGCCCGGCTGAATGTTAAAGGCTTTATACCAGGCATCCATATTTACCGGTGCACCAACGGTGCGATACTCTGCCGGAGAGTGCGGATCGGTAATGATCAGCTGTGCTGCAGATTCAGCAACGATATTACTTCTCCATACTTGTGCCCACGCCAGGAAGAAACGCTGATCAGGCGTAAAACCATCAATCTTCTTGTTGGATTTACCCTGTGCTGTCATCTTGAAAGCTTCGTAGGCAGCATTCAATCCACCGAGGTCCCCTATATTTTCTCCGAGGGTAAGTTTACCATTTACGTGCAGGCTGTCTAACACGGTATACGCATCAAACTGCTCCTGTAATTTTTTGGCGCGCTCTTTAAATTTAGCAAGGTCATCCGCTGTCCACCAGTTGCGTAATGTACCATCTTTATCATACTGACTTCCGGAATCATCAAAGCCGTGTGATATCTCATGACCAATCACGGCACCAATAGCCCCGTAGTTAAATGCATCATCTGCATCGGGATGGAAGAACGGATATTGTAATATACCTGCCGGGAATACAATCTCGTTGTTTACCGGATTATAGTATGCATTTACAGTAGGAGGCGTCATGGCGAAGCGTGTCTTATCCACCGGCTTACCAAGCTGACTCACCATATCGTTATATGCCCACTTCTGTGCATTGCGTAAATTCTGGAAGAACGCCTGACTGCTGATATCAAGCCCTTCGTATGTTTTCCATTTTACCGGATAACCAATTTTAGGAGTAAATGCTTTTAGTTTATCGAGCGCTTTTTGTTTGGTTACATCGCTCATCCACTCCAGGTTCTTGATGCGTATCTCGTATGCCTTCACCAGGTTCTTGATCATCTCATCCATACGTGCCTTCGCAGCGGGCTTGAAATGTTTTTCTACATATAGCTGGCCGAGCAATTCACCAATGGTATTATCGGTGAGTGACGACATGCGCTGCCAACGAGGTGTCTGAAGTTTTTGTCCGGTAAGCGCTTGTGTATAGGCAAAACTTGCATCTACAAATGGCTTGCTCAGGTACGGTGCAGCTGAACGAAGTATATTCCATTGCAGATAGGTTTGCCAGTCTGCTACGGGAGCATTCTTCAATAAGCTATCGGCAACTGTAAAGAATCGCGGAGAGTTTACCAGTATACTATCCTGACCACCGGCTTTCAGCTTGGTTAATGTTTCCGGCCATTCGAAAGAAGGATTCTTCTTGCTGAAATCTCCCAATGAAAACTTGTTATAGGTTTTATAGGGATCGCGCATTTCTACCCGCGTCATCTGTGCAGAAGCCAGTTTCTTCTCGAATGCAAATATAGTTTCTGCTTTTTGTTTAGCGGTTGCTTCCGGTTCACCGGCAAGGGTAAACAATGAAATGATATAGGTTTGAAAAGCAGCCTGTATCTTTTGTGTGCGCGGGTCACTCTTCAGGTAATAATCACGATCAGGCATCGATGTACCGCCTTGTGCGAGTTGTACTACCATTACCTGGGGATGCTTACGATCCTGTGCTATAAAAAATCCAAACAGCGGATTGCCAGTCCCCTGCGTACGCTGCTGTATAATTTCATTCAGTATTTCATTTCTGCTTTTTACTGCACCGGCGCGAACAAAGTCTGGTTGTGCAGGAGTAAAACCGGCACGCTCAACGGCCAGGCTATCCATAGCCGCAGCGTAAAAATCTCCTACGCGTTTCTTTACAGAGCCAGGCGTTGCTTTTTTATCAACAGCAGCTTCGGCCAATATTTCGCGTATAGCCTTTACGTTGAAATCACGAAGAATGGTAAAGCTTCCCCACCGCGTTTCTTTACCGGGCACCGGATTGTTTTGCAACCATACACCTCCGGCATACTGCATAAAATCATTGCCGGGCCTGGTGGTAAAGTCCATGTTGGCCGGGTCTATAACTTTTGCTTTGGTGGCTTTTTCCTGCTGCGCATGGGCAGCTATACTTAACAGAATAACGGCTGCGGACAGAAGCGTGCGGGTGCAGGCTTTTTTGCAGCTACTTATAAGAAAATACGTCATAATGGTTTAGGTTAATACCTTTCAAAATAAGATGTGCCGCTCCATCTTATTCCGGATATTATGTAAAAGGCAAATTACTGCATTGAAGAGCGCTCAGCAGATTTGATTACGCTCTATTCGAGCCAAAGCAACGGGTGCCTTATGGGCAGATTGCGCAGTACTTCCGCATTCTGCGGCTGGTGATCATCGTGCTTCCACACGTCAAACCACTCCTGCTTTTTAAATACCAGTGCTCCAAAAAATAAGAAGGGCTGTGCCACGGGCCAGTACTCATCGTACATCACATCGTGCGGATAAGGCCACTGTGATTTGTCTTTTATATAGGGGTATAAAAATTCAATTCCTTTACGGATCGATCGTCCGTCCGCTATAGTATAATTCCAGAGATCGTGTTTACTGTCCGACAAAATATAGCAGACCGTGGCCATGGCATCGAGGTTAAAGATGGAGTAGCCGTAGGGCTTGGTGCGTTTAAGCTCCAGCGGGAAGCTGCCGTCCTGTGCCATCTGTTCTGGAAGCAGAACACTCCTATAGCGCTCGCGGCAAAAATCAAGTAACGTTTCGTTGTTGGTAAGTTTTGCAAATGCCGCTACCTGCATTACCCAGCATGTGCCGTGATTATTTTTAGCGTTCATCTCATCTTTACCATAGGCATGTGTAGTAAGCCATGTGAGGTAATCACTAAACCACTGTATCAATCCTTCTTTTGTTTTGCCGTCCAGTATAGCTGCCTTGTCCAGTATAGCAATGCCCCGTGCTACTTCGATGAGATGTATGGTATCAATTATACCAATGCCCCTGCCGGTGGCTCGTCCTTTTATAGCCTGTGCATATTGCAGGTTCGGATTCATGCGTGTATCGGCATTGATAAACCAGGCTTTGAGATGCGCTATAGCATGGTTCAGGTATTTTTTATCGTGTGTAAGTATATAGGCTGATGTGAGCGCTCCTATAATCCTGCTAAAGCGAATCATGGCTTCGCGATGGGCAGTGAAGTTGTTCGGGTTCGTCATGCCATCGCGCTGAATATAGGGGCCGGACAGATTAGTAGTATCCGGCCACCAATAATCTCCTTCCGAATAAAAATCGTGTTTACCACCAGCACTGCGTTCGCACACGGAAGCCGTTACTGTTACCGGCTGCTGCGCCATTGCCCAGGAGGCTTCCTGCATTACCTGCTCGCGCAAAACAGTCTTTACTTCCTCGCGCGACTGAGCATAGCTATGCAGCGCTATAACCTGTAACACAAAGCAGGCTGCTATATTTCGCCAACGGATATACAGGCGCATGGTATATATACTATTTAGCGAACACCGGTTCCAGTGGCGAGGCTATACGCGCAGAGAAATCGGTCAGGTACTGATCCCATGCTTCAGGCGTGGTGAGTATACCTGCCTTTTTCCAGGCAAACCCGGTATAGTATATTACTTGGTTTTGCTGAGGTTTTGTAATAACATATAGCTGACTGAGATCTTTTTTCGTTGTGCGATAATCCAGGTGACCGATTACATATTCAGGATCAATTACTACGCCCGTACCGATCTCCGAATCATCTATAGTCTCCCAATAGCGAAACCACGCTTTGGTACTATCTGCTTTTGTGGCACCTGTTTTCTCGTGCAAGGTTATACCAATCGTGCAGTTAGGCAATGCATCGGCACTGTCTATATGTACTGTTACTTTATATAGTTGATTTCCTTTGTCGATCGAGATCGTTTTCTTTTCGTTCACAGTTTTTCCATCCGCTGCCCACGGAGCATAGGTAAGCTCGAAGGTAGTGCGAAGTGGTCCGTTGGCCAGTACCCGGTACGTTGTAAAGTTCTTCGATACAAAGAGCGAGTCATGTACCCATACGCCTATACCTCCACAACCACGGCTCGCCCCTACGTGATACGGATCGTATCCTTCGCCATCATCTTTGTGATAGGAACCTCCATCTGTATTTTTCTTATACCATTTATCAATCACCGGATATGATACGCGCTTCAGCCAGCAATCCAGACCACTGGAAAGTGTGCCGCCCTTTTCATGTTCATCTACGAGGCGTTGTGCTTCGGGTCCGTATGTTCTGAATGCTACGAGTTCATTCTCCCAGGCAAAATCGTCAATACGCTCCGGCACAAATCTTCCGAAGGTGCGCTGCTCGGTTGCTGCAGGAATTTTATCCGTAACCGCCAGTTTGAAACTGCGTTGTTGCCCGCTATCAAATATAGCTTCAAACAAAAGTTCATCGGATATACTATCGCCATTGCTGTCTACGAACTGCTGCTCCAGGGGTGCTCCGTTTTCATCGAGTACTTTTACCGATTTCTTTTCCTCATCGGTAAAGGCGGCTAAATGCGCGGCCGATATAGTTACCACTTCATTTCTCTTTAATGGCAAGCTGTTCTTTACTGTAAATGATACCTCTTTACCTGTGCGCCCGCAGGAGAACACAACGCATGCCAAAAGAATTATACTGATTCGTTTCATATTTGCTGTTTATAAAATCACTCACAGTTTTTATACCGGGCTATATATATACTCTATTTCTTTTTCTTCAACCGATCATAACGCAACAATCCTTCAATATAGTAATAATCGGCATATATGATCGGTACATCTATTTCCGACTTGGCGGGTTTATGCCCTACACTGTGCATCAGTATAAAATTGTTGTTGGTGCCAACCTTTGCCAGGTATTGTGGTGTGCTCAGATTAATCAGAATTTCTTCGGCTGCCTTTCTGTAAGGTTCACCGTTCTTTGCATAGCCGCCTAATTCCAGTAAAGCCGATGCTGTGATCGCCGCAGCCGAAACATCGCGCTCTTCATTGGGAATCTGTGCATTGTAATCCCAGTAAGGAATTTTGTCTTTCGGTAAATTCGGATGGTGAAGTATAAAGGCAGCGATCTTCTCAGCTTGCTCCAGGTAACGTTTATCTTTTGTAGCGCGATAGGTTGTCGTATAGCCATAGAGGCCCCACGCCTGCCCGCGTGCCCACGCAGATTCATCAGCATATCCCTGGTGTGTTACACGGGCAATTACTTTACCGGTAAGTGTATCGTAGTCTACAACGTGATAGCTACTGTTATCGGCACGGAAATGATTTTTCAACGTAGTGTTGGCATGTGTTACGGCTATCTTATAGAAACTTGAATCGCCACTCATCGCTGTTGCCCAGAAGAGTAATTCGAGATTCATCATGTTATCGATAATTACCGGGTACTGCCATTTACCATGATCCCACGAACGTATAGTACCGGTCTTCGGATTGAAGCGTTTACTCAATGAACGCGCACCTTGCAGAAGTATATCTTTATAGGCAGGGTCTTGTGTAAGTCTGTAGCCATTACCAAAGGAGCAGAACAGTATAAAACCCAGATCGTGTGTATGCGTGTTGAATTTTTCATTCTCCAGTCCGGCAGTCCATTGTCGTGCGGCCTCTTCCCATTTTTTATCTTTACTATAGTCGTACATATACCACAGGTTGCCGGCATAGAAGCCACTGGTCCAATCGCGCGAAGGAACAGCATGGAGCGAACCATCCGGTTTTGTTGAACGCGGAAAGCGCGTTACATCGGTGTGCGTCTTCAAACTGTTTGTTAACTGCCGGGCTATTGTTTCAAAATCTTTCGCTACATCCAGCTTTACCCTGGCGGCAAAGGCAAATGCGCTTGCGATAAAAAGTACGAGTATAATTTTGCGTGCATTCATAAGCGATCTATACTATAGGATTTTTACAGAATGAAAAAAAGAAGCCGTGCTACCACGGACTTCTTTTGAACCAAATTAACCAATATGACTAGAATTATTGCGGGTAGCCTGTATTCTGTGGTTTGAGACTGGTGTTGAGGTCAATCTCAAACTGTGGCACGGGCATCAGCATATCTTTCTGTGTTGCTGCGTATCCCTTTCCTGTTAGCACCGGTAAAAATGTATCGGTACGCACCAGGTCGAACCAGCGTTGTCCTTCGAAGCAAAGCTCCAGTCTTCTTTCATTTAATATAGCGGCATGAAGCGCATCTTGTGTAAGACCTGCTAAATCCGGCAGACCAGCTCTGCGGCGAATACTGTTTACTGCTTCGTATGCTTCGTTACCATCTACCGGTTGATTGAGTTTGTTATAGGCTTCTGCATGGGCCAGCACTACTTCTGCAAAACGCATCAGCGGATAATTATTACCCGAAGTATTTGCTGTAAGAGATGTAGCATCCACCCACTTGTTACAGTAGTATTTGTTGTCGGTACCTTTTGTGAAATATACCGGCAGGCGTTTATCAGCAGGATCGAAGCTGCTATATAGTTCCGGTGTTGGCTGGAACGAACCGAATCCTCTGCCTTGCACGGGGTTATTTTCCTGTGCAAAGAAAGCGATCAATCCGCCACCTTGTCCACCGGAAGCACCGCCTACATAGTTTACATCAAATATATACTCCTTGCCATATTCATTGGCGATGAGGAATACATCTTTATACTCGGCCCACAAACCATAGCCCGATGAAGGGTTCATCAGCTCGGTTGTTTTCTCCAGTACTTTTGCATACTCCTTGCGTGTAAGGTATACACTGGCGAGGAATGCCTTTGCTGCACCTTTCGTTGCTCTTCCTAAATCTGCGCTGCCATAGGTAGCAGGTAATACAGCTTCAGCATCAGTGAAGTCGGTAATGATCTGCTGGTATACATCTTCTACAGATGAACGCTGCGGATAGGTGAGCTGATCGAGCGATGCTACTTCGTGTGTGATCAGCGGCACTTCACCAAAGAGGCGCACCAGCTGGAAGTAATAAAATCCACGGAGGAATTTTGCTTCTGCCACGATACGGTTGCGAAGCGTTTCATCCATCGAGATCAATGGGACGCGATCTATAACAATATTGCTGCGTGTTATACCCAGGAAGAAGTCCTGCCATGTTTCGCGCACCACTACGTTCTGCGGTGTTTGCACATAGTTATCGAGTTGTACACGATCTGCATTGTTGCTCAGCGGGAACATGTTATCGGTAGGGATCTCTCCGAGAATAACATAGTTACGTGATACGAACCCGTTTTGTTGAACGGGGTTATAAGCCGCAGTAAGTGCAGCCAGTGCATCACTCTTTGTTTTATAGAAATTTACAGGTGATATGAACGACTGGGGATTTTCTTCCAGCACATTGCAGGAGAATATCCCGAACGCAAGACCTGCTATATATAGTAACTTTTTCATACGTTGCTAATCATTTGTTCTTGTATATACCTCACTTAAAAACCAAGGTTCAATCCTACCAGGTACATCTTGGCAGTAGGGTAACTTCCATAGTCTGTACCCAGACTCAGGTTGTCCTGACCATAGCGGCTCACTTCCGGATCAAAGCCCGAGTAGTTGGTAAACGTGAGCAGGTTTTGTCCGCTCACATATAGTTTGGCATTGGTAATTTTGAAACGCTCCAGCCATGCACTCGGGAAATTATAGGCCAGCTGAATATTTCTCATACGTACATACGATCCATCTTCGATCTGGCGACTGGTTACCTGGTAAGGATACCCCACCGATGTAGCACGTGGTATAGTATTGCTCGGGTTAGTAGGCGTCCAGCGATCAAGCACGGCTGTCGACTGGTTGCTCACTCCGGTGAGTGATTCGAGCTCGAAGCGGTTTATGTTAAATATACTGTTACCCTGCACACCCTGGAAGAATATACTCAGATCAAAGCCCTTGTAGGAGAAGTTATTTGTAAAACCAAAGATATAGTTTGGTTGTGCATGGCCGAGTATAACACGGTCGCTGGCATTGATCACACCATCGGGCACTACATCTACAAAACGGCGTTCGCCTGGTTTGGCAGTCTTCTGTGCCGAAGCATCTATCTCTGCCTGGTTCTGGAATATACCATCGGTTATTAATCCGTAGAACACACCTATCTGCTGGCCTACACGCAGAATACCGGAGTTGGAAAGCTGCAAGTGACCACTGGCGCCACCGGAAGGTATATCGCCAGTTACACTGCCGAGATCAAGGATCTTGTTCCGGTTTGCCGAGATGTTGAAGTTGGTGGTCCAACGGAAAGCTTTATCAACATTCACTGTACTCACGGCAAATTCAATTCCGCGGTTCTGTGTTTTACCAATGTTTTGCAGCGATGTGCTATAGCCACTGGTAATCGGCAGCGACACGTTGTATAGCAGGTCTTTTGTTTTCTTCTGGTATACATCGGCGGTGATCTGAACGCGGTTGTTGATCAGCCCTATATCTAATCCTATATCAAGCTGCCCGGTGGTTTCCCATTTCAGGTTCGGGTTCGCAATACGGTTAGGAGAAAAACCGATGCTCAGTGCATTACCAAAGTTATAGTTCTGCGGCTGCAATGCACCCAGTGATTGATACTGTGGAATCTGTTGGTTACCGGTATATCCATAGCTCACGCGAAGTTTCAGATCGCTTACTGCCGATACGTTCGTCATGAATTGCTCATTGGAAATTCTCCACGCAACAGAGCCGGAAGGGAAGAATGCATTTTTGTTACCGGCACCAAAACGTGACGAACCATCTACACGACCCGTTAATGTTACCAGGTAACGACCATCGTAGTCATAGTTTACACGTCCTAAGTAAGAACGCAATCCCCAGTCATCCGCATTTGAAGAGCCCGGGTTGGTTTGCTGGGCAGTTCCCAGGTTGTTATAGGTAAGAATGTCGTTTGCAAAATTTTGTGCATTGGCCTGGAAGCCTTCGTTGTGTGCTTGCTGCAAGGTATATCCTACCAGTGCTGTAACTCTGTGCTTATCATTTATAGTCTTCCTATAGGTAAGCGTGTTTTCGTTCAGCCACTCACCATATTGTGAGCTGTTGATCGTTGCCGTTCCTGAAGTTCCTACACCGGCATATACCGTGCGAGGTATATAGGTGTTGATCTTGCCCTGCGACAGGTTTGTGCCGAACAATACTTTCAAGGTAAGCCCTTCTATAATGGTATATTCACCGGATATAGTTCCTAATAAACGAAGTGCTGTATTTCTGTTAGTAGTAAGTTTAGCCAGTGCTACGGGGTTACTGATCTTTATACCACCCGTGCGGTTATCAATGGTATAGGAACCATCCGCATTATATACCGGCACGGTTGGCGAAAAGTTAAGCGCCCCATATACTACACCGGCACCACTACCACCGTCACCATCTGAAGCGATCAGGTTAGTTACTGTGCGGTTTACTACAAAGCTTGTGCTCAGTTTGAATTTATCGTTGATCTGGCGATCGAGATTGAAACGGACAGCACCGCGTTCAAAACCGGAGTTTACTACGATACCATCCTGGTTAAAATAGTTACCGGATATATAGTATTGATTTTTATCATCGCCACCGGAAAATGATAGCTGGTAATTTTGCTGTGGAGCCGACTGGAATATTTCATCCTGCCAGTTAGTTCCTTTACCCAGTGCTGCGATCTGATCGTCTGTAAAAGCAGGAGCTTTCGGGAAGCCCGGTTTGCCTACGTTATCGGCATTGACGTTTGCTATACCTTCATTTACCAGCGTAGCAAGTTGTGTTGCATCGAGCATATCGAGTTGCTTACGCACTTTTTGCACGCCATAGTATGTTTCAAACTGCAATGTGTTTCTGCCAGGCTTACCTCTTTTGGTAGTGATCATCACCACACCGTTTGCACCACGTGAACCATATATAGCGGTGGCAGATGCATCCTTCAATATCTCCATTGACTCGATGTCGTTCGGATTTATATTCGGACCGTTTTCATTGCTGATCGGATATCCATCGAGTACATATAGCGGTTCGTTACCACCTTGTATAGAGTTACCTCCGCGAATACGAATGGTAACACCACCACCAGGTGCATTCGATGCCTGCGATACCTGCACCCCGGCCGCGCGACCTTGTAAAGCCTGCGCCATAGAAGTGATTGGTATAGCTTTGATGTCGCGCGCAGTTACCGATGATACAGAACCTGTAACATCCGATTTCTTCTGAGTACCATAACCAACAACAACAACTTCATCCAGTTGTGAGATGTCGCCTTGCATAACAACATCAACTGTAGACTGGTTATTCACGGCTACTTCCAGGGTTTTCATACCAATGAAAGTGAACACGAGTGTGCTGGAGGGAGAAGCACTGATCGAAAATTTACCGTCAGCATCGGTCACGGTACCAACCGTTGTACCCTTTACCAACACAGATACTCCCGGTAGCGGAGAATTGTCATCGGCCATTACCACACCTGTTATAGTTTGGTTCTGTGCCTGCACAACAACTGGGATCAATAAAAGCAAGGCTAAGAGCGGAGATAGCCAGGCTTTGCGATTGAGTAGAGCTTTCGTCATAAACGCTTTTTGTTTGGGTTATACATGACAGGATATAGAGTACTGCCATATAGAGTATGACGTAATCACTTTTTACTTCCCCTACTGCTCTAACATGGTGAAACATCGATTGCAAACCGATGTTGTGATTTTGCGCAACAATTCTCAACCGTTTGCGCAGTATATAAAGTATCCTTGAAAAAGTGCGTGATTTCAGTAAATCTCCCTATAGATCCACACACTGGAAGGAGACTTGCGAGGGGTATATTCTGCCTATGTTTTGAGTCTTCGAGAGACAGGTTTTGCGCAATATCTGTGCAATAAAAATTTTTTTTGAATAGATGATTTATATGCAGCAACAACAGAAATGTATATCGTACTGCGCGGTAAGCGTGATGATTAACTGTTAATAATACACCAATAGCTGAGAGCTTAAAGTTGAAAGCAAAAAGCATAAGGAGTATATCCCAAACTCACTTTCTACTTTACGCTTTTAGCTTTCAGCCTCTAGTGCTTGCTTCGACTCTTCTGAAACTCATCTGAGAAAGATGGCCTGTCGTTACCTATATCTTTTGTAATGATTACCACTACTCCGTTCCTGCCCTTCTCTCCATATTGCTTGATGGCTTCCTGATCTTTTAACACCTGAATAAATTTGATCTTATCCGGATCAATCTTCTTCAGGCTATCGTACGGAATTTCTACAACGTTGTTCACTACATAAAGTGGCTGAGGATGCAGAGTGGGTTGGAAAGATTGCCGCACAGCCAGTTTGGTGGCAGTGCTATCTTGTGCTTTTGCAAACAAACAAGAAGCTATAATGAAGATACCGATCATTCCATATTTCATATTCGTGGAGTTAAGTAAAGAAAGCTACTGTAAATTCATGAGTAATTCAAAAAGTGCACGACAAAATCAAACGTAACACACATCTCTGCGAAGTAATCCTTCGTTAACTTAGCATCTATAAATTTTTAAACGTTGAACATCATCCTTCCCCACCATGAAAAAAATTATCATCACCACCGTCATTGCTATTATTGCCAGTCACGTGTATGCACAACCTAAAGAGATCTCCCGTAACTGGACTTCATTTTTTCAATCGGCCGATGCATCATTCTTAAAGAAGAAAGTGAAGTTTAAAGTATCAGCATCTGCCAGGGTTATCACTGCCGACTCCACCTCCAGTGCTGGTATATGGGTTCGGGTTGACAATAAAAATGGTGAAGTAGGTTTTTTCGAAAACATGTCGGCCCGGCCTATACGCGCAGCGGAATGGCGCACGTATATTGTAGAAGGCGAGATGGATGCCAATGCAGACAAGATATACTTTGGAGGACTGTGCCAAAACAATGGGAAATTTTACTTTGACAATTTTGAGTTCTTCGTGCAGAACGATGCCGGTAAATTTCAAAAAGCTCCTGTAAAGAACGCAAGCTTTGAATCGCAGCCTGCCAAAAATGTTATACCCGATTGGAGTGAAGGTACAAATGCAACAACGCCTGTGCGTGTAAAAGAATTTACATATACCGCGGCACCGGAAGGAACACAGGGTAAATATTCTCTGCTTGTTGAGGGAAAAGGTATACAACGCGACACTACCTACCTGATCGGTCCGGTAAAAGGATTTACACCGCAGATAGGTACATTAGTTACGATGTTGAACAATCTGAGTTCGCGCGTGGAGAATGCAGTAAAATTACTGAACCAGGAAGAAACCGATTACCTGATGGACGACAAAGCCAATCGCATAGGAGCTTTGGTTATGCACCTTGCTGCAGCCGAAGCATATTACCAGGTATATACTTTCGAGAACCGCGAATTTAATGAAGAAGAAAAAAAGAAGTGGCAGGTAGCACTGGATCTGGGAGAAGAAGCCCGCGAACAATTTAAAGGACACGATATCGACTACTATCTTGCTATATATCGGGAAGTACGCAAGAAGACCATTGAGGAGTTACAGAAGCGCAATGATGCATGGCTTGCACAGGAACGTCCCGGAGCCGACATCAATAATCATTTCTGCTGGTTCCATGTTATGGAACATCAATCCAGTCACCTCGGCCAAATTCTGTTAATGAAAAAGCGGCTGCCCAAGCGCGAAGAAAAACAGCAGATAAAGGTAGAGCGGGATCAGTAGTGTATGTATAGTATATATCGGATGATAAGAAGACCAGGGTTCTATGTTAACCGGCTTTCTAAATAATATATCTAACCGATCTTCGTTACTATCCTTACCGGTATGCATTATAGAAAGAAACTCCCTTGAGGAGACTTTTGTAATGTTACATCGGCAACCTACCTATCAATTTTATGAGACATCTATTATCGATAACATGTATACTTGTTATCCGCCTTTGCTACGGCCAACCGATTCATTCTGCAGACAATGCTCTTTTTCAAGTCAAAGAGTATAACAAGATAGGTTATATGGATGCATCGGGCGTCATGATTATTAAACCTATATTCTTGAATGCAGGTGAATTTTCCGAGGGAGTTGCCCCTGCCCGTATCCATGGAGCCTACGGATATATAGACAGAACCGGCAACTTCGTGATTCAACCTCAGTTTGACTATGCTTTACCTTTTGCAGAAGGGCTCGCGCTGGTTTATAAAAACGGTCGGCCTTTCTTTATCAATCGCCAGGGTATACCTGCTTTTGCTTTTTCCTTTCCGCATGCAACATCTTTTAAAAACGGAAGAGCGATGGTGCGAACCGCCAGTAAGAAATCCGGATTTATCAATAAGCAAGGAGAGCTTTTTATTGATACAGTTTATTCACAAATCAACAGTTTTGTAAAGGGCGTGGCTGTTGTAGAAGGTATCCATCATCATCTCTATAGTGATAAAGAAAAAGGGATACAGAAAAACCTTGAAGTGGGAGTTATCGATTCACTCGGCAACTTTGTTGTACCATACGGCCGATACAAAGAGATTGGAGATTATGCCAATGGCTATTTCAAAGTAGAGATACCGGCAGAGCCATGGGATTCTGTTGAAGGATTTACAGCACAAACCGGATTTATAGATCGTAACAATACTCTGGTGCTGGCCAAAGATCATCGAAATAATTCCTGGATCGGAGACAACCTGTCTTGTGGAATAGCAAATATACACCTGTATAAAAATTGGTTGCCGGAAGAAGACGGAACTTCGTTTACTACCGAGAAGAGTTATATGGGATATATCAACCTGAATGGCGAGATCATTATTAACGATACAACCTATAAATACGCCAGTGATTTTTATGATAACCGTGCCTTTGTTAAAAATGACAATTGGGAAAGTTACCTCATCAACACCCAGGGAGCGCTTGTAACAAAAACTGTTTTTCAGGATGTATTCGATCCCGGCTTTAAAGATGGATTCGCCTTTGTAAAAGTAAATGATCAGTGGGGGCGCATTGATACATCGGGCAACTTCACCATCAAACCATCATTCAATTCTATAGAACCTCCCGGCATGATAGAAGATTATTTCTTCTTTACAGGAAATAATACAACACTTACCGGTGTTGCCAATGCCAGCGGTAACATAATAATAGAACCCCAATTAGAACAATATGACTCGAGAGGTTTTCGTAACGGACTACTTTTTTGTGTGATAGACCGAAAGTTTACCTATATCAACAAGGAAGGTAAAATTATCTGGCAGGAATCTGGCGAACAAAATCAATCTGTCAATTTCAATATCGACTTTATGAATCGTGGCTACTTCTGTGCTTTTTCCAAGCGCCATAAAAACGATTTGGGTGGATTTGGTGGTTCCGACAATTCTCCCAAAAAAGTAGCGAAGGGAAATCATTTCCCGGAGAGCGGTCTCCATGTTATTGTGCGGCCTGACGAGAAACGACCCATTGGCAGTTACCCCGGTATAGCAGTATATATTGTTAATGCAACGAAGAAATCCGTTCTGTTTGATGCACAAGACAGTCGCCTGTATATGTTGGTGCAGGCACGCGATACCAATGGCGAATGGAGGGATATTGAATATTTACCCAGCAGCTGGTGTGGCAATAGTTACCACACGTTAACACTGGATGCCCATAATTACTGGGAATTTACAACACCTGTATACGAAGGCGATATCAAAACCCGGCTTCGCATTGCACTTACCTATATAGACAGACCGAAAAAACGCGGTGAACAAAATACAGTCACAATATATAGTAATGAATATGAAGGCAGTATAAATCCGGGCCAGTTTTGGCGAAAAGAATCATACTATCCGCATGGCATTATGGATCCGTATAATGATTAGTATATAACAGATCGCTTATACTAAAAAAAATCTACCCGGACTTATTAATCATTTATACTTTCATATGGACCAATTCCAGATCGCTCCAGGCTATATAAACTATTTTTCAGCGATCTGCTTTATAAAGACTTCGTCTTCAGCCATTTTGTTTACCACAGATAAACACAATAGAATAAAAGGTGAAAACGAAATTTGAGCCTGCAAATTTTACGAGTGCAGGAATAAATTAAATATACTTCGGAAGTGTCATGCCATGACACTAAATCCAGAATTTCCTCAGAATCTATTTTTCTTATTGCGCTATAAATTATTTGCTGTTGCAAATGCAATAGCACTATAGCTATAGTCATGACGAAACAATCGTTTACAATTCTTTTTTGCGCGGTTATGCTTTTCGCTGGCATACTATCGCACTGTACACACGATCCTCTAACTCCTTTGGAAGAGGCTCCGGTTATGAGTTTCAAAGATGATGTACAGCCGCTTATAATTTCAAACTGTACACAAGCAGGATGCCATGGACTGAATGGACGGGAATTTCAATTAATAACCTACGATGATATAGTCGCCAAGGTAAGTGCCGGCAAACCTCACAGCAGCAAGCTATACAAAGTTATTACTGCGAATGCTCTAGGAGCCATGCCACCCAAGCCCAACCCCCACATGACCGACACTGAAATCAAAACTATCTACTTGTGGATTGCGCAAGGGGCTACTAATAACTGATGTCATGAAAAAAATATATTCAATAGCACTGCTACTGTTCATACTTAGCATCCTTTTCTCTTGCTATAACGATAATCTGTCCGAGTTAACACCATCATCAGGAGTAAGTGGCGGATCATGTGATACAACGGGGGTGATGTCTTATAGTGTAAACATTGCTCCTATACTGAGAAGTAATTGCGGGAGTTCCAATTCCTGTCACAATCATAACAATACCAGCGGGTATGATTTATCCAGTTATACAGGCGTTTATTCGGTTGCCGTAAGCGGAAAACTGATAAGCTCAATAACCTGGACAGGCTCTGCCACCAGGATGCCCGAGAACGGCTCTAAAATGAACTCCTGCAACATTATCAAAATTCAAAAATGGGTCGATGCAGGTGCATTGAATAACTAAATCTTCTTATCATAAAAATTCCTGCACGATGAAATGCTTAACCGGCTTACTCCTTTTTCTTTTCCCATTGATGGCCTGGGCACAAGACGACATGGCGTTGTTAGAAGAAAAAGACAGTGTAAAAGAATATGTCAGTGCTACATTTAAAGGTACACGCATTATTAATTTCCAGAGCGTAGAAGTACCTGGTAAAGGTGTTTTGGAATTTATGATTCAACATCGCTTTGGCGATATAAACGGTGGGGCTAACTCCTTCTTCGGATTAGATAATGGCGCAACAATACGTTTTGGTCTTGGATATAGTATAAATGGAAGACTGGAAGTAGGTATAGGGCGCACGAGTTATGAGAAGCTTGTTGATGGCTATGTAAAATACAGACTGCTAAGGCAAACAGAAGGATCAGGAATGCCCATCAGCATGACTTTGATGGGAGCTACATACTGCACTACAGTACAAGATCCGGATGCCGTTGCTAATGGCTATAACAAGTATCATTATTTTGGCGACCGTTTAAGCTATTCGTTTCAAACGATCATTGCCCGCAAGTTCTCGGATGTATTCTCGCTACAGATAAATCCCATCTTCATACACTATAACCTGGTGGATAATATCAGCGACAAAAATAATGCGCTGGCCGTAGGCTTTGCAGGTCGCTATAAATTCAGTAAGCGAATGGCTGTTACACTGGAGTATGGATTAAAGTATAATTCCTATACTGCGCAAACATACTATAATACAATGGGTATCGGATGGGAGATCGAAACCGGAGGCCACGTGTTTCAAATGTTCCTCACGAACTCAAGTGGTATCGTAGAACCACAATACTTTTTTCACACAGCCACTTCGTGGAAAGATGGTGGCATTCGCTTAGGCTTTAATATTTCGCGAGCATTTAACTTTTAACAGAAAATGAAAACACTTTGTTTTAGTTTACTATTGTCGTGCCTTTACCTCTCCGGCCATGGCCAGATCTTTATAACCACCACTGCCAAAGTGCAATTCTTCTCAGAAACCCCTCTCGAAAATATTTCTGCCATCAACTCAAATGTGTCTTCTTTGATTAATACCAATACCGATTCTGTATTGGTTCGCATGAAGAACACAGCATTTGTATTCAAGAATGCATTGATGCAGGAACACTTTAATGAAAACTATATGGAGAGTACAAAGTATCCTATTGACAGTTTTCGGGGAAAGATCAATGAGAATATAGATTATGCGAAAGACGGAGTGTATTCTGTAACAGCTACCGGAACGTTTATGCTTCACGGTGTTGAGAAGACAACAACTATTCCGGGTACGTTAACTATAAAAAATAATGTTATTCACCTGGATGCCGAACTGATGGTTCATACAGCCGATTTTAAAATTGAAATACCCAAACTGGTCTTCTCCAAAATTGCAGAAGATATTAAAGTAAACATGTCGGCAGATTATAAACCTAAAAAATAAATTCGGTTGCCCCGTAACTGTTCACATAAACCTTCAGCAGCTATTTCATTGGGAAAAACAAGCGAAAAGCAGATCCTTCTCCGAATGTACTTTGTGCCGTAACATAGCCGTGATGGTTGGCCATTACGCGTCTTACAATGGCGAGGCCTATACCGGAGCCATTGGAGGTGGTTTTGTTGAGGCGGTGAAATACTTCGAATATCTTTTGTTTATGCTGTTCGTCAAAACCGATTCCATTATCGACAACGGAAATTTCATAATACATTTCAGATTCCGCCTGGTCAAATACTATACCTGTATCTTCTTTTGTAACCAACCGACAAGTAACACGAACCACCGGTGGTATATTTTCCCTGCTAAACTTGATGGCATTGGAAAGCAGGTTGAGAAATATCTGTATCAGTTGAAAAGATATACCGCTGATAACCGGCAGATCGGCAACGTATATCTGCGCGCATTTTTCCTGTACAATCAGTTCAAGATCGTTCCAGGCCATATACACTATTTTATGAAGGTCTACTTCTGTAAAAAATTCGGTGCCTTGTTCAAGCTGCGAGTATGCGAGCAAATCTTCCATTAACTTTTGCATGCGCGCAGCACTGCCGGAGATCTTTTCTGAATACACCAGTACCTGCTCCAGTGGTTTATCCGGTTCACGCTGCCTGCTGGCGAATACCTGTATCTTACGGACAGGCTCTTTCAGATCGTGACTTACCACATACGCGTATGACGACAATTCGGTGTTGAGGCGTTGCAGTTCCTTGTTCTTCTTTTCCAATTCAGCTGCGTTGAATCTCAACTCATCATCTATCTTCTTTTTCTCGGTGAGGTCGCGGGTAACCTTCGAGTACCCTATAATTGCACCTTCGTTGTTGTGCAGTGCAGTAATTACTATACTGCCCCAAAATTTGGAACCATCTTTACGCACACGCCAACCTTCGTGCATAGCCCTGCCGTTGCGGGCAGCCTGCTGCAGAAGTCTGTCAGGTAATTGGTCGGCTACATCTTGCGGAGTATAAAACACTTTAAAACTTCGCCCTACAATCTCGCTCTCTTTATATCCTTTAATATACTCTGCCCCGGTATTCCAGTTTTGAATTATACCGTTGGTATCCAGCAATAATATAGCATAGTCTTGCACTTCCGAGATCATCTTGTGATAGCGCTCCTCACTCTTCTTGAGATCATCGTTTGCCTGTCGCAATTCCTCTGCTACTACATTGAGCCGGTCTTGTGCTATCTTTTGATCGGTAAGGTCTTTTGTTACTTTCGAAAATCCGAGTATATCTCCATTATCACTGCGAAGTGTTGTAACCACAACGTTGGCCCAAAAGCGACTGCCATCTTTACGAATGCGCCAGCCTTCATGTGTAATGGTTCCCCACGCTATAGCTTGTTGCAGCAGGCGCCCCGGCAAATCTGATTCTTTATCTTCTATTGTATAAAACACCCGAAAGTTTTTACCGAGTATTTCTTCTGGCGAATAACCCTTTACTTTTTCAGCTCCTTTATTCCAGTCCTGAATGTTACCGTCTTTATCGAGCAGTATAATAGCATACCCTTGTAACTCCGAAACCATCTTATGGTATTTCTCTTCGCTGCGTTGCAGCTCGTCATTCTTTACGTGCAGTTGTTCCACGTAGTTGCTGAGCTTGTCGTCCAGCATCTTTCGCTCGGTGAGGTCGCGCGTTACTTTTACAAATCCTTCAACCTCTCCATTGTCGGCATGTATAGCGGTGATGGTAATATTTCCCCAAAAGCGAGCACCATTTTTCTTTACGCGCCATCCTTCGTGTGTAGCCTTACCCACTGTTCGGGCCTGCTCCAAGAGTATATCAGGCAATTTGGTTTCCTGATCTTCTACCGGGTAAAAAATACGAAAACTCTTCCCTATAATTTCTTCAGCCCTATAGCCCTTTATATTTTCGGCACCCCTGTTCCACGATGATATAATCCCTGCCTTATCCAGTACTATAATGGCATAGTCTTCTACTTCAGCGATCATGCGGTCAAACCTGTCATCGTTGATTTGAAAAGGGGGAACAGAATTTTTCACAAGCATTTCAAAACTCCTTTTTTACAGCGAAATGATCGGGCATCTTTACCATTGCTGCATCTGATTTCTTTTCAAGATAAAAGGGAATCGTTCCTTTGTTTTGAAGAAGAAGAGACAAAGTTTTCGAATAAAAAAGCTCCGAAGGTTAAGCGATCGCAACGTAAATAACCGTGCCCATCGCTGCTATATACATGGCATCAATGACCGGTAAATATCCGGTGCTTCTTATTGCGGGCAACAAGCTCTATGGCCGATAGCAGGGTTGCACGGTTAACATTCTTTTCGGAAATAGATCGTAGAAAATCTTTCAGATCCAGAAAGCTGGTAGGTTTTTCGTAAAAGCACAAAGCTCCTTTATCCAGTGCCTTACGCCCATCATATACAGATGATGTTGTTGAAAACATAATAACCGGCACATCCGCAAAACGATCGTTCTTCTTCAGGTAGTCGAGCACTTCCCAGCCATTCATTTGCGGCATGTTTATATCCAGAAAAACAAGATCAGGATTATCGATACGGTTATTCTCAATCTTCTTCACCAGGTCAGAACCATCGTTTGCCCAACTGCAAATGGCAGCAGGGTTAACATCCTTTAATGCTTCACAGAAAAGATCAGCATCGTCCTGATCATCGTCTACCAATAATATCTTCTTTAGCATAGGGGGCGAGGGGAAAAAATGCCACAGGCTCTTGCAGCCATTCTACTAAGATGCTTTAATCGCGCAAAGATCAGGCGAAAAAAGTGCTTAACGGTTAATTTACGGGTAATACGTTGTTATACCTATATAAACAGAAAAATAGATGCGTTCATTCCAGTGAGTATGCCTGCCGCATAAGCGATATTATACCTGCGCTTTGAGCTAATTTCATTTTTTTTATGAATCGCCTTTCATCTTTTCTGCTGAGTTTGTTACTAACTAAAAGAACACATTGGCTGCCGATAAATTTCTGATTGTATACTTCATCTGTTTTTGTAGTAAGCAAGTCATACTACTACTTTGAAACATTCGGCTTTCTGCAGCATAGCGTGTGACAACACAGCTGAGATGTGGCATCAACCGAAATGACGAAAAAAAAATAGTGGAACGATTGCCAGCAAAACTTTCCCTATACCTATAAACATATACCTATAGATGGCAGACATACAGAACCACTAAAACATTTTGATGAGGTATTTGAGTTTCTTAAAGAGCATTTCAAGTCTCGCGGATAATTTTTTTTCATGGTATATATTTGCTCAAGTCCAATAGGCTGTATAAGATAGAATATTTACCTGATGTTTTTTAGTGCATTCCATAGTCCGCTCCGGGGCCGCGAGGCCTCGCATATTCCACCCGGTCTGCATCCAATCCGCACGCACCCATTGCCTGACCGAAGATTGGATGAGGCCCGGTTGAAATATGCTGGAAGAGTTTTAGCCTGCGTCTGGTTGGTATTGAAATTCTATGAGTTGCGTGCGCACATCCGACAACTCATCATAATAATCAATCAGTATAGCAGCACCTGATGGAATGGTATAGCGTTTAATCAAAGTACATATCTCTTCAGCACCTGCGAGATCTATTCCCATCAAATCAAAAATAATTCTGTCAGACCATGAGAGCTCCGTAAATAAGCTTACCTTTTTCCGCTGTGTCCAGGCAAGTGAACAGATTTTAGTATCCGGAGTAACGCGATCATCGATCGCCAATTTGGAAATTTCACTATGAGGATTTGCATTACGCGATATATACCGCTTAACCAGCAGCGGGAAAAGCAAGCTACGCCAACGGCTCTCCTCTATATGCCGCACATAACGAAAAGATTTATCGGGCTCAACACCCGGATAAATTCTCTCCCCGGTTAATATAGGAACCAACTCAAAGAGCAGCTCACGAAAATATGCACCTTCCGGCAACCTTATTACTACTATTTCACCGCGATGTATAGTAAATGGAGGTATATAAAACTCCCTGAGCTTTATTCCTTCTGAAGTTATCAGTTTCACGTTTCAGCTCAACCAAACTTCAGGCCAATTCATTTTTAGCAGAACATTCTCCTACACAACGTACCCACGTATAAACGTAAACACATTATATCATCACATCTGCCACCGGTTTACTATCCACGATCTGTTCGAAGCTCACAATCCTGCCATGCTCCAGTTTCCAGAGATGTGCTACACGAGCCTTGAAAGATTTACCGGTAGCCTTATATGTTCCGGAATATGTACCGTACGCTATCACGCGATCATCAGACGCTACATAATCTTCCACCGTAAGTTTATAGTCTATCCACTCGCTGCCTAAACGACTGAACACATTTTTTGTTATAGCATCTATACCTATATATGTGCCAGCATAGGGGAAGCCCTGTGCTTCCGTCCAGCGGATATCTTTAGAAACATGCAACGCCAGATTTCTGCCATTCTCTTCCGAAGTCTTTCCTTCGTAAGTGCTTTTTATAATTTCCAGGTTTGTCATAGCTATATCCGTAGCCTCGCAGCCACACAAGCAATATGTGGCTACAAGAAGTATACTATAAAAAAATGCTTTGCTTTTTACCATTTCATTTCACCGGTATTAACCTTTGCTCCTATTTGTAAAGCTATATCAAATGTAAGCGCAGGATATTTTGCCTTTAGCCTGGTGATCAGTTCTTCTGATGTTTTGCAGTTCTTGAGAATTTCTTCATAGAACTTTATATACTCTTTAGTATGCTGCACAGCTTTCATATCGAAAGGTGAATCTGACTTTGCATGGGCAGGTATAACAATCTCCGGACGCAGGCTCTCCATTTTTGACAGCACAGCCAGCCAGTTGTTGCGTGCCTGCGTAGTCTGTGCATCAGCCATCCATAAATGAAATGTAGTACCAAATACATTTATACCACCCACAACGGCTTTAATAGCCGGTATCCACACAAAAGATTTTTCCGCTGCACCATCGGCATTAATAATCTCAATACGTTCGCCATCTACCGTAAGCGTATTTGTCTTTAGCAATTGCGGCAGCACTACATTAGAAGTAATAGCTTTACCCAGGCGTTCTCCCCACACATCCAGCTTCTTTTGTGCTGTAGTTTTGATGTGTTCAATGGTGGGTACGGTAGCATATATAGTTGCCTCTGGAAAATATTTTTTAAATATCTCCGCACCGAAATAGAAATCAGGGTCGCCATGCGATACATAGATGGCTATTAATTTCTTCCCTGATTCTTTCACCTGTTGCGCTACACGTTCAGCATCTACCAATGTAAATTGTGCATCAACCAATATGGCTTCCGTTGGTCCGGCAACGATAACTGATGCCACTCCAAAACTGGTTTCGGCAGCATTATATACCTGCAGCGTTAGCTTCCCGGCATCGATCGTTTTAAAAGTTTGTGCTTGCATATTTATCAGTATTAAGTTGAATAATAAAGTGAGTATTACAATTCTCTTTGAGCTCATAGCTTTTTTCCGTTTGCGCTACAAAGGGAAAGAATTTCGCCACGCTGCACATTGAACAAGTTCAATAAAGTGCCGGCCTATGCTCAAAAAACCTTGTAGCCCAACTGTGGTATATAGCTGATAAAGAAATTATGTATACTCGCAGAGAGATTACCCACCAGCGAATGAAAGCGTTGTTAAAAAAGCATATTCAAAATCGCGTTGCTATTTCCAATAGCGAAGCCGATAAATTCTGCGATCTGTTTGCGCAGCGTACCGTAAAGAAAAAAAGTTTTCTACTGCGTAAAGATGAAATTTGCCGATTTGAAGGGTTCGTTACAAAAGGATTGTTTCGCATATACCACCTTGACCACAACGGCTTTGAGCAGATACTATATTTTGCTATGGAAGACTGGTGGCTTACCGACATTGATAGTTTCAATAATCAAACACCATCACAACTATTTATAGAAGCGCTGGAAGATTCGGAAGTGTTATTGATATCGAAAGAAGATAAGGAGTATGCATACGAGAACATTGCTGGCATAGAAAAACTCTTCCGCACCATGACGCAAAAGACGCACACTGTATTGCAAAGAAGAATGATCGACAGCATGAGCAAGTCTGCATACGAGCGCTATATAGATTTTATACAAACAAACCCCGGCATTGCTCAACGCCTAACCAACCTGCAGGTAGCTGCATACCTCGGCATAAGCCACGAGTTTCTAAGCAAGATCAGGCGAAAAATCCAGCAACAAGGCCAAACATAAACACGCATCAACATACACACCTAAACACGTAAAAACCTGTACTCTTCCTGCACAATCCATTTACCACCCTGATGTTGCCCGATGAGAGAGATCGTATCAAACATCAACTCCGAGGGTATACTATATTTCGTTAACTGATCGAATATAGCATCCGTACACGTTGCGTTTCGCGGGTGCATCAGTGTTATATGAGGTTGATGCAGTCGCGGGGGCTGATGTATTCCCTTCAATACTTCTCTTCGTAAAGTATGGAATGCTTCATTGTTACCACGTGGCGGAATCAACACACCTTTGCCACCTTCAAATCGTTCCACCGGGTTAAACGCAATACGAAGCGGAGCGCTCCACTGTAGTGCATGTATATTATCAATAACTTTTTCTATCGGGGTAATTTCATCCTCACGGCAAAGCGTAACGTGCGCAGCGATCAGCGCATGTTGCTGTGGATTGAAGGCAGCACGTATCTTTTCAATCTCTTTTGCACCGTGCGTAACAAATAGTGTGAGTTGTTGTCGGGTGCTTTGCATTTATAGGGAGTATATATTCCTACGCATAACCATCAACTATTGCGTTTATGAATATAGACACCTACAAACAAAACAGCGAGTAGCAAGCCTGCACTGCCTATCAAAACAAAAAGCTTGTTTTGCTTGGGCGAATGATCTGCATCGGCAGGACCTCGTCTTAAAGGATCTTGCACGAGAGCAATTCTTTGTTCAATTAATTTCCCGTTATAGCCATACTTCTCGGCCAATCGATAATCTTCCAACGCATCTTCATAATGACCTGACAGGTATGCTATATTACCCAGATCAAAAAGCAACTGCGCTACAATCTTGTCGTTCGATTTAATAAAGGAAATTCTTTCGTTTAGCTGATAGTATAAAGCAAGTGAGAGTACGCCAAGTTCCTTTTTAGTTAATTCGGATGTTGGAAATTCGTCATCACCAAAATCTGCGTTCAGTAAATGTTGTGTGGTGATATAGGTTTCGCCTTTGATCTTGGCTTCCAGAATTTTTACGTGGATCCATTCAGAATTGTAATGCGAAGTGCTGTCAATTTCTACAGCACGTTTAATCCACTTTAAGGCATTTTCATTATCACCCATAAGCTCGTAAGCAGTGCCTATATTAGAAGCAGTGGCGTATCGGCCAGGTTGCATTTTCTCAATTTCAAGGTATAGATCGATGGCTTCTTTATACTTGTTAAATATGATCAAAATAACACCTTTGTCGGATAAATAGTCGAGATCATTCGTTGCCCGGTAAAGGCTATCCAATTCCCGGATGTTTTCGATATCTAAATCATAAGAATAAAAATCATGACCATAGGGAACATTAGTCTGTGCATCCTCATACAGAAGCATACCATTTTTGAGAACCATTGTTTCTCCATTCAGGCAGGCGTAAGTGATATTGAGTGAAGTGATGAACAAGACTATTGCCAGGGTAAATCTATACTTCGTAATTGTTCTCATATACCAAGGGGAAATTTTAATCGCGTCAGCCTCGGGGACAAATACCCGGGCCATGGACGATTATTACAAATATATAATTCTTATGATTTAAACGGTTGCACCACTAAACTTTAATACACCTACATCTCCCAACCGGGTGATTGACGCGAAGGTATACACTTCGTAGATTACTCACTGATTCAAAACACATAACTACTATGGAAGCATTACTGGTCAGCTACTTTATTGTATATGCCATACTCCTGATATTGACTACCTACTTAATTTATACCCGGGCGGTAAAAAACAAAGAATCGCTTTTGTGGTTGTTGTTGATCTTTACTCTGCAACTTCCCGGTATTATCATATACTTTATAGTGAGAAAGGAGAATAGAAAGTACCCTGCCAGAACATAGATAAAGTTCTATTATGAGCAGCGTCTCCCGCCCTCGGGGACTCCGCTATACCATAAGCACTATCTATACCTCACTTACCACTCCCCTTTTGCCGCAACGCCCGGGCAGCACGCGCTATAGTATAGAGTTCGTGTATCTCGTGGCGGGTATTGATATATAGTTTGAGCCGTTCATCTGACGGTGACGTATTGCGCACCTCCTGCGCCAGAAACTCAAAGAACAGCTCTCCCAGAAACGCATACGTATCCACACCAGCCGATACCTCGCATAGTGCTTCCAATATCTCGCGCTGGTTGGTATAAGGTATATTTTGGAGTTGGGCCTCGTGGTGCTGAGAGAGGGTGCGTTCGAGATGGTGGATGCGGGCTTCTAATTTTTTACGAAGATTTACTTTCGATGCACTCTTTTTCATACTGCTATTCAAACAACGACCCAATATAACCAAATCGGTTATATATAACCAAATTGGATAGGTAGATATTTGGATAGAATGGCAAAGAGAAAATCCAAATCAGAAAAACCAAAGTTAAACCGTATCAAAGAGGTATTGGAAGAGCAAGGTAAAACACAGACTTGGTTAGCGGAGAAATTAGATAAGGATTTTGTTACTGTTACTAGGTATGTAAATAATCATAGACAACCTTCACTTGAGGTATTATTTGAGATTGCAAAAGCATTGAAAGTAAATACCAAAGAATTGATTAATAGTTAAACGTTAGTGTTATTTTAAATATGATTAATAGAATCATAAATTCTACAAGGCACCCCCTAGAATTCGTCTTTCATTTCGCTCTACGAAACATATTTGCTATCGCTCAAACGAGAACCACAGGAGCACCGCAAGAACCTGATTTTATATTGGCGCTTGCGCAATTCTTACCGATGCATGCCAAAAATCTGCTACAAACAATGCTTCATTCTTATAATATAGATTTTAATATAATATCGGTCTATTGCCATCAGTCACCGATTGTAAAGCCGTTAACTGGCAACAAAGGGAGTGAAATTGGAGACCTTTTACTCTGCCACATCAATCATAACAAGGGCTCAATTACAAATAGGTGTATCCTCTTTCAATCAAAAATCGCGACTACCAATATACATCTGCTTACTCAGCCAGGAGACCTAAATCAACTTAAAATATACACAGATTGGCCTTTATTCGAATATTTTAAATTTAAATCTGATTTAGTAGGCACTCAAAGAGATATTAAACCCAAACAGCCACATATGGGCGCCCAGTATCTTATGATAGATAGTAAATCATCATCAAATCAAAAAGATTTTCCTTTTGGAACATCTGTAGCAAATCGTGAACTCTTTTTAAAAAATAACCTCTCGACAGAACTAGTCAATCTACTCGCGTTTGAAACCGGTTCTCCTTTTGATAAGCATGATTTATATAATCAAACCGATGATTGGAGTAAAATGATATGGGATCTACTCGTAACAGGATTGCAAAATGGTTTTTCACGAGCCAAGTCAGGTTTTCCAAGAGGAAGCGGTCCAAAAAGAACTTTCTCCGATTATAACGGGCTCTTAAGCTTTAGCTCTACATTGCATTCAATACACGCAAAGAGCATTCTCAAAAGTGCAATTAATAATAATAACTATAATCCTTTCAACCAGGATATCATTAACACACCGATACGGCCTGATGAATTATATTCAGAGAATATATATTCTCCATCCATTATACTAATAGAATCTTTCGAAGAATAGTTGGACTAAGTTTGATCTTCGAAGGAATAAAAGCTATATATAGGTACAGGTGCTGCGATCGGGGGATTTCTCAGTCGTGCCTCCTTCGAAATGACGGTAAAGCCAAAATACTCTTCCGCTCCCTATCAGAGCGGCTAAAACTTCAACGAATTTTTGGCGAGGTAGTAATTCTGGCAGTCGCCCGAAGCTTATAGGTAACACTAAACGTGAAGAGCAAATATACCGGGCATCACCCGAAGAGTTTTGAGAAGAGGCCCTTCTTTACTTTTTTTTCAACGCCCCATATAGGTTCATGATTGTGTACTCTGGCTGTGCCGAGGTCGGCACCAAATTTACCCCAGGCAAAACCAGCTCCTATAGGTTTGTTACGCAAGTCGGCAATGAAATAGTTATCGGGCAACGATGCTGCGAACTGTCGCAGTGTTTCATCTTCGCTATTTATAGCAGTGGCTTTATCAGTAAGACCAGGTTCTTCGCGCCATATCTTCCATACAGTCTTCTCATGCACGATATCATGGTGCGACTTATCTCCCCTCTTACCCGACTCATCTATATGAAAGAGAAATTGCGCCAGGTTATCGGAGTGCTTTACTATAACAGCCGGATCGTGACACACAAAGTATATATTTCCCCAATGGCCATTCTCATCAATACTCACTACCCAAAAGTTACCGAGACCATCACCCGCAAGAGAAACCGTATAGGGGAAAAATTCTTCAAAGCCAAACTCGTCCGTACCGGTAAAGATTACTTCTTCCAGTAAAGAGTTTACGGCAAAACCACTGGTATATTTCAGAAGCTCACGTATATCTTCCGGAATTTTACCACCCGGTAATTTAGCAGCAAATGCATCGATCTGTGCATCGGTTAATCCGGGTTTTAGTTCGAGCTGGTATACATCACCTTCTTCGGTGGTATATTTCTCGTGCTGTATATTTTTGAGTTGCTCCAGGGGTGTCATAATGTTAAGATAAATATGAAGTTTGGAAGTTGCAAGATGGAGAAGAAGCTGAAAGTGTAAGCTGAAAGCAGAACGTTACGCGGGGGATAAATCCAATGGCACAAAGTTTCACAGAGAAGACACGAAGGAACACAAAGAGCTAAACTCAATTTTCACTTCAGGCTTCTGTGAAAATCTGTTCCCGATAGCTATCGGGATGTGGGAAAAATTCGCTTTTCGCTTTAACTTACCGCCCCAAACCTGCAAGGACTTCAGAATCATGAAATACACAAGCTCTCTCGTAACGGTATACAGAACTTCTCTGCTACTTTTTGCATTACTGGCCTTCGGCCTCGCGGGCTGTAATCGCTGCGAGCACCCGGTATATTTCAACGTAATGTCGGTAGCAGTCGATTCTAAAATGGTGCTCGACATTGATGCAGGCGAGGTACACGAAACATACACTGTAACTGCCGGAACACAAGACCCTAAAAAACCGATGAAGCTCTTGAACAGCTATTGCTCGTCTGATAGTCTGATCCACGTAAAGTACACCCTCAACGGTATGGATACTGCTTTTGTAATTAATCGCAAGCAGGTAAAAGGCTGCCTGCTGGGCGACAAGCTAAGCGGCAAACCCGGAGTATACTACGAACCGCGCAGGCCGGAGGAAGAGCCTATCAGTTGCGCTACGTGCAATTAGAAGCGTAAAGTTGAAAGCAGAAAGTACAAAGCATGATGTACTAAGATTTCAACTTGCATTCAAAATCAGAAATCCAGTGGCACAAAGTTTCACGGAGAAGACACAAAGGAACTCAAAGAGAAAGCATACTCTTTAAGCTTTTAACTTTTAGCTTTGCATTTCTTCTGCGGGAAATATTCCTGCGTCTGTCTGCGAGTTCAGCGGGAAACAAAACTATATATAGCCAGGCTTCCGGACTTCCCGACTTTCCTGACTTCCCGTCTCCTCCTTTACAAATTCAAAAAGTATACATCACTATTATTTCACACTCGCATAATAACGCGAATACCGGTAGCACGCAGTCTGCAGGTTCCCGTTGCAGTTTGTAGAAACTTTATTTCTTCAACCAGCAGGTTATCAGCAAATAAATTATGTGTTCGTCCGTTTATAGCTGAAAGATTTTTTTGTGAATCGGGATTGTTTAAGCTTCGCGGTTTGTTCACTACTTTGATAACGCTACTGGAAATGGATACTTTGAAGATCGCGGGAACGGACGATACGCCCACGGTAACACTCAACAAAGCAGATGCAATTTTTGAATTGTCGGGGCGATCGCTGCCGGAAGATGCCCTGGCATTCTATGATCCTATCTTTCAATGGTTAAAGGTATATGGTGCTGCTCCCAATGCCTCCACTACATTTACGTTTAAACTCGATTACTTCAACACAGCGTCATCGAAAGTTATACTCGACCTGCTCTATCTTCTCAAAGACATTAAAGGCATGCGTATACTCTGGTACTCCGAAGAAGATGACGAAGAAATTCTCGATGCCGGAAAGGAATATGCAGAACAGGTAGACGTTCCGTTTGAGTTTAAAACTCTGGCAAGATAAGTTTGTTTCCCGCAGATCACGCGGATGAACGCAGATGAAATACAACTATCCGGGAACAGATTTTCACAGAAGAAATGCAAAGCATAAAGCTTAAAGAGTATACTATCCGGTTAACTCTTTGTATTTCTTCGTGTCTTTTCCGTGAAACTTTGTGTCACTGGAATTCAATCACGATTAACGGATAACTGTTAACGATTAACGAATCCTGTTCGCGCTTCACCCTTTATATTGTCAGAATCACACCCTGTCGTGGTGGTGTTTGCAGCGTAGTTTTGTTTTATCAATAACGGATAAACACAAACAGATATGCAAAAGATCACCCCATTCTTATGGTTCGACAGCCAGGCTGAAGAAGCTGTAAAATTTTATACTTCCATCTTTAAAGACTCTAAGGTCATCAGCACTTCATATTATGGTGAAGGTGGTCCGATGCCGAAAGACACTGTATTGGTTATTGCCTTTCAATTAAATGGCCAGGAGTATATGGCGCTTAACGGTGGAGCATACGTTAAATTTAACGAAGCTATATCGCTCGCAGTAAATTGTGAAACACAACAGGAGATCGATTACTACTGGGATAAATTATCAGCAGGAGGTTCGCTGCAACAATGCGGATGGCTCAAAGATAAATATGGACTCTCCTGGCAAGTGATGCCCAGTAAAACAGGTGAGTGGCTCAGTAACAAAGACCGTAAGAAGGCTGATCGTGTAATGGCGGCTGTTATGAAAATGGTAAAGCTCGACATGAAAGCGATGCAGGATGCATTCGATGGTAAATAATATATAGCGAATATATACTTTGATAATGCGCTGTACAACGCGAAGTGTGCAGCGTATTATGTTTCTATCGTCCGAAGGTTGTATATTACTTCTATATTTACCCTCCAGCCTATGCCCCCTCGTAAAACTGTAAAGCGCGCAGCAAAGAAAACAGCCACTAAGAAAATTGCCAGCAAGAAAACAGCCAGTAAAAAGATTATTACTCCAACACCTGTAACTGTTACTGCCAAACAATTCATTGAACGATTAAAGACTTATCAATCACCGGCAGAATTAAAAAAGTACGAGCGCTACTTTCGTTTCAGCGAGAGTGCGCCATTGAAGAATGATGTATTTATAGGTGTACGCATGGGGCAAGTATTTGCATTGGCGAAAGAGTTTATCGGTATGCCTTTGGCTGAGTTGGAAAAATTACTGGAAAGTAAAATTCACGAAGCACGTGCCGGTGCGCTTAGTATAATGGAGAAACAGGCTCGCAGTAAAAATCCGGTAAACACACTAGAGGAATTATACAACCTATATATCAGGCGACATGATCGCATCAACAACTGGGACCTGGTAGACCTGGCAGCCTATCACGTAGTAGGGCGCTACCTGGAAGATAAAACACGGGATATACTCTATACCTTGGCTAAATCTGCAAACACGTGGGAACGCCGCACAGCTATTGTAAGCACTGCGCACTTTATTCGTAAAGGTGATCTGGCCGATGCATTTCAGATCTCCGAAGTATTGATGCAGGAGCCGGAAGACCTTGTGCACAAAGGCATGGGCTGGATGCTGCGCTTTGCCGGTTCAAAAGATCAAAAGCAACTGCTCGCATTTCTTGATAAGCACGCTGCGCATATGCCCCGCGTTGCGCTTCGCTATTCTATAGAGCACCTCAGCAAAAAACAACGGGATCACTACTTGTCGATGAAAGATAAGTGATTGTGATAACTACCATTATTTTATTTTTGAAAGTTCGAGCCGAATGTTTTTTACCGCTTCTTCATTGGCATCTATCCGGTCGAGTATAGATTCAACTTCCCGTTCGAGTTTTTCAATAATTATACCCTGATCTCTTACCTGTTGTTCGCGTTCATCAGCCGTTCGTAGCAACTGATATTGTTTTATCGTAGCCAGTTTATCTTTCGCAGCTTCCAGGTCTGCTTTAAAGATCATGAGCCGGTTGTCGAGTCCTTCCTGCTCAGATTCAATATCAGCCAGCGAATCTTCCAGCGATTGTATTTTATCCAATCGCATACGCACAGCATGTTCAGTAGCTATACGAATAGAATCTTCGCGCATCTTTTGTTGAGCCAGTTCTTTTGCCCGATTTCCGCAGGAGGTAATCAAATATACCATGGCCAGTATATATACCGATCTGATGATTTGTAAACGTTTAGATAGGAAAAACACAGAAGTAAAAAATTGCTGCATACAAAGTATATATTTACAGATAACAGGAATAACTATTTTCGCTTCAGCGCATAACAGGCTTTAGCTACAAGAAAGATTATTAATCGCACAACATTGTATACAATCAACACACCTACTATGGCTATACCCAATACCAATAGAAACGGAAGCGCATTTTTACCTCCACCTCCACGATAGCGAAGGCCTGGTATACCGGTTTTAAAAGTAAACCCACGCGAGCCTATAGAACCGTAACGTGTTCTATAACTGGCAGACACACCGGTATTATTGATGTTAACACCAACACCCTTCCCCAGATTGATTCGCCTTTGAAACCAGAAGCCCATAGCTTGTTGCGCTCGTTATAGTATACTTAACGTGAACCAAAACTGCCGGGAATATGGCGATAGACAAACCTGATCTTCCGAAGCATACAATATAGTTTCCGGAAGCAGCTTCTGTACTTCCCGGCAATAGGCCCACCGTTATCAGCCGGGGCGTCAGCAACAACAGTCATTTCCTCTTTATATACCTTGCGGGCGTATCAATCATCCGGCACATTAGCCGAATTACCTTATATTGCACCCGGTAGTAAACCCCTGCTTACCATGTCTGTTTCTCAAAGTCGTTCGGGTATAGTGCTGTTGCCGGCAGTGCTTTTTACCATTGTATTGTTATTCGGGAATGGTTGTTCCTCGCAGTTATTCGCACAGTCGCGCAATGATGAGTATCGCGATAAATACCGGCAGCGACTTCGTGAAGCGGATAGTCTGGCTTTGACCCGCAAGAGAAATATAATCAAGAGCGATGTGCTCGGTGTTATGAGCGGATACTTTAACGTTACTTACGAGCGTCTTGCACAACGTGCACCGCGAAGCCTGGTGCTTACTGCCGAATATGATATATTCTCCTATGAAGAATTTGATTTCAAGGGAGTATCATTTCAACCGGCACTGCGCTATTATCTCAATAAAAACCGGCAACCACCCGCAGGGTACTATGCACAGCCCTTTGCTATATATTCCGATTTTAAAGTTACTGACACCAGCCGTGGCAACAGTGCACACATTAACCAGGTAGGCGGTGGGTTGGATCTTGGCTGGCAATGGGTAATAGCGGAAAGACTTACGATCGATACTTATATCGGGGGTGTATATGTAGAAACTTCCGTGAGAGGATCACTCAGTCATGATGCTATTCGTTCCTTCCAGCCGCTCGTTGGTGTAAACTGCGGATTTATATTCGGCTCACCGGGTCAACGCTAAATACTATATACATGAAAAAGCCCTGCACGGATGCAAGGCTTTTCAAAGCATGTGTTCCTCGTTCAGCTATAGCTGAACAAGCAGCAGCGATTACTTCACATGTTTGCTTACGATCTTTGCCAGATCGAACATGGAGATTTGGCCTTTGCCGCCAAACACTGCTTTCAATTTTTCATCTCCGTTGATCATGCGTCTGTTCTTCTTGTCCTGGAGATTGTTCTTTTTGATATAATCCCAGATCTTCTTCACGATCTCAGTTCTTGGTAAAGGTTTGTTGCCAATCACTGCAGCAAGTGTAGCACTGGGAGTAAGAGGTGCCATGAAAGCAGCATTAGGCTTGCGCTTCTTAGCGGCCTTTTTTGCTGGTGCTTTCTTAGCTGATTTTTTTGCAGCCTTCTTAGGGGCCGCCTTCTTAACTGCTTTCTTAGCAGTTTTCTTCTTCGCTGTTTTTGCCATAGCGTTTCAGTTTTTAAAGATGGTACATTCAAAATAACCAGCACTAAAGTAATGAAAGTTTTATCGTTACACCAACACCATCATTTTACTTTTATAAATATCACCTTCGGCAAAGTCAATATCCAAAGGACTTTCCGGTGTTTTCATTGGAGAAATGAAGTGTTCTCATAGGGGAAAACACATGCTATCAACTTCTGTTCACACCCCACAAACGTGTCGTTACAACGCGCATTTCCCAATGAAAAACTCGATTTTCCCAATGAAAACAAGGTGAATGATCACTTTTCTCATTGGAGAAACGTGCATCACACTCTCGGCAAATGCTTGCTGACATTTGCTTTTCACTATGCTGATCATAGCAGCCGACTGCGTTTTTCCCAATGAAAAAATATTTTCAGAAAATGTTCTTGCACCGTCTTTCATTGGAGAAAATCATAAAAAAATCTTCCGAGTGAGCACTATTCCTCCCGTTATAATACCTCGATCCTGTTATAAACTATCACTATCTCCCAATGAAAAAGGCACAAAGCTCTTTGTGAAAAAGAACCTTGCGCCTTTCAGGAGCTTGCTGTTTAACAGTGGTTATTCTGAACGAAGACTCTCTATGGGGTTGGCCAGCGCTGCGCGAATTGCCTGGTAGCTAACAGTAAGCAGCGTAATACTTAATGCGCCTAAGCCTGCCGTTGCAAACACCCACCACCCTATGTTGGTGCGATAGGCGTAGTGTTCCAGACCTTTATACAATATGTAGTAAGCTAATGGCGTAGCAATGATGCATGAAAGTATTACCAGTATAACAAACTCGCGCGACAGCATACGCCACAGGCTTATTACTGATGCGCCCAACACTTTACGAATACCAATCTCTTTGGTGCGTTGCTCTGCTACAAAAGAAGCGAGCCCAAACAAACCCAGGCAACTGATAGCAATAGCCAGGCAGGTAAACACTGCTGCCAGCTTGCCAACACGTTCTTCCGTAGAAAACTTGGCTGCATATTCTTCATCAGCAAAGGTATAATCGAATGGTATATCCGGAATTACCTTGGCAAACACTTGTCCGATCTTCGGCAAGGCTTCGCTTACACTTACTGCAGGATTGATCTTTACCAGCAGCACACGTTCATACCCGATGGTAAAATATATAGTAGGTTTCACCGGCTCGAAGGGAGAACCCATCACCATATCGTTGATTACACCTACCACCGTAAAATTGGTATTGGTTCCCCAGGCGCGATTATCCCAATGAATAACTTTACCAATGGGATCTTTCAGTCCCATATACTTTACAGCCGATTCGTTCAGCACTATTGCGGAAGAGTCGCTGGCTATATCTGCAGAGAAATCGCGCCCCTCTGTAAAATGCCAGCCTACAGTCTTGCCAAACTCCGGAGATACATTTAATGTAGCAAAGCTCTCTTCCAGGTCGGGGTCTTTGCCTTCCCATGTAAAGCCACCGTTGTTAGACCATATCGCTGTTACATCGCCTCCTGATTCTGCTACTTCTGTTACCATACCGGTATTCTTCAATTCCGCACGCAATACATCGCCCTTCGTATTGAAGTCATTCGACTTCTTGCGGATCATCAACAATCCCTCGCGACTATATCCTACCGGGCGATCTTTCACATACATCAGCTGATGGTATATAGAGACAGTACATACAATCAACACAACCGAGACCGTAAATTGTATTACTACCAATATTCTTCTTGGCACAGAGGAGAAACGACTGGCACGAAATGTTCCTTTCAGGATGCTCACCGGATTAAACGAGGAGAGGTATAAGGCCGGGTAGCTCCCGGCAAGCAAACCTGTAATGACTATAAATATACCCACACTTGCCCAGAACCACGACTGCTGCCAGGGCATGCTCACATCTTTACCGGCAAGTTCATTAAACCAGGGAAGCATGAGCATTACGATCGAGACAGACACTACAAAGGCAAGCGCCACCACCAGGAATGATTCGCTGAAGAACTGACTCACCAGCTGCCTGCGTATAGAACCCATCGTTTTACGAATGCCCACTTCCCTGGCGCGCTTCTCCGATCGCGCAGTGCTCAGGTTCATAAAGTTGATACAGGCCAGCAGCAATACAAATATACCGATGGCACCAATGAACCACACAAGCTGCACGGGGCCACTCTGCAGTTCGCCATCCTTGAAATCCGAAAACAAATGCCAGTCAGCCATCGGGAGCAGCAGTATATCCATATCATACTTCAGCTCATCTTTCATATAGTCTATATCTTTAATCACCTTCATCTCCGCCTTGCGGATATTAGCACCGGCCTGCTCCATAGTAACATTGGGCGCCAGCTCTACATACACAAACAAAAAGTGATTATCCCATCCCTGGTCTTTTATCCACGAAGCATCCTCTACATAAAAATCCCAGGGCTCAAAGAATTGTATACCATAGAACTCCGTGTTCTTCGGAAAGTCTTCATATACTCCCGTAACTACAACATCCGTATTGTTGTTTATCTTCATCGCTTGTCCTACAGGGTCTACATTACCAAACATTGCTTCAGCTGTAGACGCTGATATCATAATGGAGTGCAGATCTTTCAGTCCAGTGGTAGTTCCATACTTCATTCGCCACGTAAACATTTCCGGAGCCTCATCTCCTATATACATACCGGTTTTGGTAATTTTCTTCTCAGGAGTAGATAACACGCCTCTCCATCCGCCCGGGCCGGATATAGGCACTACGTGTTTGAAGTTTGATCCATAGCTGGTTTCGAGTTCCTCTATGAGCGGATAAGGAAGATACTTCTGACCTTTATAATATTTACCATCAAAATTACCCGCCTTTGTTACCTGCGCTATGCGATCGTAGTTTTCATAATAGCGATTGAACGACAGCTCATCATATACCCATAGTCCTATTATAATAGCGACCGTCATACCTGCCGCCAGACCTCCTATATTGATTACCGAATATCCTTTGTTCTTCAGGAGATTCCTGATACCGATCTTGAAATAACTTTTGATCATGCCATATTGATTTACGTGATTATATTCTTTTACCGGCCTGATAATGCCCGGCCGAAACAGCAGCAGTACATCTGCTATAAATTGAACGTCAGCTTTTCGTTTACCCGATCCTTCGCATCGCTCATAGTATAGCTCCATCAGATCACCTTCTATATGATCCTTCAGATCCGGATGGCAATACCAGCGGAAGAAGCGAAGAAAAAGTCTGGGAGGAGACATAGTCGTTAGTCGTTATTGGTTAAGCGTTAGTCGCGAGTGTGTGAGTGATGGAGCTTTTATGAAAGTATATATACTGAACATTTTATTGGCAGTGAACTATAAACCGTGAACCTGAAACATTGAACGTAAACCATAAACTGAATATCGAACTAGGAACACCGAATGTAAAAGTAAACTACACATTGCCAATAATTACTCGGATCGCAAGCTCTTTACCGGACTTGCTACTGCAGCCTTGATCGACTGGAAACTTACCGTTACCAGCGCTATAATAAAGGCTCCGGTTATGGTAAGCACGAATATATACCAGGGCAATGCTGTGCGATAATTATAGTGCTGCAGCCACTGTTGCATAAAGGAAACTGACAGCGGTATAGCGATAGCGCACGAGACAATAACGAGTATAATAAAGTCTTTCGACAGCAACTGCCAGAGGCTGGCTACGGATGCTCCCATGGTTTTACGTATACCAATCTCTTTGGTACGCTGCTCCGTTACGAATGACGCCAACCCGAACAAACCCATAGACGAAATGAAAATAGCGAGTATAGAAAAAAAGCTGGCAAGATTACCGATGCGTTCTTCTTCGGCAAACTTGTATTCATACTCATCGTCTACAAAGCGAAATACAAACGGTGCACTGGGATTATGTTTTCGAAATATACTCTCGATCTTCGTCAATGCCTCGCGCATGGGTGCATCTGGTTTGATACGCATCGTTATAACACCCAGCCAGCCGCGTGTAAAAAATATAGTGGGCTCGATAGGATCGTACGGAGACTGTGTAACCATATCGTTCACTATACCGACAATGGTATACTCTTTCTCTCCATGCTTTACGGTTTTACCAATGGGCTCCTTAAATGCTATAATGCGTGCAGCCGTCTCGTTGAGCAACACAGCCGATGAATCGCTGGCCATTTCATTGGAGAAATCACGACCTTCTTTGACCGTCCAGCCAACCGTGACACCAAACTCCGGAGTTATACTCACATTACGGAAGAAAGGAGTAAGCTCATTCTTGCCCGGCCAATCAATCGAAGTATTATTTGCAAACTTAGCCGGTGATTGTGATGCACGCGTCATGTTCTCCAGCACACCTGTCTGCATCAGGTCTGTGCGCAATGCTTCGTAATGATTATAGAGCTCGGGTGTATTGATATTGGAAGATATAAGTCCGTGGCGGCTATATCCAACCGGGCGATCTTTCGCAAACTGTATCTGCTGAAATACGATGATCGTACTGATAACAAGTGTAATGGATACGGTGAATTGTACTACTACCAATACCTTGCGCGGAAGTGACGCCAGTCGTCCTGCACGGAATGTTCCCTTCAGCACTTTCGCTGGTTTGAACGAGGAGAGGTAGAAGGCCGGGTAACTTCCGGATATAATACCCGAAAACAACGTGAAGCCTGTCAGCAGCAACCAAAATACAGGGCTGCTCCACGGAACCGACATTCGCTTACCTGCCAATGTATTGAAAAAGGGCAACGCAGCCTGCACCAATACCAATGCAATACATAAAGCAGCAAGTGCAACTACTACAGACTCTGTAAGAAACTGTCCTATAATCTGCTTACGAAGCGAACCAATGGTTTTACGAATACCAACTTCTTTTGCGCGCTTCTCGCTGCGGGCGGTAGACAGATTCATGAAGTTGATACACGCCAGCAGCAATACAAATATACCGATGATACCAAAGAGCCATACAAATTGAATCAACCCGCCTGATACTTCACCATTCTCAAATTCACTATATAAATGCAGTCTATCCACCGGGTGGAGTAAAAGTTCTTCTTTTACTTCCGACACATAGGGCGTGGGTATATTTCTGATCTTCCGGTTTACCTGGTCTATATCAGCATGTTCTTCCAGCTGGGCAAACAACTGGCATGAATGGTTGTCCCACTCGGTTATACTATTTACCCAGTTCTGACGGTTGTTCCAAGATAGCAGGAACTTTGTTCCGGCAAATGTAGTGTTGGCAGGGAGGTCTTCATAAACACCTCCCACGGTCATATCAAAATGATTGTCAATACGCACGGTTTTATTCAATGCGTCTTCATCACCAAATAACGCTTTGGCTAATGATTTACTCAGCAGCATGGTAGAGGCATCCTTCAACGCATCGCGTCTTCCGGACAACATATCGAGCGTGAACATTTCAGGAAACGCGTGTTCCACCCATCGTCCAGGCTCTGCTAATTTTATATCCTTTACGGATACGATTCGTTCATCGTTCCACGATACGAGCGACAATGCTTTGAAGTCGTTACCATATTTTGTTCGCAGCGGATCAACAATGACAGGTGCAATTGTTCCACCGGTATAGGTTTCCCCCTTTCCGGTTTGCAGCAGCATTACCTGCGAAAGCTTACTGTGATTTTTAAAGTATGAATCGAACGAAACCTCATCTGAAATCCAGAGGCCAATCAGTATAGCCACCATCATACCAATCGCCAGTCCACCTATATTAATAAAGGAGTAACCTTTATTTCTGACGATGTTTCTCCAACCAATTCTAAAGTAATTTTTTAACATACCATAATGATTTATGTGCGTGTATTTTTCAGCGGGCCGTATTATACCAGGACGAAAAAGCAATAACACATCAATAATGAACTGTATATCTGCATATCGCTTGCTACTCCGGGCATCATACCGCTCATAGTATAGCTCCATCAGATCACCCTCTATATAATCTCTCAGCTTCGGATGGCAATACCAGCGGAAGAAGCGAAGAAAAAGCCTGGGAGGATGCATATCCGTTATTGGTTAAGCGTTAACAGTTAATTGTGGGTGTGGGAAGTGTGAGTGACGGAGAATTTTTTTTATAAGAAGTATATATACCGATCATCTTTATTAGCAGGAGAACCTTGAACTTTAAACTCAGGCCATAAACTGAATATCGAATATCGAACAAGGAACACCGAATGCAGAAGTAATGATTATCGTTGTTCTTTACGGTTAACGATTAACCATTAGCGGTCAACGATTAACGACTATAGGATTCAGCGCGACCTTTGGTATAGCACGCCAGAGATCATCGCGGGTACTCTTGGTATACTCCATCGCTCTTTTACCGAGGGCAGTTATCTGGAAATATTTCTTGGGGCGACCGGCACGCTCTTCTGTCGCTTCTCCATCGTGCGATTTGATATAGCCTTTGTCTTCCAGTCGTTTGAGTGCTGTGTGCAGGGCACCCATACTTACTTTACGCGCCAGTCGTGATTCGATCTCTTTCTTAATAGAAACGCCATAGGCTTCATTATATAGCACACCTATCGTGAGGATGACGATCTCTTCAAATTCACCCAGTTGATATTTCTTCATGGCATCGAGGTTATTTTCCTAAATGTAGGAATAATAATTATGCCAAATTGAAAGTATAGGAATACGAGGCAGAAATCGCGTATGGATGCTGAGTGATTGTTCGATAGCGAACGGGGAGCGAACAGTTTCATTAACAGACGGAACGTCCGGAAGACAGGAAGTCGGGAAGAAGTTTGTGCTATATATAGTAAAGTTTTTGCTTCCCGCAGATCTCGCTGATCAACGCAGATTAAATGCAAGCTTAAAGTATAAGCAGAAAGTTGAAAGCGAACGGCATCTCACTTTACACTTTCTGCTTTACGCTTTCAGCTTCTCTTACTGTGGAAATGTAATCGTAAACACGGAGCCCTCTCCTAATGACGACTCTACAGAAATTTCTCCGCCCATAATGTCTACCTGTGTTTTTACGAGGAACAAGCCCAGGCCGCGACCATTGGAGTTATAGGTGAAGCGCTGGTATAGGCGGAATATTTTGTTCATGGCCAGCTTCAGATCTATCCCTATACCATTGTCTATAAATTGTATTCTTACCTGGCTGCCAACGATAGTACAGGTTATTTTTATAAACGGCCCTGCCTTTGGTCGAGAGTAGCGGATTGCATTTTGAATAAGATTGTAAAATATACTTTGCGTGTATGACTTCGATCCACGGATGGTATGGAACTCAAACTTTGTAACGTCAACAAATATACCACTGGTGCGTATCTCTTCTTCCAGTAGCATCAGTGCTTTATCCAGCACCGGCTTTAACTCCACCTCCTCGAAGAAATCGGGAGAAGTTTTTTTTATACTGAGAATTTTATTGAGGTCTTTTGTTACTTCATCCAGGTCATTTACAGAACTCTTCATGTGTACAAGAAATGAGTTCAGGTCTTCTTTACTCAACTCCCGCTGCGATAGCAACTCTGTAAGTCCTTTAATGCGTGCTACCGGTCCTCGGAAATTGTGCGCTGTTATAAAGGAGAATTGCTCAAGCTGCACATTTTGTTCCAGCAAGTCCTGGTTAAGCAACTGTATATCTTTGGTGCGATCGTCTACCTTGCGTTCCAGTTCATTGCTTAGCTCCATCAGTTGCAATTGCTGCTGTTCCAGTTGCAGATTCTTATCAACCAGTAATTCGGTTTGTCGCGTAAGCTCTCCATTCTGGGCACTGATCTGATCATTCTTTATCTCCACTTCCTGCGTCCGTTCCTTTACCAGTTTATTCAGTGTAAGATTTACATGCGTTAGATACTTGAGTCGTATGCGATAGGTCGCATATATACCGGCCAGTGCAATAATAAAGAACAACGCGATCACCGGAGTCTTTCGCCAGAACGGAGGGGATATATTTATCGTAAGGCTACACGCTATACCCCATGAACTGCCGGGCTTGCGCGCGCGCATCTTTACCTGGTGGCGTCCCATCGGAAGATTGATGAACTCCAGGTTTCTGCGGTTGCCTATATCATGCCACTCACCATTATCAACGGAATATTGAAAATTCAATTTCCGCGGCTGTTTGAAATCTACCGAAGTAAATTCAAGTGTTATATCATTAAGTCGCCAGGTAGAAATCAATTCGTCTGTAACATGGATACTTTCCTGCTGGGTATAATTGTGTTCCTGTGGCGGGTGATCATTTATAGCCAGCTCATTGATCATTACGGTGGGTGCATTGCTCGGTATCAGTACTTTCTCCGGATCGAAGAACGTAAGGCCATCTATACCACCAAAGTATATCTTGCCATAGATAGAACGAAAGTATGCACCCGTGTTAAATTCATTCCCCTGCAAACCATCGAGGTAATCAAAATTACGAAAGGTTTTCTTGCGCGGATCGAATGCAGAAATTCCCATGTTCGTGCTCAGCCAGAGTATACCCATGTTGTCTTCGATAATACCGTAGATCACATTGTTGGGTAAACCATCGCCCAGATCGTAAGTCGTAAAAGTACTGTCGCCTTCATTGAATTTACACAGCCCGCCTCCCCAGGTGCCTACCCACAGGTTATGCAGGTGATCGGAGAATATACATTTCACATTATCAACCGGCAATCCATGTACTTCCCCCGATCGGCTTCTAAAGTGTTTCTGTAATCTACCATCCCTTGTAAAAACACGCAGCCCGTCTTTACCGGCAACCCACAGATTGTTTTTTGTTACCTGTATAGCAAATACTACATCCGGTAATTGAGAAGCCGGGATTAATAACTCCGATACATGTGTCGCTTTGCTGAACAAATATATACCCTGCATGCGTGTAGCCAGTGCGATAGTCTGTTCGTCCCAATCGGCAATGTCGTACATCGGGCCGGGATTAAACGCTATTGGTATAAATCTGCTATCACGATAATTATAAAACCCCGCTGCTGTAGATACCCATATATCACCTCGTGCATCGGCCTTGATCTTATACACCAGGTTCATCTCCTTGTCGGAGAAGAAAGTGTTCACTACGCCCCTCCGCATATCCACAAGATTTAGTCCACGCGATGTTCCTATGAACAATGTGGAGTCGTCATGTGTAAAAATAGTGGAGATATAGTTGGTGGATAACGGCAATGGAGACTGCTCCCCGAGATAGGAGAATGCGCTCACATCCGGGTTATACTTATTAAGTCCGTAACCAAACGTACCAATCCATATCACATGGTCACGTGTCTGGTATAGTAACTGCGCTTTATCTTCGGAAAGACTAAAACCATTGTCGCGTTCGTGCGATAGTATATACTTTACCGTTTTATCGTCACGATC
>NZ_DATCSD010000151.1:0-2145 GCF_036568665.1 Ohtaekwangia sp. | reverse complement strand
TATCATGGCTGTGATCAATAGTGCTATAGCACTGTATAAAGCGATACAGTCGTTCATCAAGTATATAACAAAGATGCTTGAGATCGTAAATTCATTTGTGGAAGGTATACTCGAGATATGCAGTGGTAATATCAAGAACGCCGCTAACTTCTTAGAGCGCTCACTGGCAGATGGTGTACCGATCGTGATTGGCTTCCTGGCAAACCAGGTTGGTCTTGATCTCAGTGGTCGCATTCGCGATGTACTCGGCACCGTGCGCGAAAAAGTAGACAAAGGTCTAGACTTCCTCATCGACAAAGTGGTTGGCTTTGTTGAGAAGCTGGTGGCGAAGGTGAAGCAGGCTAAGGATAAAATATTAGGCTGGTTCGGCTTGAAGAAACCACTTACTACAAAGGATGGAGTTAATCATACTCTATATTTTACAGGTAGTGAAAACAATTCAGTCCTTACAATTGCAACAACTCCAATGTCCGTTGTAGATTATATAGGCAAAATAAAAACGGATAATAAATTAAAGGATTCAGATGTAGCCACGCCTCTGGCTACAGCACAAAAAATTGATACTGAAGAGAAGAAAGATGCTTCGACAGACGCTGATAAACAAAAGAAAACAGATGAAGTAAATAAGCTAATGACTCAACTCGCAACGGAACTAAGTGCGTTGCCTCTAACGGCAGCAACGGGAGTTAATTCGGGGGCTATATATGGCGGGGAATATATGGGATTCTTCGGTTCATCTGCAGTTGTAGCATTTCAGAAGGCTCCTTTCGATCCAGGATCAGGTCCGAATGTATCGCATTCTATATTTGATAAAATTAATGTTCGTAGAGATTTGAATGGTTCATATTATGTCAAAGGACATCTTTTGAATGATAACCTAGGTGGACCTGGCACTACTTGGTCGAATCTTACTCCAATTAACAGACAGGCTAATAAGGATCATCAATTGGAATTTGAAGACCCGGTAAAATTAATTGTGAACGGAACGGCAGCGAAAGTGACCAATACAAAATCATTACCGACCAAGGGTACAATGAAGGGATTTTCTGTTACAGCTTCCTATGGAAGATCAGAACCAGCCGCATTATCGCAGCTTAAAGATGATAGTATAGATGATTATCCATCGGGTTTTGATCCTGCGTGGGATATGACGGAAGTGATTGATGTGCTAGAGGGTGAAAAATATGTTCCTACTCAGCTTAACTGCAGCGCTGTAATAACCAAGGAAAATGAGACAACGGAGAAGACTCATTCGAAAACGATAATGAATGATATTAACTATGGCATACTTTCAAGTTATCAATTTGGAGCTAAGCCAAAAGTTAATGTGATACTAGGTGAAAAGATTAAAGATTGTAAAACAGTAACGGAAGCTCTTGCTATTCTTATGGAGATTAAAGGAATAGGATATGCTAGAGCACAGCGTATTATTGACGTTTTTAAGGCAAAGAAAAAAATTACGAATGGAAAATCCGAGATTGGAATAGGAGTGCAGGCGTTAAACAAACAAAATCGCGATAAGAATATAACATGGGGCGCAGTACCGGCATCTTGGAATCCTAGTTAACCACTATAAGCGAACTACAATACTATAAAATTATAAGTATGAGTAAGACTAGAGTTTTTAGAAGAAGAATTACAAGGAAGCAAAGCTCTACAACGAGTATGCAAAACACCAAGCAGAATGCGCAATCATTCTTCGATACATCTTCTTCTGAATCAACTTTCTTCTCACCATCGGTAGCACATCAGGCTATAAATCGCAAGTGTGAGAAATGCGAGCACGAAGAAAAGAAAGTGCAGAGAAGTGAAAAGGCATCGGCCGTAAAAGATGCTTCCGGTAACGTGCCATCCTATATAGCATCGCTGGATGGTAAAGGAGCACCGCTACCGGATTCTGTTAAAAAGTTTTTTGAGCCAAAATTCAAAGCCGATTTTAGCAGCGTGCGTATACATGATAATGAGCAGGCAGCAGAAGCCGCATCATCCGTTCACGCGAAAGCGTTTACGCATAAGAACCATATAGTTTTTAATAAAGGAGTATATAATCCCGAGTCATCGGCAGGAAGAGAATTACTGGCGCACGAACTTACCCATATAGTGCAGCAGAACGGTGGTATATCGCGTATGGAGGTTGAGAAACAG
>NZ_DATCSD010000150.1:0-52325 GCF_036568665.1 Ohtaekwangia sp. | reverse complement strand
ACAGGCAGATATAGCGACCGCTACCAGTAAAGTAGTTACAGTAATTATACCTTCCGATCTGGCAGTGGGTAACTATTCGGTGAAAGTAAAAACATCGGTAGGTATATCAGAAGGAAAAACTTTTGAAGTGGTGAGTACACAGCCTGATGTAACGGGAGGAGCTTCGCTGGTAAATGGTGCTACGGTTACATCCTTGCCTGCGGGCTATGTGCCCCCTATATCTAATCAGTGGGACAATCCTTTTGAGCTGAATGGCAATGAAACATTCTTACTAAGCGATAATGGTGATGGTACATTATCGGTAAACTTCCGGAATAACTCGAACGATGCCGAAGGAAATGGTATATATGATCAGGCGGTAGTAGGAGGCGTAATGAATAACTATATCGAGTTTACCGTAAACAGTGTACGCTATGTTGGTGTGTGGACTGCTCCTACAGTATACAATGAGACATTGAAGAAATACTGCTACCATCACATGACGCTGATCTCCACGCAGTCTGGCAAACAACTCACACTGGATGTGAAAGACTTTGAATGCCCATGAAATAAGTCTATATGAAATTTTTATTATTCCTGTTTTTAGTTGTGTGCTCACTATGTATAGCGGATAGAGTGCTGGCACAAATTTCGGATAGACGCTATACGTACGATTCCCTGTTGGTGGGTGATAGAATTACGCCTGCGGTTTCTTCGGTGATGATGCCCAAGAGCTATACAGAAGTTATACTCTCAAACGCGCTGCTTACCACGAACACGTATTTCACGCAAGATCATGTGTCGATCAATATGAATCAGCGCTATACCTATCTCATCAATACGCTGCAGGTTACGCATGGTATATCTGAATCAGGGAGGTTTAATGTTGGGTTGGATTTCTCGTATCGCACAGGCCGGCAGGATATAGATGCCAAGAGCTCTCCGCTAAAGGTATTGGGTAATGATAACAAGGGGCTGATCCAGTACGAACGGGCCATTACATCGGTAGGTATACGGGCACGTTACCTGCCATTTATGACGAATAACTTTGTGGTGCAGCAAACCTTCTATATTCCGTTGGGAGCAGCGAGCAATCAAAGTATGTTTCTGGGCGATAATCGTTATGCGCTTAATACACAGCTGCTATATAATTATCTTATCAGTCGCAAGATGTTTCTCTTTGTGCAGGCAGATATACTGGTTCGTTTTCGCGATGCCCGTGCTAATGCGGATTTTACCAATCCTATCAATGTATATACCTCTTACCTGCTCACGAAACATATATTTCCATTTGCCTTGATCGGAATGACGAATGCGTGGGATTATAACTTCGATCATACACGACAATTCTTTACCTATGGTGTAGGATTGCAGTACCAATACAATACCATGTTTACTATAAATCTGTTTTACAGCGATGTATTCTCGGGCGAGAACAGCAATCGCTGGAAGACTTTCAACCTGGGTATTCGTAAAGTATTTTAACCCGCCTGCTGTAGTATACTGTATAGCATCAAGTGATCAGGTCGATCACAATTTTCCACGTACCATTTTCTTTTTTCCAGATGCGCAGGTAATTGGATGTGTTGGTTTTCTGTTCACCATTTTCATGTTTCACAACGGTAACGCTACCATACGCAAAGCCCATATCTCCGCTCGGGGCAACTTGTGTGCCGATTGGAGTATAGGTGATGATGTCAGATACTTTGCAAGCCTCTTCTATAGCTGTCAATGGCAAATGACCCTGACGATAGAATCGTATTTCCTTCGAGACGTGATGTGTAAAAGCTTTGAGTCCATCGGCAGGAACCTCTTTAATAAAGGCGGCTTCCCATGCAGTGAGTTCGTTAACTAAATCTTTTTCTGGTTTCTTCGAAGGCTGCGATGCTATAGCCGATGTTTTTACCGAATGGCCATCTACCGGGTAACTGCTATGATTGATGCCGGCATCGATCAATATTTTCCAGTTGCCATCATTCTGTTTCTTCCAAACGGTAATATACTCTCCAAAGGCAGAGGCTTCTGCAGATTTATCTTTTCGAAAACTCCACGGTCCCGTGGTATAGCCAAAGTTGCCGGAGGCAGCTATATCTGCATATACCGGTTGCCAGTATAGCCACTCCGTGCCAGCTGCAGCTTTTTCCCAAAAGGCTTTTGCTTTTGTAGTGTTCGGGTAGAAGGCAACCGATTCGTCAGTAAGATTGGCCAGGAAAGCATCGCGTGTGTTTTTCTCTTTTGCCTGCAGGCTAAAAGCACGTTCGGCATTTACCAGCGATTGCAGATCGTTATTGGTAAACTCCTGTGCCAACGCAGGAAGCAACGTAGTTAGCGAGAGTATATATAGGAGGGACTTTTTCATACTATAGTATTTACGCCATACGACTACATATTGAGGAATGTATACTGATTACAGACCGGCTTCTCCGATCACTTCTGCGTTTTCCAGTATATAGATCATCTGGTCAGGGTTCTTGTCGTTCAGCATCAACTTGCCTTGTATCTCGATCGGTTTCTCGGTATAGCTAACGGCTTTAGTGCTGAATACTTCTACTACGGTTTCAGGTCCGCCCACACCACAGAAGAAACAGGCGTTGAGCGGAAGAGATGACAGCATAAAGTGATTCCCTTTCATGCCGTTTTCAAAAGGCACCATATAGCCTGGCAGTGTTACCTGTTTTCCGTTCAATGCCCTTACGGCATCGGTGAATACAGGCTTATCAACTTCTCCGAGGCGGTCCTGTGCTTTTACAAAAGTGATGTTATAGAGTTTGGGCCACACCAGTGAAGGAAATCCTTTATAGGCTGCTTTCTTCTGGCTATAGGCAGAAAGGGCCATGAGGCTTATCAGGAATACCAGAAATATACTTTTAGAGATCGTTGAAACCGTTTTCAATACTTTCATTTTTCTTCCATTTTTATTTTTACCATGCATCCCGTTGTATAACGAATCTGGTTTTCTTATTTTTTCTAAACCAAACCTACTAGAAAATCTATTATGAGAAAACTCCTTGCCGACAACTGGATTGTTGTCGTACTGGGCCTGGCACTCGCCACCAGTGTTATTGTTGCTATTCGTAATCATTTCGTTATTCAGCAGAATAATTTATTGCAGCAACAAACCGAACTTGTGGAACAACGTACCCGCGAAATCCTCAGCGGTATAATGCACGGGCTCGATCTGGGCGTGCGCGGCTATGGATTAACACGCGATGACAATATGCTGCGGCCTTATCGCGAAGCCATCCAGATCAGTACAGTTACATTCCATCAGCTCGATTCGTTATTGAAAAAGCAAACGTATAACGATGATGGAAAGTTGATGGCTGTTAGAAAAGAAGTGGATGCCTATATAGTGTTCAGCAAGCAGATGGTAGATACTGCGCGCATCGACAGTATAAATATTTTTAAGGATATGCTGAAGCAGGATAAAGGGTATGAAGTATGGAAACAATACTCAGCATTTTCGCAGCCGCTGTTAGCATACGAAGATCAGTTGAATAAAGAAGCACGTGCTAATTATAATGCTGCAATACGAAACAATCTGATCCTGCAAATAACAATCGCAGTACTGGCACTGCCACTCTTGTTCATATTTATACAACGCGTACGAAAGGAGCGTGATGCGCGCCAGGCATTGTTGCTGGAAGTGCAGGAGAATGACCGGAAGTATGTATTTGACCCGGGCGAAAGTCAGGCGTTGTCGGCCAGCGAGATCAACGAGAGCTCTATACAAAATGTGCGGAAGGCATCTGATTTTATCCGACACATGACCGATGGTAATTATGATGTTGATTGGAAAGGACTGGATCAATCGAACGCAGATCAAAATGCAGAGACCCTTGCGGGCAACCTGGTGCGCATGCGCGAACAACTAAAACGCGTACGACTGGAAGATGAAAAACGGAACTGGATAAACGAAGGGCTTGCTACATTCTCGGAGCTTGTGCGAAACAATCAACACGATAATAATTTGTTGGCGGATCGTTGTATTTCTTTTCTTACAAAATATTTACACGCACAACAGGGAAGTTTATTTGTGGTGGAAGAAAGTAATGGAGAGAAATATCTGGAGTTGAAAGCCTGCTTTGCTTTTGATAAGAAGAAGTGGGTACAAAAACGAATAGATATAGGGCAGGGTCTTATCGGGCAGGCATACCTGGAAGGTGATACTATCGAGCTTCGACAGGTTCCTCAGGGATATACAGCGATCACATCGGGGCTTGGTGATGCTACACCGAGCAATCTCGTTATTGTTCCGTTGAAGTACGATGTTACAACGGTAGCCATACTGGAACTTGCTTCGTTCGAAGAATTTCAGGAGCACCATATCAACTTCCTGAAGAAAGCCGGAGAGTTTCTGGCTTCTGCTATATTGAATACGCAGAATACACACAAGATGAAAGAGTTGCTGGATCATGCACGCATCAATGAAGAACAAATGAAGCAACGCGAAGAAGAGATGCGTCAGAATATGGAAGAGCTGCAAGCCACGCAGGAAGAACTGGTGCGCAAAGAAAGAGAGATGCAGAAGAGAATGGAGATGACCGCTGGTCGTTGAGTGGAAAGCAGAAGGCTTAAAGTGGAAAGCAGAAAGTAAATACCGACTGCTTTCCACTTTTGGCTCTAAGCTTTCTGCTTTTCGCTTGTACTAACTCCATACGCTCTTCGTTGCCAGTTCCTTCAGCTCTACAATAAACACCGATCCCTTTCCATACTCGGATTGCACATAGATATTGCCATCGATCTTGCTGGCGGTTTCGCGTGCTATATATAGGCCTAAACCAGAGCCGCTGGAGTTCTCGGTGCCCCGATAGAACATGTCGAATATTTTATCCTGCACACCGGGCGGTATACCTTCTCCGTTGTCTTCAATTTCGATAATTACTTTCTCCTGACTCTTGCGCGTAGACACGCGTATATAGGGCTGATGTTCCGGTAAACGTTTTTGAAATTTTATAGCATTGGTCAACAGATTATTGAGAATGATGCTGAGCCGCATCTTATCCTGGTTAATCTCTTCATGTTTCAGGTTAGAAAGATCGATGGTAATGTTGCTGAAACCTTCCATGTTTTTAAGATTGCCCAGTATATCGGTGCACAGCTCCAGTAATTTTATTCGCTCGATATTTACCTCTTGTCGTTTGTTCTTGGAGTAGTCCAGCACTTCGGATATAAATATTTCCAGCTTGCGCACACTTTGCTCAATGCGACTCAGATAGTGTGATACATCTTTCGGTTCATGAGCAATGCGGCTGATATTTACCAGGCCTAAAATAGATTTTAATGGGGCTGTCAGGTCGTGAGAAACGCTATATACAAAACGATCGAGCTCTTTGTTGATCTGGTCAAGCTCCTGGTTCTGTTGTTGTAAACGTATCTCGGCAATTTTCAGGTCGGTAATCACTCGGCCAACTACGGCTGCAAACACTAACAGCAAACTCGCTCCCAGGAGTATATTGGTTACATCAAATTCTTGCGAGAATGGTTTGTAGCCGAATTGTGTGAAGAGCCTCGGTATAATATAGGTGATCAGAAATATATAGTAGTTGGTGAATGTAACCGGTCCAAACCCAAAGCGAATCGCTATATATAGCGACAGCAATCCGTATATATACCAGAACTTCTCGAAGTCAATATTAAACACTAATAGCAGGAGAATGATGTATATGCCGATCAGCTCAAGTCTTTGGTTCCGGTTAAGTAAGTTGGAAGAAGGTATGCTTTCGTGTTGCTCATAGAGAAGCCCTGCTTTCTGCATATAGTGCGAACCATAATATAGCAATGGTAATGCGAGACCGAAGCTGGAAGTAAATTCACCCAGGGCGTTACGCCTTACCAGGGGCCAGAACGTGCTCCACGATTGTTCGCCAAAATACGAGAGCAACAATTGCAGTCCCAGAATTTCAATGAACAACGGAACTACCGTTCCGAGAAATAAGAATGCCAGCAGATTACGTATATCCGGAAGCCAGTATTTGCCCTGGTACATTTTCCGGAAAAGAAGCCAGCCGAGAAAGGTGAAACACGTTTCGGGTAAGGCATATATAGGCCATTCATACCATTGGTCTAACGGTACACCCCACAAGTATGTGCTGAGCGTTGCATTTATATATAGGATGGGCAATACGATGCGAGGCCCCCACCAGTTTATTAATATCAACGATAGGGCTGTGGGCAGATAATAGTCGGTAACGCCCTGTGAATACTCAAACAGCAGTGATATCTGCGAGCCGGTATGCAAGATCACTATTGTGAGTAACCATGCCCACCAGGGAGGCTTCTGAGGTGCAATATCTGTTGTTAAAGCTTGCAACACGGGTAGGGTACATGCTAAATATACTCACTTTTTATACGAAAGGATAGCAGCCTGGCGGATCAAGTTTTTGTTAAAATAAAAAAGCCCCTGCATTCGATGCAGAGGCCTTCTTTATAGTACTACTGATTACTATGCAGTAACCGATTCTTCTTTGGAAGTATACTCTTCAATCGGCAGACAGCTACATACCAGGTTACGGTCGCCATACGCATTGTCTACACGGCTTACGCTTGGCCAGAACTTCGCTTCGCGAACATACGGCAGCGGGTAAGCAGCTTTACTTCTGCTATAGGGCAGCGTCCATTCGTCAGCGGTTATAACGGCCGCGGTATGCGGTGCATTCTTCAATACGTTCTGTTCTTTGTCGGCTTTGCCTTCTTCTACTTCGCGTATCTCGTTGCGTATTTCGATCAGCGCATCTACAAAGCGATCCAGTTCTTCTTTCGGTTCACTTTCTGTAGGCTCGATCATCAACGTACCGGCTACCGGGAATGATACGGTAGGTGCGTGGAAGCCGTAGTCCATTAAGCGCTTCGCTATATCTTCTACTTCTATACCAGCCTTTTTGAAGTCGCGGCAATCCACGATCATCTCGTGTGCGCAGCGGCCTTTTGTTCCGGTATATAAGATCTTATAGTGGCCTTCCAGGCGGTTCTTGATATAGTTAGCATTCAGTATAGCATAGCGTGTAGCGTTGGTCAGGCCATCGCCACCCATCATCGCTATATAGGCGTAAGATATAGTCAGAATGCTGGCGCTTCCCCATGGAGCTGCTGATACTGCGCTGATTGCTTTATCGCCACCGGTTTTTACAACGGCATGGCCAGGTAAATAGGCTTTCAGTTTATCGTTGCAGCAGATAGGACCCATGCCCGGGCCACCACCACCGTGTGGTATACAAAATGTTTTGTGCAGGTTCAGGTGACAAACATCAGCGCCAATGGTGGCAGGTGAAGTAAGGCCTACCTGTGCATTCATGTTAGCACCATCCATATATACCAGTCCACCGTTCTTGTGGATAGTCTCACAGATCTCCATGATCGATTCTTCAAACACACCGTGTGTAGAAGGGTATGTTACCATCAGGCAGGAGAGTTTATCTTTATACTGCTCTGCTTTTGCTTTCAGATCAGCTACATCGATCTTGCCTTCTTCGTCAGACTTCACTACTACTACCTCCATACCGGCCATTACAGCGCTGGCAGGGTTTGTACCGTGAGCCGATGCTGGTATAAGTGATATAGTGCGATGTCCTTCCCCACGATCTTCATGGTAAGCGCGGATCACCATCAAGCCAGCGTACTCACCTTGCGCACCGCTGTTCGGTTGCAGTGATACACCCGTAAAGCCTGTGATCTCCTTCAGCCAGTTCTCAAGATTCGTAGTAAGATCAGCATATCCCTGCACCTGATCTATCGGAGCGAAGGGATGTATATTTCCAATCTCAGGCCATGTTACAGGAACCATCTCTGCGGTAGCATTCAGTTTCATGGTACATGATCCCAGTGAGATCATCGAGTGAACCATCGAGAGATCTTTATTTTCCAAGCGCTTGATATAGCGCAGCATTTCATGTTCTGAATGATGCGTGTTGAATACCGGGTGCGTGAGGAAAGAAGATTTTCTGATAAGTGCAGCAGGCCAGTGCAGTTGTTGTCCGTTGGACGAAACGTTGGTTGCCTTCTTGTTTTCTGCAGCAGCAAAGATGTTGAGTATAGTGGTTATATCTTCAGCAGATGTTGTTTCATCTAACGCTATACCTACATGATTATCGGAGAAGTAACGGAAGTTGATCTCGTGTTTCAGTGCTTCGCGTTCTATCGCTTTCTTATCGGTAACAGCTACTTTCAGTGTGTCAAAGTAATTTTCATTTACCTGTTTTATGCCGAGTGCTTTTAAACCAGCTTCGAGCGATTGTGCAAGGCCGTGAATGCGACCAGCTATTTTCTTCAGGCCTTCTGCGCCATGATATACCGCATACATACCGGCCATTACTGAAAGAAGAACCTGTGCAGTACAAATGTTTGAAGTAGCTTTCTCTCTTCGTATATGTTGCTCGCGTGTTTGCAACGCCATGCGATAGCCCGGATTTCCGGAAGCATCGATCGAAGCGCCTATAATTCTTCCCGGCATCTGGCGCTTGAAGTCATCTTTCGTTGCAAAGAATGCAGCGTGAGGTCCGCCAAATCCCATGGGTACACCAAAGCGTTGTGACGATCCAACCACAACATCGGCACCCATTTCTCCTGGTGATTTCGCCAGTACCAGACTCATGAGATCAGCTGCCATCACTACAAACAGATCTTTCTCATGTGCTGATGCATTGAAGGAAGTATAGTCTTTCAGTTCACCGTTGTTGTTCGGGTTCTGAATGAATACGGCAAACAGGTTTGCATCGGTAACATCTACTGTATTGATATCGCCTACTACCAGCTCAACGCCTATAGGTGTAGCACGCGTCTTCAACACATCTATAGTCTGCGGGAAGGTATGTTGATCAACAAAGAATTTATGTGCATTCTTTTTAGAAGCCTTGCGTGAAGCATATAGCAGGTGCATAGCTTCAGCAGCGGCAGTACCTTCATCGAGTAGCGATGCGTTGGCAATCTGCATGCCGGTAAGATCGATTACCATCGTTTGGTAATTGATCAGCGCTTCTAATCTCCCTTGGGCAATCTCTGCCTGGTAAGGAGTATAGGCTGTATACCATCCCGGATTTTCCAGGATGTTGCGCAGAATTACACCCGGAGTAATGGTGTTATAATATCCTGTGCCGATAAATGATTTATAGACTTTGTTTTTGGAAGCAAGCTTCTTGAAGTCTTGCAGAAACTGATATTCAGATTTTGCTGCAGGCAGGCTCAGTGCTTTCTTGAGGCGGATCGTTGAGGGGATGGTTTGATCGATCAGCTCATCAATCGATTTAGCTTTGATCACTTTCAACATTTCCTCTACCTGGTGTGCATCAGGCCCAATGTGTCTGCTTTCGAATTTTTCGGAGTATCGGGAGTCAATATTCATTTAGTGTATGATTTTCAATGTTTTAGGTAAATGAGAAAAGAGCATGAGTTATTGGCGCACAAAGGTAATAGATAGCACGATAGTGCGGAAGCAGGTTGCCAATGAAGGCCGAAAGTAATTTTTTGTATACGTATAGCACTGCATAACCTTGTGTAATCGCTTTCCTTTCCTGTAAAATTTTTGCCTTTAACAGGAACGATTTCTGTATTGACAAAATTCCTTTTCATATTGCCAGGATTTTTAATTTCAAAAAAACTCATTGATCATGAAGAAATGTATGTGCATGGTGCTGGCGCTGATAACGGCTGGCAACCTGCTTGCGCAAGATCCGGCCGCTAAAAAATATGGCGACCTGATCACTCCTGCTGACCTCAAAGAAAATTTATCGATCCTCGCTTCCGATGCTATGGAAGGCCGTGAAACCGGTAAGCGCGGACAAAAGATGGCAGCTGCTTTTGTGAAAGCAAACTTTGAAGACTTCGGATTAGCCGGCCCTGTAAGTGGTGGCTTCTATCAGAATGTTGAACTCTATACTAGTATGCCCGGTGATATTTATCTGAAGTCCGGCCAGACAAAATTTCTGAACTTCCAGGAGGTTGTATTCTATGGATCATCTGATTCAGGTGGAGAAGTTACAGTGCCAGTTGTCTTTGTAGGCAAAGGACGTAAAGAAGATTTCGATCTGATCAATGTAGAAGGCAAGGCTGCCGTTATACAGCAAGGCGCTGAAGAAAATTATCGCGCTGCGTTAACCTTGGCACGCGAGCGTAAAGCAAAAGTTGTATTGATCTACAACGCAGATGTAAATGCCTATAAAGAATTATCAGCGCAGTTGAAAGACTATCTGAGCGAAGGTATATTGTCGGTAAAGAAGCCTGAAGCCGGTGAACAACGCGCAGGTGTATTTTTCATTTCGCAGACAGCCGCAGCTAAAGTGTTGAACACAACGATTGAAAAACTTTCGAAGGCTGTTACTGAAAACACCGTGAAGAAAGTAAAGCCGGCAACCATCACCTATAAAACAGCGATGGATATACACGTGCTGAAAAGTGATAACGTGCTGGGCTACCTGGAAGGAACCGATAAGAAAGATGAACTGCTGGTGATTTCTGCGCACTACGATCACATCGGTAAAATTAAAGGCACAGAAGGCGACCTGATCAACAACGGTGCAGACGATGATGGCTCAGGTACAGTATCGGTAATACAACTGGCGAAAGCATTTACACAAGCGAAGAAAGAGGGGAAAGGTCCGAGAAGAAGTATACTTTTCCTGTTAGTAACAGGAGAGGAGAAAGGCTTGCTGGGTTCTGATTATTATACACAGCATCCTGTATTCCCCCTGGATAAAACTGTAGTTGATCTGAATATTGACATGGTTGGCCGCAGAGATCCTCAACACAAAGACAGTGCTCCGTATGTATATGTGATTGGCTCTGATAAACTTTCTACTGAGTTACATAACCTGAACGAAGCGCAAAACAAAGCACACACAAATTTACTTTTCGATTATACCTATAACGATCAGAATCACCCTGACAGATTATACTACCGCTCCGATCACTGGAATTTTGCAAAGAACAATATTCCGATCGTGTTTTACTTTGATGGTATACATGAAGACTACCACAAGCCTAGCGATGAAGTAAGCAAGATTGAGTTTGATCTGATGGCGTTGCGCGCGCAATGCGTTTTCTATACAGCATGGGAAATTGCCAATCGCGATCAGCGTATAGTGGCGGATAAAAAATAGAAGCTATAGTGTTATAGTATAGATAAAAGAAAAGCGGGTTCATCACCCGCTTTTCTTATTTTAAAATCTTTGGAGTAATTACAGAGTATAGAAGTTAATCCAACGGTACGTTTACATGTCGCTCAGCATGGTAGCTTGAACGAACCAGCGGACCGGATTCAACATATTTCAAGCCGCGTTTCAAACCTTCTTCTTTATACATCTCGAACGTATCAGGATGAATAAATTCGGCTACCTCCAGGTGCATTTTAGTAGGCTGCAGATATTGACCCAGCGTAAGAATCATGAGGCCATTAGCAGCAAGATCATCCATCGCTTTGAAAACTTCTTCTTTGGTTTCGCCAAGTCCCAGCATAATACCGGTCTTGGTACGCATACCTGCTTCGCGAATTCTTTTTATCTGTTCGAGACTGCGTTCATATTTAGCCTGCGGACGCACCATGCGATATAACCGTCCTACAGTTTCCATATTGTGCGAAACAACTTCCTGTTTGCCTTCTATCATTCTATACAAGGCATCCCAGTTTCCTTTTGTATCGGGTATAAGTGTTTCGATGGTTGTTTCAGGACTTATTTTTTTTGTTTCTACAACGGTCTGATACCAGATCTCGGCACCGCGGTCTTTCAACTCATCGCGGTTTACTGACGTGATCACGGCATGTTTCACGCCCATCAGTTTTATCGCTTCGGCTACACGCTTGGGCTCTTCTGCATCATATTCAGTTGGTCTTCCGGTAGCTACAGCACAAAATGTACAGCTTCGGGTGCATACATTTCCCAGAATCATAAACGTAGCGGTGCCAGCTCCCCAGCACTCGCCCATGTTCGGGCAATTACCGCTTTCACAAATAGTGTGAAGCTTATAATTATCTACCAGCCTGCGCACTTTAGCGTATTCCGGTCCCACGGGCAATTTTACGCGAAGCCAGTCCGGCTTGCGCTTGCGCGTCTCTTCCTGCGATATGACGGGTAATTCGATCATGATAAAAAAGTTAAACGGTTACACAGATAAACTTATAACCGTTAACGCTTAACGGATATTACTTTCCAATAAGTTCCTTGTACTGCGCTGCGGTAAGCAGATCGCTGCCTGAACCTGTAAGCTGAATTTTGATCATCCAGCCATCTCCGTATGGATCTTCGTTTACTTTTTCAGGACTGCCATCGAGTATAGGATTTACTTCCAGCACTTTACCGGCTACCGGCATATAAAGGTCTGATACAGTCTTCACAGCTTCTACTGTTCCGAAAATATCATGTTCGGCAACGTCTTGTCCTACCGTTGTAATGTCAACGTAAACGATGTCGCCAAGCTCGCTTTGAGCAAAGTCAGTAATACCAACAATCGCAGTGTTTCCTTCAATTTTAACCCACTCGTGGTCTTTGGTATACTTCAGTCCTTCCGGGATGTTCATGAGTATTCAGTTTTTTAGGTGCGGGCAAAAATAAGGTAAAGTTTTAAAAGGTTAAAGTTCAATGTTCAGTAAACCCGACCTTGAACTTTAAACCTTATAACTTTAACCTTGAACAAGGAAGTTACTGCGCCAAGCTAAACCTCACCTGCGCACCAAATCGCGTAGTAGCTCTGCGATAAGAGTTGGAAACCAGCGGCTCGTTAATAGTGCGCTCGAAATATAGCTGGATGTTCAGCTTCTGATTAACAACATAGCTGATGTTTGGACGCAACTGGAAGTTTATATTGCCATTGGTGATGATATTCAGTTCATCGATTTTCCGCTGAATGGTTTTGGTGTTACCCACAGTAACATTCATACGGAAAGTAACATCGTTCTTCAATACCGTGGTTCGCCCCTGCGTTTTGAACGGAAGCTTCATGTTATTTTTCGTATAACCCAGTTCGAACGAAAAATCTTTACTGTTCAACTCTGTGATCTGCGCATTGGAGATATTGAGCGCTACATCCCGCTTTGTTTTATACTGGAAGTTTGCTGACAATCTTCCTTTGGTGCGTACGCTGATACCAATGAGAGGAGAGAATTGCTCGGAGATCAATACCTGGCTGATTACATATATAGGGATGAGGTCAGTGCCATCAGCAGTTTGTCGTGGCCTGGTACCGAAATAAGAATTGTTGTAATCGGTAACGGGCTTGTTAATCAAGAAGCGGTCTACATCATTCACCGCGTTAGAGTCAAGTGAACTGGAGTAGTTCATAACCGAGTATGACGACTGGTACGCATGTGATATAGTGACAGACTGAAATACATCTTTGAACGCTTCCAGTTTATTCAGACCAGTATAATCAAGACGCCAGTTTGGTAGCGGAGTTTTGGGGAACGGAGAGAGACTAGTCTTGTTTACATCTTTGCCGGTATAGGCCGCAATGAATGCCGGGATCAATACATCTTGCGAAGTAGTATCGTATGTCTCACCTTTGTTTACTGCCTCAAGTCTCGATTTCATTTCCAGTAAGTTGCTTTCAAACTTCTCGAATACAGAAGAATGTACTTCGTTGTTGCTGCTGTTGAATGCTGTTTTTATACTGATGATCGATATGCGGTAGCTTCCACTGCGGTTCGGGCTAAGATCGGCATATAGCGGTGTGCTGCTGGTGCTATCGGCTATATTTCGGAATATAGATTGGAACATACTGGAGATCTCTTTCTTCAGATCAAGTTGTATTTTGAAATCGGTAGTAGGTTCTACATTGGCACGCAACGACAATGTTTCTGTTCTCACCTGGCTGAACGGCACCGATAACTCAGTGTTCGTAGTGAGCCAGCCATTCTGTGCAGCTTTTGTTCGTATACTCGGATCCTGGCTGCCGAGTACAAAGCCCCAGCCGGGAGCATTCCAATCTTTACTCATACCAAAGAACTTCGGTATTTGATCGAAGCCCGGAAGTATAGTTCCTTCTGTAAGAGAGAATGTACCGTTGATTGAACGCACAGACATCAGCATGCGGAAGAATCCTTTTAACAAGCCAGGCATTTCAGCCGGAGCCTTTACCGTGTCGGCTTTGGCTTGTCGCGCCTGTTGCACGCGCTGCTGTACCGACAGCGGTCGCTTCGGGGTATTCAGTTCCTTCAGGAATTTAACTTTGTTATATAGTTTTACCAGATCGATCTTCCCGGAGAAATTCTGATCGCGGTTATTCTGAATGGTGTTCTTGAAATCATACTCATCGGCTATATCATCCGGTATATTGAGTGCATCCGGACGATTGATAGGACCGGCCTTCCAGTTATAGCTTGCTTGGAACCGATAGTCAGCGCCCAGCCAGTCCGTTGCAGGAATCTTGTCCAGCGGAAGCGTATAGTTTACGGTTATACTCTGGTCGAAGTTTTTCATACGGCCAAAGCGTTTCAGGTTATGCCATACACTGTCTTTCTTTTCCTGTGTATCCAGCTCTCCCGTTGGTTCGTCAATAATCGCGTTGGCGCGGGAGTTATAATCGAACGATAAGTTCTTCGAGAAATTCCAGCGAACATTATATTGCCTGTCGAAGGTGAAGTACTTCATATAGTTGGCAGGCGATTCGATGAAGTTACCAAGACCATCCGGATTGCGATACGCTGTTTTCGTGAACGAACGATTCAGATCGGCACGTACACCAATGCTGCTCGGCATAAAGCTGAAGTTGAAATCTTTAATCAGCTTCAGCCAGGGAGAGGAAAGCCCTGTGGAATTTTTAAAAGGTTCTATACCTGTTGCCTTGGGAGTAAAGGTATAGGCTATAGATCCCTTCTGTTGTTTCTGCAATGATTCTGCTGTATTGAAATTATGCCGTACGCGATCGCTATAGGAATAGCTGAACGAAAAGTTCTCGATATCCCAGATGTGGCTCTTGGCATCGGGTTTTACTTTTACCTTGCGCACATTCACAAAGTTCAAACTTCGCCCGACCGTCTGGTCTTTTACAATGTTGAGATAATTACTGCGCTGATCCTCATTAAAGGATTGCAGCGCGGCATCCAGTTTTAAGTCGGGGTTGGCAGGATCATACAACGGAGTGATCGTTGTTTTTTCATAACTCACAAACATCGGAATCTTTATACCCGTATTGCCCGGCAAAAGTTTATCGACATTTACATTGGCAGATATATCATAACCCGTTGTCTGGTCACGCGTTCGCTCTGAGATCTTGGAACTTACACCACCAAAACCAAAACCGGTGTGATGTACTGCACCTGTTATAGTAGCAAAGTCGGCAAGCTTCGCACTGAGTGTAGCATTGGCCGCCCAGCCCGGTGTGCGATTGAAATCCGTAACGCGTAATTCGTTAGCCCATATACATACCTGGTACGATCGCTTATCGTCCGAGCGCGGATTGCGTACACCGATCATGAGCGACTGTACGGTAGTAAGATCGGGTCTTCCGAATATGCGAATGCGATGGCGGCCTACTTCTCTTCCTTCTATCGGATAAAATTGATTGAGTGAAATGTTTTCACGATCGCGGTCGGCCTTGAGTCTTCGCAGTTCATCCAGCGCCATATCGATCTCGTTTTCTTCCGGCCATACGGCACGTTCACGATCACCTGTTACCGGCGTAGAAGTAATTTTCAGCGGTATCTCTATTTCATAGAAGTTAGAGTCAAGATCTTTACCCAGGCGGAGGAAAGCACGCAGATCATCGTCATGTGCTGTTTGACTGTGCGCAGAGAAATACATTTTAACGCGACCGTAGTTGAAGAGGTCAACCGCCATATTCTTGAACATGGCACGCGCATCGCCATCTTTTATATCATCTGCACAGAGCTGTGCTGATTGCTCGTTGAGCTGGCGAGGTACAGAAGATGTATTATCGCGATCGCGCACAACGCCCGGAGGAATTACATACGGAGGTTTGTTGTCATTACCGGCACCGTTCTCTTCAAGGTTTACTACCGAAACCATAAAGTCGTCTTGTGTCTGTTCGTAGTTCGGCACCAATCCACCGGACTGTAAATTACCGGTATATCTTCTCCAGCGACTGCCCACCATGCGGAAGTTTGCCATACGCAATACCACCGGATCTTTAAAGCCGGTAAGCAGCATACGTATATATTTGATGGATTTGAAGCCATCGATGTTACCATACTGACGCTCCGGTACGCGCACCGGTATACGCACCAGGTACCACGTTACGGTTTCTTTGGAGTTGTTGTTGCTGGTAGAGATCTGGTCAACTATATATTCACCTCCCGTACGAATCTGGTTGGGAAGTATATTCATGTCGTACTCGTAATACTCTTCCAGTTCGCTTAGTGTGTTGTCGGCATTTAAGTCTTCGTTGTCCGGTATAGTAGTGGCAGCGCGGGCAATCAGATCGCTCCCGGTAATGATAGGAGAGTTGCCGTCCATACCGTTGAAGTCTTTATAGCGCTGCAGGATTTTTGCATTGAGATTACCACCATCAAATTCACTGTCGAAGTAATAGCGGAAGTTATCAGCCGATGGATCTTGTTGCGCTTTCTCCTTCGCAGTAGGGTTGGTGATCTTGCTCAGGAATTTTTCATTATAGAAATTCCGTTCGTTCTCAGTAGATAAACCATCCAGACCTACGTCCTGATTCTGGCGAGAGCTTGCCTGGTTATCGAAAGAGCTTGTCAGGTATTGTTGTGTAGTAACATAGCCCCATTCGTTAGAAGTAACAGCGCCATTTACCAGATCGCCATCGGGAGGTAAACCATTTTCAAAGGCATGCTTCGAGTCGATGATCACATCTTCGGATATACTTCCTAATTGAAAGATCAGGCGACCACCGGTAGCATGTTTCGGGTTTTTATTACCATCATCGATCAAACCATTCGTTCCCTGGATAAAAGGATCGAGCATCCAGAACTCTATATACTCGATGTTGGCTTTATCAAAATCTACTTCCGTGCGCACCGCGGTAGTTATACCACCCCAGTTCTGTTCCGGTGCTGTAAGAAAACCATCGGCATCAAAAGATGTAGTATAGTTATAGGGGCCGCGTTCCTTTGGATAGTAGGCTACATCAAAGATCTGTTCGTAAAATATACCTTGATTTAACTGGCGGTTAGGGAAGATCTCCTGCGGACCAACAGCACGCACATAGTGATTCTTCAGATCATCATCACTAATGTTATCGGGTTTAAAGCGTCCACCTGTTCTGTAGAATTGATTGTCTACAGAGTACCATGCAATCTTGGCGCGCTTAAAGCCTGCAGACAAATCGTTGATAAGTGTAGGGCCATATAGATTGTTATTGGTCTTGGGTGTAGCAGCCAGCTTCCATCCCTGAGGATTCATCAGGGTATAGGGTGTTGCTGAGTTTTCGAAATCATCAATATAGCCAGTACCCTGTCCGTTGATTACGTTGGAAGTACCGGGTAATAACTGGGCAAATTCTCCAGTGACATTAACAGTAGACTGTTCTTTGGTCTGTAAAAAGGGGAGCGCATCTACAATCTTGGTAAGCATGCGGCTCTTTTTGTTCATGTTAAAATCGAAACCATATTGAATGTTGCGTGCAGGCTCTGTTCCTATCTGGTTACGACTAATGATGGGGCGCTCGTTATAGTATAGCAACGTAGAGCCGAGGTTTACATCATCACTTAACTTATAGTCGAGGCGCGTGCCGAGTAAGCTTCGCGTCTGGAACGCGAATGGGTCAGACTGTTCGTATTGTACTTCTATATTTTTACCCGAGCTTAATATAGCATCGTTGAGGATCGTTACTTTTCCGAAAGTATAGTCTACTACATAATCTGTTCCTTCATTGAGTGGTATACCTCCTGCATATAGTTTTACTGATCCCTGCGATACGCCAAAACCCGGAATAAGAATTTCTTTGGATGAACCGGCATTATATGTACCCATCAAATAAAACTTGTTCTTGGTGGCATATAGCTCGGCATCGGCCTTTGTTGTGTTATATAGCGAGTCGTAGGAGTATTTCTGTATCAGGTAACTTTCATTTTGCTCGCCCTTAAATGCCTTTCGTAACCCTTCACTAAACGGCTTCAGGTACGGGAAGATGATGGCACCTGTCTGTGTATTGATCGTTATGTTCTCAACAAAGTCAAAGTTACCATCACGGCCGGGGTCGTTTACCGGGTTGAGTCGGTCGAGGCCGAGTATTTCAATGAGTTGTTTTTCGCGGAGGGCAGCAGAACCATCTTGTAACTGAGGGTTGTTTACACCGCTGCGTGCATCGCGATATACTATACGCAACTGAAAACCATCGCGTGTAAGCTGGCTAACGTTGAGGTTGTAAATGTTTTTCATCATCAACTCCCACGTAGGTATAGGTCTTTTCAACTCATCGCGTATAGCTACTTTGCGCGGGCGCAATAACTTCAGGAAGATTACTTCATCATCCTTCAGGTTGGCATACTTCTCGGTAAGTTCTCCAACAGTATAGGTTACTCCGTTATAGGTATATTGATAGGCAACTGCGAGCGCTTCGTCATTCTGAAGTTTGCGCGAAAGCGAAATATAGCCTAACTGCGGATGGAATGTAAATTCACTCGGTGCGAGTTTGCGTGCCCCGGTAATTTTTTCAAAGTCCGTACCGTTGTTATTGTCGCCAGAGAAATATCCTTCCAGCAATGAGTTGATATTATCCGGGTTACGATCGAACGTAGTTACTTTACTGAAGAGGTTGTTGGAACCATTGCCATTGGGAAGACCAGCGTTACCAGCTATAACTGTTTCTTTGTTATAGATCGTTTTTGCTTCCGCAAGGTCCATCAAACCAATCGCGTTGCGCAGTGTTTGCGTATCGTTGTTCCGGTTCAGTACATATACTTCAACACGCGTAATGTTTACGTTGGAGATGATCTGCGGTAAATTACCAACAGCACGTTCATAATTATCCTTGAAGAAATGTCCTAAGAAAAAATGTCGGTTGTCATCATAATTCGAAGCTATAATTTCAAACGGACGTCCCTGCCCACCATTAGATCCTTGGCCCCCTACATCTATAGATGAAGCTTTACCGCGTTGTGTAGTGGCGATAGTTGTTACATTGAGTTTACCAAACTGCATGCGGGCTTTTATACCGAAGAGGTTTTGCGCACCTTGTATCAACGTGTTGTTCAGCGGGAGACTTACGTTACCGATCTCAAGCTTCTGAAGTATATCTTCTTTGAAGCCGGTATATTCCACTTTCATGTTATTCTGAAAGTCGAACGAGTTGTTGTTGTCGAAGTTCGCAGTAACAGCAAGCTTCTCACCGATCTTACCCACCACGCTCATGTTGATCTGTTGGTCGAACTCAAAGCCACCATTACGTTGCTGACGTATAGCGAGTGTAGGATTGAACAGGCGTTGAAAGGAAGCACCGAAATCCAGTGTAACAAAACCGCGCGGTACTAATTCTATATAGCTTCCACCGAAGATGCGATCGAGTACCGGGCTCAGAAATATTTTAGGAACGAACCCGCGCCCGCTTACCGGGCTTTCTCCATCCTGTGCTTTGGCGCGACCTTGCCAATAACTTTTGAGTATCTGACGGTCCTGGTATTTTTTAAATTCCTCAAACGACATACTCGATGTAGGCCGGTAATTGAGGTCTCCTATTTTTTCGTAGATAGTATAGTTTAGTGCAGTGTCGATCTCAACATCCAGCTTCATCTGGTTGGGATCTTTCAGGTATAGCGGTGACTCACTTTGTCGGTTTGAGAACGGATCGCCATATCTGTCGGATGGCCTGTACGTTGGGCGCTTGTCGGGTTTATAGGGTAAATTTCGTGTGGTATCAGAAGATACACGCGTAGTGTCTTGCCGTTGAGCAATCGCTTCATCGGCTAGCCAAAAGAAGCTGAGCCATGCAATGATGACGCGGCCAACCTTGAGGGTAACGTGGGGTTGTAGAGTAAAGACTCTCAAACGTCTAGGCGTTTTTTAGGGCTTGTTTAACTAAATCTTCTAAGGTAATGGTATTTCCCGATTTTTTCAGGACGGCATCTACACTTTTCTCTGCAGCTGCTTTGGGTAGGCCCAACACAAGCAAAGCAGATAACGCCTCTTTGCGCAGGGTATTGTGAGGGCCTGTCGAAATAGTAGGTTGGCTTTCTTCCCAGTTTTCTTTCTTGAGCTTGTCGCGTAATTCTATAATCACACGCTGCGCGGTCTTTCCTCCTATACCTTTTATGCCTTGCAATGCAGCAGCGTCTTCGCGCACGATCGCAGATTTTAACTCATGGCTGTTCATATAGGAGAGCATTACTACAGCCGTGCTCGGGCCTACACCATTTACCGAGATCAGTTGTTGGAACAGTCGTTTCTCTGACTCGGCACTGAAGCCGAATAATACATGCGCATCTTCGCGTATAGAAAGATGTGTATAGAGCATGATGTTCTCCTGCTCTTTGATATCTGAAAATGTTTGAAGCGAAATGTTGACTTGATAGCCTACACCATTTACATCGATCACAACATGCGTTGGGTCACGGTGTACTAGCCGCCCTTTAAGAAATGCGATCATAGAGGTTAAAAAATAGGGTTGTTTTGGGTTTACAAAGATTGCAAAAGAATCGAAACCTGAAAGAGTGGAGGCGCTATAGCAAGGATACATTCTGCTAAATATTCAGATCGCAACTCGCCCGGGTGAAATTAATTCTACAACAACAGGCTGGCACGGTATATTATATAGGGAACACTTCACAGATTTACCCGCCCGGATATAGGGAAGTCTATAGATGCTCCGGCTGATGAGAGTATAGCTATAGGGCTAAATGAAATTTATGTTATTTCCATCACTTCCGAAAACTGCATTCTACCGAGACTGGGGTAGACAGGAGGAATGTCAGAAATTTCTGCAATCGATGTAAGAAAAATTTCCCTAAAATAAACTCGATGCCTGCATCCGCAATGCGATTATTTTTTTAACATTGGCATAAGCAATTCTCTTTCAAACGGTTATCAACAACCCAAGTACGAGTAGAAGAAATGGTGTTAACTTATTGTAAACAATTTGTGGAAAGATTTAAACGTGCTTTAAAGTTTAATTGTGTGCCTTCCGATACTTTTGCCGAACTCTTACAAACCATTAATCTAAATAATTCACAAATCTATGAGGAGAATTCTACTGTTTTTAGTCTTCGCGACTGGGGTAGTATCTGCTGCGCTTGCGCAGGGGGTTACTACGGCCAGTATGAGCGGACAAGTGAGTGATCAGAACGGCGAACCATTGCCGGGTGTAAATGTTGTAGCAACCCACGTTCCGTCAGGAACTGTTTACGGAACTGTTACCCGTGCCGATGGTTATTACAACTTCCCCGCTATGCGTGTTGGCGGACCTTACACCATTAAGGTATCTTTTGTTGGCTACAAAGAGCAAGTGAAGGAAAATGTATACCTGCAACTTGGCCAAACTTTTTCGTCTAACTATAAACTCTCAGATGAGAGCACACAACTGGCTGAAGTTGTGATATCGGGCACGCAGGATCCTACGCTTAACTCGGATAAGATGGGAGCCTCGTCTAACTTCTCCGTAAATCAGATTCAGACCATCCCTTCTATTGGTCGTGACTTCAGAGATATATCAAGATTAACACCACAAGCAGGTGGTTCGGCTTTCAGCTTCGGTGGAAGAAGTAACCTATATAACAACTTAACAATTGATGGAGCTACTGTAAACAACGTATTTGGTCTTAACCCGCTGCCTGGCGGACAATCAAATGCTACTCCGTTCAGTATGGATGCTATCCAGGAGATCACGGTTTCTCTTTCTCCTTATGATGTTCGTCAAGGTAACTTTACAGGTGCCGGTGTAAGTGCTGTTACCCGCAGTGGTACAAATGAATTTACAGGATCTGCCTATTTCTTTTTCCGTAACCAGGGAATGGCCGGTAAAAAAGTAGACGGTGTAAATTCTCCGGTGCCAAGCTTCAATTTCAAGAATTATGGTTTTCGTATAGGAGGTCCAATTATTAAGGATAAACTTTTCTTCTTCGCTAACTTGGAGTTCGAGAAAAGAACAGATCCTTTCTACACAAACCCCGTGCGTCCTAATAAAGCGGCATCTACACAAGGAGCAACACAAGCTACAGACGACAACGATCCTGAAACAGGTCTTGCCGGTCTGCGCGACTTCCTGATCTCCAAGTATAACTATGATCCCGGTGTATACAAAGACTTCAACCGTGCAACGGATAACATTCGCTATGTGCTTCGCTTAGACTATAACATCAACGCGAACAATAAGCTTACGCTGAGAGGTAACGTTACAAATGCTTACCAGGATCAGCCACCAAGCACATCAGGTGGTTTTGTGGGAGGCCCTCCGGGGGGACGTGGTAATACAAACAACGTGTTATCATTCTCTTCTTCATACTATAGAATTAACAACAATCAATACTCTGTTACTGCCGAGTTGAACTCAATTCTTGGTGGTGGTAAATACTCTAACAACCTCGTGGCAGGATTTAGCTCCTTCCGCGACTTCCGTGAAAATGCCGGTGGTTTAGCAGTTCCTGATTTCCCGTTGGTTGATATACTTGGACCTAACGGACAAAACATGACAACCTTTGGTCCTGATCCTTTCACAAAGAATAACAAACTGGATCAGAACGTAATTCAGTTGAACGATAACTTCAATATATACCTGAAAAATCATACGGTTACAGTAGGTACCGCGAACGAATTATATACTTTCAACAACGTATTTACGCAGGTAGTAAATGGTGTATACCGCTATAACAGCTTGGCTGATTTCTATGCGGATGCTGATCCGGCAACCACTACTACTGCAAGACCTGCACAGTATACTACGCAATATGTAGCAGTCCCGGGTGGTCCGTCTGCAACAGCTGCAAAATGGTCAGCACTGCAACTTGGTTTCTTTGCTCAGGATGAATATACCGGTTTTGAAAATCTTAAAATCACCGGTGGTGTGCGTGTAGATATACCGCTATATCTCACAGATCTTCCGAAGAATAACTATATCAATTCTATCAACCTGAATGGTGAGCAACTTCGTGTGGGTGGCTGGCCACAGGTTCGTCCGTTGATATCACCTCGTATAGGTTTCAACTGGGATGTGAAAGGCGATCGTACAACACAATTGCGTGGTGGTACAGGCGTACTGACAGGACGCGTTCCATTCGTGTGGTTGTCTAACGCAGTAAGTAACAACGGTCTGTTCTTTGGTCAGTTGAATACTACTTCTGTTCCATTTGATGTTACTGGTGATGGATTCCCGTATAACTTCAGCACCAAGCCGTATGTTGGAAATCCTGAGCAATACTCAAACCTGCAAAACGGTACACCTGCTCTGATCACCAACCCGCTGGATAGAAACTACGGACGTTCTGCTATCGTGCCAGCTGTTAATACTGTTGCCAAGAACTTTAAATTCCCACAAGTGTGGAGAACCAACATTGCCATTGATCAGCAATTGCCAGGTGGTGTTGTAGGAACATTGGAGTTCATCTATACAAAAGATATAAACGCAGTTTACCTGCGTGATGCAAACCTTGCTGATTCGAAAGCTACATTGGCGGGTGACGGAAGACCACTGTATGGTGCAGCTCCTGGTTCACCGAACGTTGATCGTGCTATCATTTCAAATGATCGCCGTATAAACGGAGATATAGGACAAGCACTTGTTCTTGACAATACGAACAAAGGCTACCAGTGGAGTATCACTGCGCAATTGCAGAAGACCTTCAATCGTAATTTCCAGGTATCGGCTGCCTATACCTATACTGATGCACGCGAGATCAACCCTCAGAACGGTTCAACTGCCGGTGGTATTTTCTCATCACAAGCTAACGTGTTAGGCCCTAATCGCACAGAGCTTTCTTATGCCGGTGCATTAACGCCTCATCGTGTTATCGCTTATGGTACATATCGTATAGAATACTTCAAGCACTTTGCTACTACATTCGGTTTAACATACGAAGGTCGCTCAGGTAGCAACTTCTCGTACCTGTATAACGGAGATCCTAACAGCGATGGAACTACTGGTAACGACCTGATCTATATTCCGAAATCTAAAGAAGAGATCGTACTCAGCACAGCCAGTGCTACCGATAGCCGTACACTCGATCAGATCTGGCAACAACTTGATAACTATATCTCTCAGGATCATTACCTGAACAGCAGAAGAGGTAAATATGCAGAGCGTAACGCAGCGTATAGCCCATGGGTTAACCGTCTTAACTTAAGCTTGCTGCAGGATTTCTATGTAGAAGTAAAAGGTAAGAGACACACCATCCAGTTGTCTGCTAACCTGGATAACGCGTTGAATCTCTTCAACTCAAGCTGGGGCTTGATCAAGAACCCTGCAAGAAACCAGCTTATCCGCTTCCTCGGATATGAGCAACCGCACACAGCTGGTACTGTAGGAGCAAACGGTCAGGTAACTACCACTACAGCAACAACCGGTAAGCCTATCTATACATTTGAAGCAAATGCAGATGGAACTCCTTTGAACAAAAGCTTTATCCCTGATCAGACATTAACATCAGGTGGTCGCTGGCAGTTACAATTAGGTGTTCGTTATATATTCTAATGTTCATTTACTAACTGAAATTATCTATGAATTATAAATATAAATTGGCCAGCCTGATAGCGATCTCGGCTCTTGTATACGGAACGTCTTGCAGCGATCCGGATTACGCAGAACCTGTTCCGGCAACATCGGCCTCTAACTTGTCAGCAAACTTTTTGTTTGTAAATGCGTCACCGGATGCTCCGTCACTGGATCTGTTCATTAACAATGTAAAGAGCGGAAACAGCGTAGTGAGTGGTGCTAATCAAGATACCTATACTGCTGTACCAATCGTTTCAAACGGAGTGTTTGCCAATACAAACATCCGTGCGAAAGCAAGCTCCGGAACAATCGGAGGTGTACTTGGTTCTTCAGACCTGATCTATCGTGCCGGTAACAATAACTCCAACAACTTTCAGGCAAGTGCAAATGCATACTATACCATCTTTGCAGTAGATACGACAGATCGTGTAAAACCTTTGCGTACGTTGAATGCCAGTAGCTTTGGTGATACTACTTTTTTTAATCCTCCTACCGGAAAGCAACTTTCTGTAGTGGAAAGAAAAGCATTGTCAGCAGAAGCGAAAGCTAAGCTTGTGCCACTGGGTACCATTCCATTGGGAAGCAGTGATCCGGGAGGCGTTCGTTTCCTGGTTCTTACAGAAACACTTCCTTCGCCTGCTGCAGGCAAAGTTTCAGTTCGCTTTATACACCTTTCTCCTGATGCCGGTACACTTACTGCAACTTTAGGTGCAACATCGGTAACAAGCGGTATATTTTCTTACCCGATGCGTTTCCCAACATTCACACCTTCTGTTGGATCAAGGGGAACAACCGCTGGCTTCCAGACTATAGATGCCGGAACGTATGATGCCGTGGTTAAATCCGCAGGTAATGAAGTATCACGTTTGGATGCTCAAACGCTTACTGAGAAAAGCGTATATACTGTATATATTACCGGTGTGCTGAAAGACGGTACACTGAAGACATCGATTATTAAACACAAATAAGAATGAGACATACAATAATAAAGTGTTTAGTGGCAGCATCTCTGTCCTCTGTTGTGCTGACAGCGTGCAATGACGATTTTACCCTGCCTGCTACACCATCAGGTTCTACGATTACAGCGCTGGCTACAGATGATAGCAACTTTGATGTATTAACAGCAGCCCTGGTAAAAACCGGTCTGGCTACTTCTTTGGATAATAATAACTCCGGACAGTTTACACTCTTTGCACCAACGGATGATGCTTTCGTTACGTACTTTAAAAGTGCACTGGGTAAATCTGATCCCTATACGGAAGACAGCGTTATTGCTTATATCAATACAAAATCGTCTGCATCGAATGCTGTAATTACTACGGCAGCACTGAGCGCGCGTTTAACGTATCACATTATAAGCTCTAATATATCATCGGCAAGCATCACTGGCGACCAGGTGTTTACTACGCTGAACTCATCAAGATTGTCGTTGTCAAAAACAGGTAGCGATATCGTGATCAATGCTGGAGCAGCAAAAGTAACAGCAGTAGATAAAGAAGCTTCTAATGGTGTTATACATACCATCGATAAAGTTCTTGCTCCTGTAGGTACAACCAGCGTATTGTCGTACCTGGGGCTTTCTATCAGCTATACTTCAAATCCTCCGGTTGTCTCAGGTGGAACTGCTTCGGATGCTGATGGTACTGACTACGATCTGTTCGCTGCTTTACTGAAGAAGACTGGTCTTGTGCCAACAATTCAGCCGAACCAGTCTCCGCTGCCGGATTTCACCATCTTTGCTCCGAACGACAATGCTGTAAAAGCATTTTTAGGAGTGGCTACAGAAGGAGATGGAATTACCCTGATCAATGGTTTTTCAGCCAATGACATTGCAGCATTTAAAGATATACTCAGCTACCATATAGTATCAGGTCGCGTGTTGTCTACTGATTTAACAGACGGACAACAAGTAAGTACGCTTCTTACCGGTAAGTCATTCACTGCTTCTGTTGCAGGAAGCACTATTACTCTGATAGATAATGATGCGAATGTAGCAGATCCCGTTGTTGTCAGACCCAATGTGTTGACAAACGCAGGTGTGCTTCATGGTATAGACAATATACTGTATTACGAGTAATAATTTTCTTAATAGCTTATTATAGTTTGAGAAGCACCCCTCACCGGGTGCTTCTTTTTTTATATTTGATGTATAGAGTAAATATGAGACGGATAATTCTTTGCGCCTGCATAGCATGGCTTATAACAGGATTGGCAATGGCACAATCAAAGACAAATCATTTTTTACGTGCAGGTAAGTTACCGCTTGTATGCGGGCATCGTGCCGGGTATTATGCACAGTTTCCGGAGAATTCATTGCCGGTGATTGACTATACGGTAAGTAAAAGCAAAATACAGCCGGCTATTGTGGAAGTAGATATACGCAAGAGCAAAGACGGTACGCTATATATACTGCACGATGAAACACTTGATCGCACTACAAACGGCCAGGGTAAAATTGCCGAGCAGACAGATGCTTATTTAAGCACGATACATCTCAAGCTTTCAACCGGAGAACTTAGTAGTGAGAAGATACTGACGTTTGAAGAGTTGCTGAAATATGCAAAACATGAAAATGTTATACTGATGCTCGATATAAAAACAGATGTATGGAGAGAAACGTTAGAGGCTGTGCATAAAAATGATCTGGATGATAAGTGTATGGTGCTTACATTCGATCCGGCTATCAGCAAGAAAGTATATGACATCACAAAAACAGTGGCTATATCCTGCCTGATAAAAGATGAAAGTCAATGGAGCGCTATACAGAAACTTGGTATCCCTGCAAAACAGCTTATCGCCTATATACATGAAACTACCAAGGAGACGTTGATAAACGAATTGAAGAAGCAAGGTATACCGGTAATGACCGATATAAGCGAAAATAATAAAGGAAATACATCAGCGATGGATGCAAGCTACTATCGCGGGCTTGTTAAAAATAAAAAACTGGACATCCTGATCACAGATTATCCCGTGGAGGCATCAGAAAAACTGCAGTAAATATATAGCTTACCTAAGTATATATAGTATAAATCATATTTGCGTATAGGCGTGCCGTTGTGTACGCCTTTTTGTTTGCGGGCAGGAAATCTGTACCTTTAACCCCAGTATGTTGGTTTTAGTACGATCCTGGTCGAGAGTTTGTCTCCTCTCTATCATGGCAATTTCTTGCAATCCGACTCAGAAAGAAGGTTTTTCTTCTGAAACTGCCGTTAGTTTAGACCTCGATGCGATCCGCAAACGAGGCTATCTGAATGCATTGGTGGATAATAATTCCATTAGTTATTTTATTTATAAGGGCAGACCCATGGGCTATGAATATGAGCTCCTACAACTGCTTGCCAAAGACTTGAATGTTGGTCTTAAAATAAAAGTTACTAATGGTGTAGAGAGCGCTATAGATCAATTGAACAGAGGTGAAGGCGATATTATAGCATTCCCGATGACAATCAACAAGCCGCGCAAAGAACGTGTTTCTTTTACGCGACCTTTATTCAATACATATCAGGTATTGGTGCAGCGCAAGCCCGATAACTGGCGCAAGTTAAACGATGATCAGATCAACGCTGGCGTTATACGCACGCCTGCAGAATTAGGAGGTAAAGATGTGTATGTTATTAAAGGCACCAGCCATGAGATACGTATGCATAATTTATCCGAAGAGATAGGTTCAGATATACTGATACATCAGGATACAATTACGGCAGAAAGTGAATCGCTGATTCGTAAAGTATCAGCCGGAGAAATTGACTATACGGTGGCCGATCATACGATGGCGCAGGTGAATGCTGCATACTATCCGAACCTCGATGTAAATACGGTGCTGAGTGTGCCCCAACAAATAGCGTGGGGCGTTCGTAAAAATTCTTCTGTACTGTTAGAAACACTTGATCAATGGCTTGGTAAAATAAAGAAAGAACCAACGTTCATGGTAATCTATAATCGTTACTTTAAAAGTCCGCGCACATCCTTGCTGCGTATGAAGAGCGATTACTTTTCGTATGGAAGCAATCGTCTTTCACCGTATGATGATCTTATTAAAGCGGGTGCTACTGAACTTCAGTGGGACTGGCGCCTGCTTGCAGCGGTAGTATACCAGGAATCAAAATTCAATCCGAATGGTGAGTCGTGGGCTGGTGCTCGCGGACTGATGCAGCTTATGCCGGAAACAGCAAAACGTTTTGGAGCACACAATCTCAACGATCCTAAAGAAAGTTTACATGCCGGTGTGCGATATCTTAAATACCTCGATAAGTACTGGACGAAGTCGGTGCCGGATTCTGTACAACGCCTGAAATTTATATTGGCATCTTATAATGCAGGACTCTCACATATACTTGATGCCAAGAAGCTGTTGCTGAAGTATGGAAAGGATAAAGATGTAACAAGGTGGGATGATAACGTTCAGGTATACCTGCTGAAAAAATCAGAATCAAAATTTTATCGCGATCCCGTTGTAACGGCTGGATATTGTAAATGTGAAGAGCCGGTTAACTATATACAAGATGTGTTCGATCGTTTTGAAGAGTATAAAACACACATCAAAGACGATCTGTTTGATGAGAATGCTATACGAAGTGCTGTGACGTCTAATTGATATTTCCTTTCTTTTATCTGCATGATGCACGTTTCAACACGTTAAAAGTGGTTGTTTAACGATTGCTTTATAGCCGTTGCCTTGATAACTTTTCTTATTAATTAAAACCCTCTTTAAAAAAATGAAAACCCTCAAAACATTGGTGAGGTCATCGCTATTGCTATGCCTCATCGTGGTCGCATCGTGCGATCATTGGTGTCCACATCATGATGTGTGTCGTATCAGTAAATTCTATTGGGAAGGTAAATGGCATCAAGCTTACTACAGTACCAGTGGCCGTTTGGTGAGATTGGAAGCAACCGATAGTAAAGTTCTTTTTTATTATGACGGTGCCGATAAATTAACGCATGCGGAAATATATACTACCAATCCTGCTCCGCAATATAAATTCGAATATATACAAGGACCTTCCGGTATAATTAAATCGACTATTACCGGCCCTGGCGGTTTTGTGCGCACAGTTGATTTTCATTACGTATCTCCCTCGCAGGTTGATTATTATGTGGATAGTGAATTTGGCGGAGCTCCGGGCGATCCGGCTACTTTTGTTATCACCAAGTATATATCGTATAGCGGAGGGAATGTTACGCTGGTAGATGGTTTGGTGAACGGTAATCCTTTTACAAAATACTTCGGACAGAAGTATGATAAAAAGAATAATCCATTCCGCGAGCTTGCCAATGCTGTTGGCAACCCGGCATTTTTTCCTGCGTGTAATTTCGTGTCATTCCCGGTGGCAGATTATGACATCTCCATCCTGAGTATATTTTCTAAAAATAACCCCAAGAAGAGCCGCTATGATGTTGGCGGTGGCGCCATCATCCAGGATCAGACTTTCGACTATATATATAATGGTGATGCCGTGAAGTCTATCGCATGGACCGATCTATATATAAGCACTACAAAGAATTATGCGTTCGAGTATAATTGCTCCTTTGGTTCAGACGAAGATTAACAAGTGTGCTGCGATCTTTTATCCATTCGGTAAACGCTGAATGATGGATGCGAGATCCAATGATTCCCACGTGGTCTCTATTCCAGGTCTGCTCATCACTTCGTCCATGATCTTTTTTTGTGAACGACTGATCGAGTAGGCTTCGGAGTAGCGGATGTTGTCGTTAAAGGTAACCATGGAATAGAGCGGTATCCAACGGTCGGGGTAAGCGCTGTGAAGCTTCGCTTCGATTTTTTTACGTAGCAGAAAATCGGCATCGCCCACCAGGTCGCGCATCTCTATAAAATTATCCAACGCCAGTTGTGCTATAGCATCCGTATCCGGCTTGCGCAAATTTTGAAACTCCGGTAATACCGTTTCCCACTGGTCGTGATATTTACCCAGGAGTATATTTAGTATCCGGCAATCTTCAAAGCCGGCATTCATCCCTTGTCCGTAGAAAGGCACTATAGCATGCGCCGCATCTCCGATGAGTAACGTTTTATTTTTCACCCAGGGAAAACACTTCATGGTAACCAGTGAAGATGTTGGGTTCTGATAAAAGTCTCGCAACAGCGAAGGCATAAGCTTCGCTGCATCCGGAAAGTTAGCGTTGAAGAAATCCTTTATAGCATGATCGGAAGAGAGCGCAGTAAAAGAAGTTTCTCCATCAAATGGAAAGAATAGTGTACAGGTAAAGCTTCCATCCGGATTAGGCAGTGCAATCATCATATAGCTTTGACGAGGCCAGATGTGCAAGGCGTTTTTCTCCAGTTGAAAAGCTCCCGCTGTACCAGCAGGAATATGTAGTTCTTTGTAACCGTGTGCTATATATGCTTGCGAAAAATCAAAACGATCTGTTGCCTGTAACGACTGGCGTATAGCCGAGAATGCGCCATCAGCGCCAATAATCAGATCGAATGTATGTATCTCTAAATGATTCTCCGGAGAGGTAACGGCGATCGTAGTTTTATCCGTATCAATTTGTGTAACGCGCTGGTTGAAATGTAGTGTAGCACCTTCGGCTTCAGCTTTATTCATCAACACTATATTGAGGTTGCTGCGTGATACAGAATTTATATACTGTCCTTCTTTGCCGTATGCCTGAAAGGTGAGATTGCCTTTCACATCGTGCATCATACGTCCGTGCATCGGTATGGCTACCGGTCGGATGGCATCTGCCAGACCAACTTCTTCCAGTGCGCGGATACCCCGGTTGCTCAAGGCCAGGTTAATCGATCTGCCGGCCTGCAGCATATTTTTGCGCATATCTGCCCTGCGTTCAAAAAGCGATACTTTGTAGCCACGCTTTCGCAAATATATAGCCAGCAGCGAACCTACCAGTCCTGCGCCCACAATGGCAATGTGCTTTGAATGTGCCGTCATAAATGATAGAAGTGTTACAGGAATTTTTTAATGATCTCACCAAATCTGAAAACATCTTCAAACGTATTATACAACGGTACAGGTGCAATGCGTATAACATTCGGCTCGCGCCAGTCGGCAATTACTCCATGCTTACTTAGTTGTGTAAATATTTTCTTGCCATTTTGTTTCATGAAGAGCGAGAGCTGGCAGCCGCGTTCATCCGGATTAGCTGGTGTAATGATCTTTACTGTATTCTCCAGCGGATCAATTTCCTTTAGTATATATTCGAGGTAGGAGGTAAGCGCTATACTTTTCTTGCGCAGAGCTTTTATACCGGCTTCCTGAAATATCTCCAGCGAAGCAAGGTGTGCTGCACTTTGAAATATAGGTACATTCGAAACCTGCCAGCCATCTACACCCGGCATAGGTTTAAAACCTTTCTTCATTTGGAAGCGCTCGTTTGCTGCGTGTCCCCACCAGCCTGCAAAACGCGGACGATTGGTTTCGCTATGTTTCTCGTGTACAAATGCTCCTGCTATAGCACCCGGACCTGAATTAAGATATTTATAGCTACACCAAACAGCGAAGTCAACTTCGTCTTTGTGTAATTGCAGTGGAACATTGCCAACAGCATGCGCCAGGTCAAAACCCGCTATAGAACCTTGCTGATGTGCTGCTGCTGTGATCTTTTTTATATCGAAGAACTGCCCGGTATAGTATTGCACGCCTCCCAACAATACTAACGCTGTTTCTTTACCGTGCTCTTCTATAGCGTTGAGTATATCTTCTGTGCGCAGCGCAAATTCTTCTTCGCGCGGCTTTAATTCGATCAACGCGGTATCCGGGTTTAATCCATGAAACCGGATTTGCGTTTCAAATGCATACTGGTCCGATGAGAATGCTCCGGCTTCTGCAATGATCTTGTACCGCTCGGTAGTGGGTGTATAGAACGACACCAGTAACAAATGCAGATTAACGGTGAGTTGATTCATCGCTACAACTTCAGAGGGCTTGGCGCCTACTATATTGGCTAATGCTTTTTTTGCAAACTGATGGTAATGCAGCCACGGACGTTTGGCATGTTCATGACCTTCACCACCCAATGCAGCCCAATCATCCAGCTCTTGCTGTATATACTTTTTCGTTGTTTTAGGTTGAAGACCCAGTGAGTTGCCTATAAGATATATAGCGGGTTTCTTGTTGAGCGATGGAATGTGAAACCTGTTGCGATAGCCGCGCAACGGATCTTCGCGATCGGTCTTTTTAGCAAAAGCAAGTGTGTTGGTAAATTTCATGCGTATAGGCAGTACGTAATAAATAATTGTTCCTAAAATAATGAGAGCTGGCGAAGCATGGCACCTTCGTGGTATAGTAACCACTCTTTGTTTTCGAGTCCGCCTCCATAGCCAACCAGATCTCCGCTCTTCCCGATCACGCGGTGACACGGTACGATAATAGCAATGGGATTTTGGCCGTTGGCAAGCCCTACTGCGCGAATAGATTTTATATCACCCACGCGCAACGCGATCTCTTCATACGAAACCGTTTTGCCATACGGAATGGCAAGCAAAGCATTCCATACTTTTTGTTGAAAGGTGGAGCCTCGCAGATCAAGTTCTACGGTAAAGAATTTTCTCCCTTTAAAAAAATATTCATCCAGCTCCGTTATACATTGATCAGTGGCCGGTGTAGGTACTTCTTCGCGTTTGGTGTCTTTTAGAAAATTTACGGTGATGATCTTCTCATCTTCCGACTCGATCAGAAGTTCACCAACCGGTGATGTATAGTAAGCAGTTCCCTTCATGCGTAAGTATAGGGTGGCAATATGCGACTATTTATACAAACCGGGAATCGGCTTCCATCACCGTGCCGCATTTTTTGCACGTGCGCAGTTCTTTTGATCCGTAAAACTCGCGGAATCGAGGAAGGAAATCTTTTTCAATGTTATCAAGATGAAAGCGATATTCATGAAGCTTGTTGTTGCAGTTATCGCAAAACCAGATGAGTCCGTCTTCAATCTGCGGTTCAATACGTTTACATTCAATCACCAAGCCAACGGAGTTAGCAGGTCGCTCCGGTCTGTGCGGAACACGCGCAGGCAGCAAAAACATTTCGCCAGACTTTATCGGTATATCTACCGGTTTGCCATCTTCCTGGATGCGCACATTGATATCGCCTTCCAGTTGATAGAATAACTCTTCCGTTTCATTGAAGTGATAATCTTTGCGTGCATTGGGGCCGCCAACGATCATCACAATATAGTCGCCCGCATCGGCATACAAATTTTTGTTTCCTACCGGAGGCTTTAGCAGATCGCGGTTATCGCGTATCCACTGATTCAAGTTGAAAGGTCTGCGAATGGCCATAGCGCTGTTTTTAATGTTCACGGTTACTGTGCGAACAATCTAATCCTTCTTAAATTTAGCAACAATTCAGTTATATACTTGGTGTTATGAATCTAGATTTAACCGGTAAGCGTGCCGTTGTATGCGGCAGCACGCAAGGTATAGGAAAAGCCGCTGCTGTTGAACTCGCGTTGCTGGGCGCGCATGTTACTTTAATTGCCCGTAATGAGGAGAAACTCAAAGCTGTGATCAAAGAACTTGCGACTAAAGCCGGGCAGCAACATAATTATATCGTGGCCGACTTTCAATCGCCTGACGTGTTGCAACAAAAAGTAAAACAGCATGCAGCAGAACAGGCTGTTCATATTTTGGTAAATAATACAGGAGGACCACCAGCAGGACAAGCTATCGATGCCAGCGTAGATGACTTTCTGAAAGCATACTCCAGTCATTTACTATGCAATCAGATATTGGTGCAGGCGTATGTACCAGGTATGAAGCAGGCCGGCGATGGCAGAATCATTAATGTGATCTCTACATCGGTAAAAATTCCTATCCGGGGTTTAGGTGTATCCAACACAACACGTGGTGCTGTGGCCAACTGGTCGAAGACCTTGTCGCTGGAACTGGGGCCGTTTGGTATAACCGTAAATAATGTACTGCCAGGCTCTACTATGACCGGCCGATTGGAAGAGATTATGAACACCCGCGCAGCCAAAGCGGGAAAGAGTTTTGATGAAGTAAAAAAAGAAGTTACCGAAGAGATACCACTGGGTCGTATTGGCGATGCAGCAGAAGTGGCTGCGGCTATAGCGTTTCTGGCTACACCGGCTGCCGGCTATATCAATGGTATTAATGTTCCGGTAGATGGCGGACGAACCGGAAGCTTATAGTATATATGGAAAAGATATATAACTATATTAACGGAGCGCTTGTTGAGCCAGTGTCGGCACAATATATCGATAACTATATGCCGGCTGAAGGGCGTGTATATAGTCTGATTCCGGATTCAGATAAGCGTGATGTAGCCAATGCTGTAACTGCAGCGCAGGCTGCATTTGAAAGTTGGTCGGGTATGACGGTAGAACACCGTGCTGCTATATTGCAACGTGTTGCCGATCTTATCGATCGCGACCTCGATGCGTTGGCGCTGGCGGAGAGTATCGATAATGGAAAGCCGGTGTCGCTGGCGAAAGTGGTAGATATACCGCGTGCATCGTCTAACATGCGGTTCTATGCCAGTGGTGCTATACATTTTGCAAGTGAAACACACATCACCGGAAAGGAGGCTGTTAACTATACACTTCGCGCACCCGTAGGAGTAGCAGGGTGTATATCTCCGTGGAACCTGCCCCTATATTTGTTTACGTGGAAGATAGCCCCTGCGCTGGCCGCTGGCTGTACTGTTGTGGCAAAGCCTTCCGAGATCACACCTATGACGGCCTTTCTGTTTTCGAAACTTTGTATAGAAGCCGGATTACCTGCCGGTGTACTAAATATAGTGCACGGTGTTGGCCCGAAAGCAGGGCAGGCTATTGTGGAACACCCGGATATACCCGCTATATCTTTTACAGGTGGAACTGTTACCGGCAGAAGTATAGCGGCAACAGCAGCGCCAATGTTTAAGAAACTTTCATTGGAGCTGGGTGGTAAAAATCCCAACATCATTTTTGCAGATTGTGATTGGGAACAGGCGCTCGCTACATCGTTACAATCGTCTTTCTCTAATCAAGGCGAAATATGTTTATGTGGTTCGCGCATTTTTGTGGAGAAACCTATATATGAAAAGTTTGTTGCCGACTTTGTAAAGCGAACCAAAGAACTTACCGTAGGCGATCCGTTGGATAGCAATACACGTATAGGTTCGCTGGTATCGCAGGCGCACATGAATAAAGTATTGTCATATATAGATTTAGCGCGGCAGGAGGGAGGCGCGATCCTTACCGGTGGCAAGCGTGTAATTATACCCGGAAGGTGCGAGTCAGGATATTTTGTTGAACCGACTGTTATAACCGGGCTCGATCATCAATGTCGTACAAACCAGGAAGAGATCTTCGGCCCGGTTGTTACGATCATGCCTTTTGAAACAGAGGAAGAAGTATTGCGCTATGCAAACAGTACACCTTACGGATTATCGGCTACGATCTGGACGGAGAATTTAAAACGCGCACATCGTGTAGCGGCTGGTGTGAAGAGCGGTATCATCTGGGTAAATTGCTGGTTGTTTCGCGACTTGCGAACTCCTTTTGGTGGCATGAAGCAATCCGGTGTTGGTCGCGAAGGCGGTTGGGAGGCTTTACGATTTTTTACGGAAGCGAAGAATGTTTGTATCAAACTTTAGGAAGAAGCCTGATTAATCCTTCTTGTTTCAGATCTGTATTAATTTTTCTGTTTGTGCTCCGCCTGTATCCATCATGCTAGGATTTTGTTTTGATGTAGAGTAATCTTGAGGCGGCATCGTAATGCGATTTTGAGATATGAAATTCTTCGACATCAACAGCATCATCTTTGAAGTGCTTGGCTATAAAATGAGCTATATCGAGTTCTATGGTTTTGTATCGGGAGCTATAGCCGTGTGGCTATCGGCCAAGGCGCACATCTGGAGCTGGCCCATCGGTATTGTAAATGTAGTCTTGTCGTTCTTCCTATATTACCAGATACAATTATACCCGGATATGTTTCTGCAGATCTTTTTCTTTGTAACCAATATACTGGGCTGGTGGCAATGGACGCATCCAAAGCCGGGCGAAGAAGATCGCAGGAATGAACTGAAGGTAAGCTTCATGGGGCTATATGCTTTTCTGGGTATATGTATAGGTGGTCTTGTTGGTACGGCTGTGCTCGGTGCGCTGGCCAGTCAGTTGCATCACTGGTTCCCATCGTTCTTTCCTATACCAAGTGCCTTCCCGTATGCTGATTCGTTTATTACCGTCATGAGTATCATCACAACATTCTTCATGATCCGCAAGCGAATAGAATGCTGGGTAATCTGGATCATCGTAGATACCGTAGCTACCTATTTATACTACGTAAAAGGTGTAATGCTATATAGTTTACTCTACGCTGTGTTTACTGTAATTGCCGGCTTTGGCCTCTGGCATTGGATCAAGGAATACAAGGGCTATCAAACACAGCCTGCATGAAGCGTGGACTTGTTATTGGTAAATTTCTTCCGATCCATAAAGGACATATAGCCCTGATCGAATTTGCTGCGGAACGATGTGACGAACTGATCGTTTCGATGAGCTATACCGATCATGATGCTATTGATGCATCGCTTCGCTTTTCGTGGATCGCACAATTGTTTAAAGACCGGCCTTCTGTCAAGCCAGCAATGGTACGTGATGATTTTGATAATGAACAGCTCGCATGGCCGGAGCGAACCAAGGTATGGGCAGATTTTATTCGTAAAACATATCCGCCTGTCGATATACTGTTCAGCTCAGAAGTATATGGAGAACCTTTTGCTGCTAACCTGGGGGCTATATCGATAGTATTTGATGCCGACAGGGAGAAATTTCCTGTAGCAGCTTCGCTTATTCGTCAGCATCCTTTTAAATACTGGGAATATATACCCGATATAGTAAGACCTTACTTTGTAAAGAAAATTTGTTTTTATGGTCCCGAGAGCACGGGTAAATCTACCATGGCAGAACGAATGGCTGCTCACTATAAAACGGTTTTTGTGCCGGAAGTAGCACGCGAACTTTTAACGTCCAATGTTTTTACCTTGAAAGACATTGAAACGATAGGCCATGCGCATGCTGATCGTATAAAGGAGAAATCAAAAGTTGCTAACAAAATTCTCTTCTGCGATACGGATGCCATCACCACGCAAATATATTCTCAATACTATCTGCACGCTGTGCCCGATGCCATCTATACATTAGAAAAAGACGTGCACTACGACCTATACTTTTTGTTTGATATAGATGTGCCCTGGGTGGCCGATGAGTTGCGCGATTTGGGTAACCAGCGCGAGAAGATGCTGGAGATATTTCGAAGCGAATTAATCCGCAGAAATATACCCTATATCTTTGTGCGTGGTTCTTTTGAAGAACGCGAAGTGATTATAAAGACCGCGATCGATCAACTGCTGATCTGATCTTTCTGCAGCATTTGTATTTTCTTTTCCAGCAATCGCCTGGCTGCACCGGAAGATGTGAGCGCTATTGCACGCAGGTATGCCTGCCGCGCTTCTTCGCTGTAGTTTAGTGCTGCATAAAAGTCGGCTACAGCAGCATGGTATAGATAATAGTCGTTTAATTGCGTAATGTGTTGAAGTGCTGTGAGCCCTGCCTCGAATGATTGCGCGTATCCGAGCGCAATAGCTTTGTTCATTTCCACGATCGGACTTTGGCGCAGGTTTGAAAGCAAAGTATATATATCGAGAATTTTATTCCAGTCGGTTTCGGCAAAGGTAGCAGCTTCAGCATGACACGATGCAATGATGGCTTCGAGGTGATACTCAGTAAGATCATCTCCTTTGGCAGAAGTTTCCAGAAAATAATTGCCGCGTTCGATCAATGCTTTATTCCAGCGACTGCGATCCTGGTCTTTTAGCAGAATGATACTTCCATCTTCATCTATACGCGAGTCCGCACGTGAGGCCTGATAACACATCAATGCCAGTAAAGCATTTACGGAAGGTATATTGGTGGCCGTGTTGCGCGTGAGTAATAAACATAAACGAATCGCTTCTTCGCAGAGATCATGGCGTATCAACTGATCGGGATGCGAAGAAGTATAGCCTTCATTAAAAAGTAAATATAGCGTATGCAGCACAGCATCGAGCCGTGTGTTTAATGTTGATAGCGGAGGAACTTCGAGATTGATCTTTTCTTCGCGTATCTTTTCGCGTGCGCGGTATATACGCTTGGCAATTGTCTCCTCTCCGGTGAGAAATGCATTGGCAATTTCTGCTGTGCTTAGTCCGCAAAGTGTTTTGAGTGTAAGCGCTACCTGCGACTCGTACGGTATAGCCGGGTGACAACAGGCGAAGATCATTCTCAGTTGACTGTCTTCAATTTCATTCTCAAGGAATAAATGATTAACAGTCGGGGTCAGTGTCCATTCTGATTGTAGTGCCTGTGCTATACTGGCTTCGTGGTGTTCGTGTACACGTTGCTGTCGTATAACATCGATAGCTTTTCGCTTGGCAACGGTATATAACCAGGCCGAAGGATTGTCGGGTATACCTTTATACTTCCATACCGACATGGCTTGCAGCAAGGCATCCTGCACAATGTCTTGCGCCTGCTCATACGAACCAAAACCCAACAGTCGTGTAAGTACAGCTGTCATCTTTCCTGCTTCATGACGGAAGAGGTGACTGACCAGGTTATTAACGTTGGGTTCGTGCATTCATAAAATTAGGGATTTTCCTGATCGTAATAGGTAGCATCGCGAATGATCTTTCCATTATGAAATGATAATACGGTAATGATGGGAAGTGTGAACGAGATGCTGTCGTTTACGGTGCCGGTAGAAGTAAACTCAACGATCACGTGCTCTCCGGAAGAATATAAAGCGGTGATGCTGTCGTTAATATCCGGAAAGGCTTGTTGGAGTGCCATATATTTGGCTGCTATATCTTTTTGGGATTGGCGGATATACGCTTTGCCGAGTGATGGGTCGAGAAACAAAGCACTGTCAGCATAGTACGATGCCATCAACTCCCATTGATGCTGGTTGAATGCTTCAAACATTTTGTGTGCTGTAACTATATTTTGGTCAGATACAGACGGGGATGGTTGGCAAGCCACCGTAAGCAATGAAAGAAGTATAAGGTATATATAGTGTTGTTTCATAAAGAAGAGTTAGAAAGTGATAAAGGGAAACGATGTTAAATCAGTTGTTTCCAACTGACATGAGGATGCTTTCTTTGACAGCAAGCTCTCAAGAATAACTATATCTATAGTAAAGATGGTAGAGAGTGGTGTCGGATAAAACGATCCGACACCATCAATGTTTTTTGGTAGTGAAGTAAAATCTTCTGTTGCTGCAGTGATTTTTTACATGTCGAACTTCATTACCTCGCGTACTTCTACGCTGCCTTCGTATTCGAAATCGGGAAAATCTTTGGCGAGCTGCGTAGCTTCTTCCAGGTTCTTGGCGTTGATCACAAAGAAACCGCCTGTGATCTCTTTACCTTCCGCATACGGACCATCGGTTATAGTTTTCTTTAAACCGGCAAGTGTTTTACCTGCGGGTATCAATGCCTCACCGGCCAGGTAGCGGTTCTCTTTACGAAGCTTGTCTACCCAGTCGAACCATTTTTGCATGTGCGCCTGCTGGGCTTCAGGAGATAAGTGGCTTACATCGCCACCGCGGAATAAAAACATGTACTTTTCCATAATGTAAATGATTTTTGGTTGAACAAAATTTACATCATGACGGCCCAACTTTATCGTTCCGGACATAAATCCTGAAAAATTTTTAAAATATTTTTTCGGGCCAACGGTCTGCCGTGGTTAGTCGTTGCAGAGCTCTTAAAACAGGTGTAATTTGAATTTTCTTTTGGGTACGTATATGCAGAAACATATTTCGATTGTAGTGTCGGGACGGGTGCAGGGAGTATATTACCGCGTGTCCGCACAGGAGGCAGGCGAGAAACTTGGGCTAAAAGGTTTTGTAAGAAACCTGCCCGATGGTTCGGTTTATATTGAAGCCGAAGGCGATGAAAAAGCGTTGTCGGAATTTGTAGCGTGGTGCGAAAAAGGCCCGGTGCGCGCGCGCGTAACGGATGTAGATGTGCAGGATGGTACATGGCAAGGTTTTACGGATTTTGTAGTGAAGCGCTGATTATCGTGAGCATGCCGTATAGAGTTGATCTGTTTGCTGTATTTATTCTGCTTGGCATTGTGCAGGCTATATTTCTTTCATTTTTCTTTTTATCGAAAGAGAACCGGAAGAACCAGGCTAATTTTTTTCAGGGACTTATGCTATTGTCGATGGCAGCTTGCATCCTGGAAATATTCCTGATGTATACCGGCTATATTGCTGACTGTCTCTTCCTGGTTGATTTCTCCGAACCATTTGCACTAACGATAGGCCCTTCATTTTACCTGATGATGAAAAGTCTGGTGCAGGGTTCTGTGTCGCGCAAAACGATATGGTGGCATTATATATTTCCTATCGTGTATTTCATTCTCATCATACCCTTTTTCATCCTGCCTGATGATGTGAAGTATAATTCGTGGGTACACTCATATCATCCGGCCTTGCCGTTTCGCGAAGTGTCGGTGGATTATGATGCGCGCTGGTTGTGGGTCACCGATAATCACACCGAAGTATCCCTGATAAGTTTACTGGGATATTTTGTGTGGGGAATGATTGAAGCGATAAGAGCTTTTCGAAACAGGCGTGAATCATTTTTTAATCCCGTGCACCCGGTGTTGAAAAAGATACGCGGCAGTGCTTTGCAGATGATGCTTGCAACGGTAGCGGTATTTGTCGTAAAATTCTTTAACATCGATGATACGGGCGATCATGTTTTTGCTGCGTTCATTTCGCTTATGGTATATATGATCAGTATTCGCGTAATCAGTCACTCAGGTTTCTTTCGGCAGACAGCACTGGTCGAGCCGCAGAAGTATAAAACATCCAGCGTAACCGTAGATGTACAGAAAGATTTACTCACCAAACTCGATGCTGTTATGACCGGGAAGAAGCCTTACCTGCAATCGGGTTTCTCGTTACCCGATCTTGCACAGCAACTGAATACAACGGTGCACGCCTTGTCGCAAGTGATCAACGATGGATTAGGAAAAAGTTTCTTTGAGATGGTAGCGACCTACCGTATAGAAGAAGCCAAGCGCCTGTTGAAAGAACATCCCAATATTAAAGTAGAAGAAATAGCTGAACAGGTTGGCTATAATTCGAAGTCGTCTTTCAATACAGCTTTCAAGAAGATTGCCGGTAAAACTCCTTCGGAATACCGCGCGGCATAAAGTAAGTATATATACGCTACATCATTACAGAAGGACGTTCTTCCACCTGTCGTTTGCGCGCGCGATAGCGCACTGTTCCTTTACCTACTCCGAGTATAATTAGCCCTGCAAGTCCGCAGAGCGCCATCATGCCTACCATCGGCACGGCCGTGTTGTTATGCAGCGCGCTTACCGCAGCCGAAACCAATCCACCAACACCCATGCGTATACTTCCCTGTATAGCAGCAGCACTACCAGTAAGCCTGGTAAAAGGTGCTAACGCAAGAGCTGTTCCATTCGGGCCGGTTAATCCCTGGCCTATCAGGAAAACAAACATGATCGCTACCAATCCATATTTATCGTACCAACCATTCATGGTGCCGAATACCATGATGGCACCAACAAATGTCTGCACGATCAACGTTACCTTCACAATCTGCTGACTTTTATACTTCTTCAAGAGTATATGGTTGAGTTGTGTTGACCCGATGATAGCGGATGCTACAATAGTAAATATCCAGCCGTATTCCTGTTCGGTTGTGTGATAGAGGTTGATGAATACATCCGAAGAGCCGGCAATGAATGCGAAGGGTGCGGCTGTAGCTATACCTCCGGCAAATGCATAGATGAGAAATTGATGTTGTTTGAGAACGGTAAGAAAATTACTCATTACAGCCTGCGGCTTGAGCGATAGTGATGCATCGGCCCGCCTGCCTTCCGGTAAAAAGAAATATATACATACTGTAATGAGCAGCATAACTGAAGTAAGGATCACAAATACAAATTGCCATCCGAAAGCTACTGTAACGTATCCGCCAATGGTAGGAGCAATGAGCGGTGATACTGCGATAACTAAGGTGAGTGATGAAAATGCCTGTGCTGTTTTTTCGATCGGAAAGAGATCGCGCACCAATGCCTGTGATGCTACCATTCCTGCACAACCACCGAGTGCCTGCAGAAAGCGCATTATGATCAATGCGTGTATTGAGTGTGTTAAAGAACAACCTATAGATGCGAGTATATATACTGCAAGCCCGGCATATAATGGAGCGCGTCTGCCGAAGCGATCAAGCAGCGGGCCGTATAGTAACTGCCCGATAGCAATACCGATGAGGTAGCTTGTTAAAGAAAGCTGTACCTGGTCGATGGTTGTGTTAAGATCCTTTGCGATGGAGGGGAAACCGGGAAGGTACATGTCGATCGAAAAGGGGCTGATAGTTGCCAGTGCTCCAAGAATCAGTATAACAACCAGGTGTTGTTTTCGCGTCATATGGTGTAAATCGCTGCAAGATACAATGCAGTTATGGAGTAGAAGGTCTTTCTGCGGTAAATGGTTCCCTGAATTTTTTTAACCGCTATCGGAGTCGATTTTCAGTAAATAAAAAAGCCCGCGATTGCTCGCGGGCCCGTTTCCAAAGAAAGAAACTATGGGTTGTTTAATTCTTTGTGTTGAGGTCGGGCAGTACAAAATCATCGAGCGCGCTCGGTTGCTTCATCAATGCCTCTATGTCTTCTACTTTGCGTGGTGCTGCTATGGATAAGTGCTCGTATCCGTCTTTGGTAATGAGGTAATCATCTTCAATACGCACAGCAATGCCCCACCAGCGTTTATCGCAGTTGGAGTTTTCAGGAATATAAATGCCGGGCTCGATGGTAATCACCATGCTCTCCTGCAGTTTATCGTACGGTCCGCGATCGTGCACATCCAACCCGATGTGGTGGCAACATCCGTGGGGATAGTATAAATGTTTTTCAGTTTCGGTTTTAATAATGCCGAGGTCTTTCAATCCTTTATTTACTACCGTGCGTGTAGCCAGTGTAAGATCCTGGAATGTTGCACCCGGTTTGCAAACCTTCATCGCTTCTTCCTGTGCTTTCAACACCAGTTCGTATATCTGCTTTTGTTCCGGAGAGAATTTACCGGAGATCGGTATAGTGCGTGTTATATCGGCAGTATATCCGTGGAACTCCGCACCGAGATCCATCAGGATCATTTCCTTGTTCGTTACATTCGGCTTATAGTTGTCGATGTAGTGAAGTATACATCCGTTATGACCGGCACCTACTATGGAAGGATAACCTAAATCTTCTGCCTGGTATTTCTTGAATACAAATTCATGTATACCCTGTATCTCACGTTCCGACATTCCGGGCTTCATTGCTTTCATTACTTCGCGCTGGCCGATACAAGATATACTTACGGCTTTGCGGATCATATCCAGCTCTTCTTTCGTCTTGAAGCCGCGAAGGCTGTTCATAATGTCGGTAAGCGCTTTTGTGTTGAGATTACTTTTTTGTGGCTCGCGCGATACTGTAAGACCTTTTTCCTTTGACGGATAATTTACTTTCATCTTGAACTGATCGATCAGGTCATACAGATCCGAAGAATCGCGTGGATCGTTGCGTACGTCATTCTCAAAATCGAAGAAGAGTATCTCATCGAACTTTGAAAAGTCTACACTATATTTTTTAAATTCCTTGTTGTTGAAAGCCTGCTCCAGCCCTAACTGATCTTTTACGCCTTGGTCGCCCAGTCTGCGGCCGGTCCACATCTCAGCCTGTGCATTGCGTGGCTGTACAAAGATGATCTCATCGTATTGTGTTTTGTTCGCGGCAGTTTGTTTGTCTTTAAAGATGAACAATACAGCGTCAGATTCTTTATAGCCAGTAAGGTAAAAGAAATCAGGATCCTGGTGGTATACATAATCCACATCGTTGGCGCGGTTACGAACCGGGTTTGCAAAAAATACCGCTACTGAATTGGCCGGTAATTTTTCGCGCAGCTTGGCTCTGCGATCTTTGTGAAACTCCTTGTTCAGAAAATCGGTCGGCATATCAGAATTTTGTGCAAATCCTTCTACCGTAACCAGGAGGAGAATGATGAGGATAAATTTTTGCATGTAGGTATTCATGAGTTTTGAAAGTTCGTAAAAATTGTGTGTTCCGTTGCACAAGACTTTATATCCGGCTGCGATCGAGGGCAAGTGGTTGCTATATATCTTAATAAATTTCTTCCAGGATAAAGTCTTTGCCCTGCCCATAGCGGATTAATTCTTTCAAATGATAGCGTTCTAGGGTAAGGAGGTCTTTTACTTTGAAATCGCCATTGGCCAGTATGCTTTCAATAATGAACTCATGCTGTTCGCCAAAATTGATAAGCCGATATTTTTTACCGGTACGCAACACATCGAATGAGAGACCTGCCATGAAGAAATATTTCGAAATATAGGATGTTCAAAAAATGCCTGGTTATTATAGGCCCCGGCATGTCCATAATCAAAAATACAAAACGCCTGCTATAAATCCTCTTCGCGCTCCAGCATCAGAATCGAGGCCTGTGGCACAATGAAATATTTCTCTTCTTCATATATCACCTCGATGGCACCCTTCTGTAAAAAGATAGCAAGGTCTCCCTCCTGCGCCTGCAGCGGTAAATATTTTACCTGGTCTTCTTTTCCTTTCCATACGTCATCTTCATCGGCTGGTAAGGGCAGCGGATAGCCCGGACCTACTTTTATAACATAGCCACTTTGAATTTTTTCTTTCTCCTGCACACCCGGTGGGAGGTATAATCCGCTGGCAGTCTGGTCAGATTGTTTCGTGGGCTTGATCAACACACGGTCGCCCACAACAATAAGTTTTTTAAGTTTATTGTCTGCTGTAATCTTCATTTTATTAAATGCGTTTGAGTCATTCACGTGCAAATATCCTAAACATTGAGGCATCTCTAAAAACTATTTTTCAGTTCGTCACATCCTCTTCTTCAGGAGAAATGACCGGAAGTTTTTAGCCATGCGTCTAACATTCCGTACAGGTATTTAGTAATTTCCCTCTCACGATATACAACCGCGCAAAGTATATGTACGTTGGTTGTCTGAAGAACAGAAGAATACATTTGTTTGATTCCCGAAACCTTAAAATATAGTATCACCTGAAATATCATGTAAACATTAAACAAAAATCCATTTGTAACCCATGAAGAAAATCTGCTCATTAACCCTGTTGTTCAGCCTGCTGGTGCACGTTGTGTCGGCCCAGATCGATGCAGGCTTGCTGCGTTTTCCGGATGTATCACAAACGCATATCGTTTTTACTTACGCCAACGATTTGTGGGTAGTGCCCAAAGTTGGTGGCCTTGCATACCGCTTAAGTTCGCCTGCCGGTGTGGAGGTCTTCCCGAAGTTCTCGCCCGATGGAACGCAGATCGCGTTCACCGGTAATTATGATGGCAACGATGATGTATATGTTATCCCGAGCCTCGGTGGTATACCCAACCGGGTAACGTATCATGGTTTGAGCGATCGTGTTGTTGACTGGTATCCGGATGGCAAGCAAATACTTTTTGCCTCGCCACGCGAGAGTGGTCGCGAACGATTCAATCAATTCTTCAAAGCTTCATTAGCAGGAGGATTGCCTGAGAAACTTCCCTTGCCGTATGCCGAGTTTGGTTCTGTATCGCCCGATGGAAAACAACTCGCTGTTACATTTCGCACACAGGTGTTCAGAACCTGGAAACGCTATCGCGGAGGATGGAATGCAGAGATCCATTTGTTCAACCTCGAAACACTGGCGTCTGAAAATATATCGGTCGGTACAGATGCGGCCGATGAACTCCCGATGTGGAGTGGCAACAGTATATATTTCCTGTCGGACCGTGGTGCCGAGAAACGCATGAATCTTTGGGAATATAATGTTACCAACAAGGCATTTCAGCAACTTACTTCATTCAAAGATTATGATGTACACTTCCCGTCTCTCGGCCCGGAAGATATAGTATTTGAAAATGGTGGTAAACTATATCTCTTCAATCTTGCTTCGCGCCAGCCGAAAGAAGTAAAGGTAGAGGTAGTAACGGATGGTGCGAGCCTGAAGCCTACAATAGAGGCGGCTAAAAATATAGAGCACAGTGCTATATCTCCTGACGGAAACCGTGTGCTGGTAGAAGCGCGTGGCGAAGTGTTTAACGTTCCGGCAGAGAATGGTTTTGTGAAGAACGTAACACAATCATCCGGAGTAGCGGAGCGAAATCCTACGTGGTCGCCCGATGGTAAATATATAGCGTACTGGAGCGATCGTTCCGGTGAATACGAACTGACTATACGCGATACAAAGAATGATGCCAGTGAACGCAAGCTCACGGCATACGGTGCCGGCTTCCGGTATAATTTATACTGGTCGCCCGATAGCAAGAAGGTAGCTTTTATCGATAAGGCTATGCGCATTAAGATATTTGATCTGACTACCAATCAAACAACCGATGTGGATCGTGGCTTGCGCCTGATGCACTACGGGTTGGAAAACTTCTCGGCAAGCTGGTCGCCTGATAGTCGTTGGCTGGCGTATGATCGTGATCTCGATAACGGTCATCAGGCAGTATATCTGTACGATTATCAATCAAAGAAACTCACACAGGTAACGAGTGGTTATTATAGCGGAATGGATCCGGTGTTTGATGCAGAAGGTAAACATTTGTTTTTGTTAACGAATCAGTTCTTCCAGCCTTCGTATAGTGATATCGATAATACATTTATATACCCGAACACCACCAAGATCGCTGCTATATCATTGAAGAAAAGTACACCTTCTGTGCTCGCACCCAAGAACGATGCGGTAAATGTGAAGGAAGATAAGAAAGAAGAGGATGCGAAGACTGACAAGAAGAAAGACGATAAATCGGATGATAAAAAAGACGATAAGAAAGAAGAGAAAGTAAAACCGGTTGAGATAGACCTCGATGGTTTGGAATCGCGATTGGTAATGTTGCCTATTGATCCGGGTAATGTTGGCAACCTGCAAACGGTGAAAGGTAAATTGCTATATCACCAGTTTCCGAATACAGGTTCTGACGGAAAGACCAGACCTTTAAAATATTTCGACCTGGAGAAACGCGAAACCAAAACGATTGTTGATAATGTCGATAACTATGAAGTGTCGGCTGATGGTAAAAAGATTTTGATTCGTAAAGACAATGGTTTCTATATTGTAAAAGTAGAAGAGAATCAAAAGCTGGATAAGAAACTTCGTACGGATGAAATGCAGTTGCTGGTAAATCCGCGCGAGGAATGGAAACAGATATTAACCGATGCGTGGAGATTGGAGCGCGACTATTTCTATGATCCGAACATGCACGGTGTAAACTGGAATGCTGTAAAAGATCAATACCTGAAAATGCTGAACGGTGCTATAACACGCGAAGAAGTAAACTTTGTATTGGGTGAAATGATTGGAGAGTTGAATGCATCGCATACCTATCGTGGTGGTGGAGATGAAGAGAACTCGCGCCAGATGGCTGTTGGATATTTAGGGATTGACTGGCAAGCGGATGGACAATACTATAAAGTAAAGAAGATCATTCGCGGTGCACCGTGGGATGCTGAAGTACGTTCTCCCCTCGATCAGCCGGGTATAGATATAAAAGAAGGTAATTATATACTGGCGATCAACGGTGTTGCTGTAACAACCGGAGCGGAGCCGCATGCTGCTTTGCAGGGACTTGCCGGAAGAACGATTGAAGTAACGTATAACACAACGCCTTCTTGGAGTGGTGCTAAAACAGCTATAGTGGAAACGTTGCGAGATGAATCACGACTTCGTCACCTGGCGTGGATCGAACAAAACCGGAAGCGTGTAGAAGAAGCAACCGGTGGTAAAGCCGGATATGTATATGTGCGCAGCACAGGTATAGATGGACAGAATGAATTGATCCGCCAGTTCAACGCGCAGCTCGATAAGAAATCGCTGATTATTGATGAACGCTTTAATAGTGGTGGCCAGATACCTGATCGCTTTATTGAAATGCTCAATAGGCCTCCCGTTGTTTTCTGGGCTATACGCGATGGTGCACAATGGCCGTGGCCTCCGGCTGGTAACTTTGGTCCGAAAGTAATGCTGATCAATGGCTGGAGCGGAAGTGGTGGCGATGCTTTCCCGGATTACTTCCGCAAGGCAGGACTCGGCCCGCTGATTGGTGCGCGTACCTGGGGCGGATTGATCGGTATAAGCGGTGTACCTTCTCTTATTGATGGTGGTGGAGTAACAGTGCCCACATTCCGTATGTATAATCTCGATGGCACATGGTTTAAAGAAGGCCATGGTGTTGATCCGGATATAGCGGTAGCGGAAGACTTAACGCAAGGCGCGAAAGGTATAGATACACAGTTGGAACGCGCTATTGTTGAAATTCAGAATCAATTGAAAACAAAAGGCTTTACGGTGCCCAAGCCACCGGCTTATGAAGTTCGCTGATATATAGTATAGAACGATATAAATAAAAACAGCCCGCAGATTTCTGTGGGCTGTTTGTTTAAGAAGTAATCTTTGCTGAAATATATACTATAGATCAACTTGATTTGGCTTCCATCATGCTTTGCTCTCTGCGGTAAGTCCACGGAGGAGTAGGGTTGTTGTCTTTCCAGAGGCCTTTCCCTTTTTCCTGCGCGCGTACACGGTGCGCTTCAAAATCCGGATCAGGATTTTTCTCGGATGTCCAGGCGAGTCCTTCTTTTAAAAGATCGATTCGTGGATCGTCTGTTCCTTTAACAAGAACCACTGCGAGGTAATTTCCCCAGCGATCTTTACCGGTAATATTTACCGTTACTTTTTTATTCAGTGTTAATTTTTGCAGATATAGTTTGGCGTGGTTGCCAAATACTTGTGTCAGCTCAGGGCAATCTATGCCGGCAAGCATTACTTTATAGGTTTGATTGTCATCGCCTAATACCTCCAGCGTGTTGCCATCAATAACCGAAGTCACTTTGCCTGTTACTGTATCATACGCCACAGCAGAAACCAGACTCATGCACAGGAGTAGCAGGGTTATGTTTATCGTTCTCATGTTGTAAATCTTTGATGCGTTCAAGTTGATAAATCTTACTGTGCAGGAATGATCATTTGCGTGTGTTAGCTTCCTTGTGTAAGATTTGGAGAAGAGTTTTGCAGATATACGAGCAAAAATTTTACCACTATAAAATGATTGCGTTTCCGCTTTAAAAACGAAGAGCAGCTCGTATCAGGAGCTGCTCTCGTAGTATTTTTGGATCGCAAAAAGATCAGTTCGGGATCACTTGCAGTATGTATCTATCTGAAAACGTGCTTTCGCATCGCCAAACTCTACTGCCTTGCGCCAGTCGAAGCAGGCTTTATCTTTATCTTTCAATTGATAGTAAAAATTGCCGCGTTGTTTATAGTACGATGCATTTTTAGGATCAAGCTTGATGGCTTCATCCATATCTGATACACCGGCACCATAATCTTCCATCTCTGATTTACAGGTAGCACGATTGTAAAATGCGATGGCATCTTTCGGATTGAGTGTAACTACTTTGTTATAGTCAAGTATAGCGCCTTCGTAATCCTGTATGGTTTCCTTTATATACCCGCGATTGAAAAGTGCATCTACGTTTTTCGGATCAAGCTCAATCGCTTTGTTCAACTCCAGCACTGCAGACTTGGTATTCTCCAATGCTATATATGCGCGACCACGATTTACATATAGTGTTACTGAATTTTCTCCGGCTTTCTGGGCATTGTCAAAATCTTTCAGTGCTGCTTCATATTCAGTAGCTTCCAATTGCATGAGTCCGCGTCTCAGGTATGCGTCTTTATCTTTCACACCTGCATCGATCAGCTTGTCGTAGTAATCACGAGCCGGCACAAAACGCTCGGTGTTATAGTATCCATCGGCCAATAATTTATAGAGCTCTGGTTCAGGTTTCTCTGAAAGTTTTTCAACCTCGCGAAAATCTTTTACACCTTCGTTATATTTCTTCAGGCTATAGTATGCCTGCCCGCGATTCTCGTATGCTTTGGTATAGTCTGACTTACGGTCGATGGCTTCAGTAAAATCAGCAATAGCGGCCTGGTAATTTTCCTGTTTAAAGTATGCTTTACCGCGATTGTTATAGAGCACAGCATCTTTCAACCCGAGGGTTAACGCCTGCGTATAGTCTTGAATAGCACCCGGTAAATTGTTAGTACTAAACTTGGCATCGCCGCGGTGATAATAGGCCGTGGCGAGCTTCGGGTCTTTTTCTATAGCCTGGTTGAAATCGCTGATAGCGCCTTCGAGATTTTTACTATCATACTTGCAATGTCCGCGCATATCAAATACAACGGCATCACCGGTTCCGGAGGTAATGGCCTTCTCCAGGTCGGGCAGTGCTCCTTTAAAATCGCGCTGATAATATTTTGAAGCACCGCGTCTGTAGAACAGGTTTGTGTCGTTTGCTCCGCTGGCAATTACCTTGTCAAAATCAGGAATGGCTTTCTCATAATTTTTCTGTTCGAACAATGCGTTACCGCGGGCAGTATATAGACCTATATCTTTGCTTCCGCCATCAATAGCTTTTGTAAGATCCGTTACAGCGCCTTCATAATCTTTGATGGTATATTTGGATGTTCCGAGCATTGCATACTCATCAGCGCTGGCTTCGTTACGCGCTACTACAATGGCGAGGTCGGTAATTACATTCGTATAGTCTTTCAATTGATAGCGGGCTGTAGCGCGGTTCTTTAAAGCCTGTGTATAATCTTTCTTCAATCCTAATGCGCGATCAAAATCTGCGATAGACTCCTTTGCGTTGCCTGCATTGAGTTTGGCTTTGCCGCGATTGTTATAGATCACTTCGTCATTCGCGCCCAGTGTTATAGCTTTATCATATGCTGTAATGGCTCCGGCAAAATTACTTTGTTTGAAACGGGCATTCCCCAGTTGATAGTATATCTCTTTATTCTTGCTATCGAGCGATGCAGCTTTTTCGAGGTGAGGTATAGCTTCTTTATCTTTTTGCGAGGCGAGATATGATAATGCCAGCGCTTCGTATGCAGCCAGATCAGCTTTGCCTTTCTGCGCTACTTTCTCCAGGTCGATGATCGCTGCGGTATATTCACGTTGCTGGTATGAAGATTTACCGCGCTTCAAGGGTATATCATCGTCTTTTTCGCCAGCCATCTCTGCCGCTGTTAATGCTTCTATAGCGCCTTTGTATTCATTGGCGTCATACCGCAGATATCCGGCATAAAGAGCAACCTTGCCATCTTTAACTCCGGACTGTAAAGCTTTATCAAGATAAGGTTTAGCAGCATCTTTTTTACCTAATGTATACTGTGCTATACCCAGCATCCTGAGCAGGTCTGGGGTTTCGCCTTCGGTGGTTTTTACTTTTTCAAGATCGGTAACAGCTCCGGCATAGTCTTTCAGTATATACTTTGCTGTTCCGCGATTTAACATAGCCTTGGTATAGGTGGGGTTCAGTTGAATGGCTTTGTCAAAATCAGCCAGCGACCCCTGTGCATCATTGATATTCAGCTTTGCCTTGCCGCGATTGTTATAGACAATAGCATCGTTGGTGCCGAGCTTTATAGCGTTATCGTAATTCTTGATGGCATTGGCGAAATCACTTTTCAGGAATTTTATATCGCCTATATTTTTAGATGCTTCGGCATCGCTTACTCCTAATGAAACAGCTTTCTCCAGGTCGGTAAGTGCCTTGTCGTAATCCTTTTGTGCATACTCGGCATTTCCTTTATAGAGGTATATTTCCTTTGCAGTAGCTCCGGCATTGATCGCGCGGCTCAGGGATTCTATAGCACCAGCATATTCTTTGTTTTTATACTGGCATGTGCCGAGT
>NZ_DATCSD010000149.1:0-21839 GCF_036568665.1 Ohtaekwangia sp. | reverse complement strand
GGATACTGTGGTGGTTACTTCTTCTGCCAATGGAGAAGCACTGAACTCTACTTCATGGGTACAATCGCAGAGCGGAGCGTGGAGTCTCTTCAGCACATCGCTCGGAGCAAACATCGCGATGGATATACAACCGCTGGTAGGCATGAATCCTTCTGTGCAGGTATCGGCATCCAAGGAACTTGCTTATCCGGGTGAGCAGGTAACACTGAACGGACATGGTGCGAGTGTATTTGTATGGAATGCCAATGATGGTTCTGTTGAAAATATACCGGGGCCACAACTCATTGTTGCACCCACCAAGACCACTACCTACCTGACGATCGGTTCCGGTCTTGACTTGTGTTACGATTCAACCTATACTACCATCTATATACGCCAGGATATACTCGGCACCGAAAACCAGGATGTAACCAAAGGTATAACGATGTATCCGAATCCGGGCCGTTCATCCCTGAATATACGCGTGGAGAATAATTATACCGGAGATATCGAAGTAAATCTGCAGTCGTCAGTAGGTCTGCAGGTGGCCACTCCGTTGTGGATTGAAAAACGTGAACGAACGATTGAAATTCCATTGGAGACCTCTGCGTTGCACTCAGGTGTTTATCTCGTACAGGTAAAACTGGGTGGACGAACGGTAAGCCAGAAGTGGATTAAACTGGAGTAATGCCGGTTTGTATAATTTCCGAAGGAACAATGAAAAGATTTGATTACATTTAATTGACACAAACCTAACTATATATGCGAAAATTTAGCATGCTTACTTTATCCATCCTTACCCTCGGTGCGTTCGGAGTGATGCTGTCGTCTTGCGGCAAGGATGATGAACCTACAACGTATCAGCTTACCTTTTCAAAAACATCTGACGCAGTATCTGAGTCTGCCGGAACACTGGATGTAACGGTTACGCTTGATAAGGCTGCTCCGGAAGATCTGACTGTGAAATATAGTATTGACGGAACAACTACTGATGAAACAGAGGCTACTTCTACCGATCCTGAAGATTTTTCCATCGATGGAGACTTAGGTGAAGTCGTTATCAAAAAAGGTGAAACCACCGGAACAATATCGCTTATACTATATTCTGATGATCTGCTGGAAGATGACGAGACCATTAAATTCACCATTTCGTCTGTTAACAACAGCAATGTAAAACTCACGACAAACCAGTCGATCGAAATTACCTTGCAACAGGAAGATGGCGTGGTGGTATTGCTGGAGTGGCCGGATGCCAGCACGGATGGTGTTGCCGATATGGACCTCCTGGTACGCATGGGTGAAACTGCCAATGACTGGGATGGTATACTTACCGGATCTGTTTTCAGAGGCTATAACTATAACTATGAGTTTGTATTTATTCCTCCGACCTTTACCGGTACCTATTTTGGTCTTACCTATACTAACTCTACCTATGGATTGAGCTATACTTACTATGATGGCTCACTGGATCCGCTCAACTTTACAGCAACATTCATCGATTTTAAAAATGGTGCGCTCGAAAATGAATCTACCCGAGATGTATATGAAGGAAGCTATACCGCTGCAAACAAAAACAAGTGGGTAAACGGCACACCTCCAACCATCATCGCGCAAACATTCCGCAATGTGAGCGGAGCCTTCACAGAAATTTCTGATATAACCGTTCAGGAATCCAGCAGCCGCGTAAGCTCAAAAGCTGCCAATACGTTCCTGCAGAAGAATGGCTCAGGCGAAAGTAAACTTCGTGTAATAACAAATTTACCACAGCGAATGAGAAGTCTCATTCACTAGGATATATATCATCCGGTATAAATAAAAAGAGGTGGCCACGCAGGTCACCTCTTTTTTGTTTCCCGCTGATCTCGCAGATAAGCGCAGATAAAATGCAGAATTTCTCCCACAGAATTCGCAGATCGACACAGATGAATGCATTCTGTTTTCCGCTGATGTTACTCTATTCCCGATAGCTATCGGGATATGGAAAATATTTGAATTTGAATATCGAACAAGGAACACCGATCAACGAATAACAAAGTGGAGCACACATTAAGCTTCACACTTTGCACTTTTAGCTTGTATACTTTCTGCGTGATCTGCGGGAAACAAAGCTACTCATACTTCAGCGTAACAGCCGGGTTGATCAAGGCTGCTTTTATAGCATGGTAGCTTACGGTAAATATAGCGAGTGCCAATCCGCTGAATGTACTAATGGCAAAGAGCTCCCATCCTACTTCAACCTTGAATTGAAAATCCGTCAGCCACCATTTTGTCATTATATACCACGATACCGGTGTGGCCGCTCCGAAGGCTATCAGTGCCAGCCATATATACTGTTTGTTCAGCAGTATAAAGATCGTTCTGAGGTCTGCTCCCATCACTTTGCGTATACCGATCTCTTTGGTACGGTTCAGCGCGTTTATACCTGCCAAACCAAATAACCCGAGACACGCAATGATAATGGCAAACGCAGTCGACAGTCCCATAATATTCATCCAGCGTGTATGCGATTCATATTGTCGTGCCACATCTTCATCTACAAAGGAATATACGAAGGGCCTGTCGGGAAATAATGATGTCCATATTTTCCGGATATGCTCCACGTTCGCAGAAAGATCACCAGCCGACATCTTTACCATGATGCTCATCGTATATCCTACATCTTTCTGATTGATCGATAAAAACATCGGATCGATCTGCCGCTTTAACGAAAGGAAATGATAGTCCTTTACTACACCTATAATTTTATAGCCCGGCCCGACAGAATCTTCCTTCCAGTTAAGATGTTCGTTCAGCGGATCTTTCCAGTTCATTTCTTTTACCAGTGCTTCATTCACAATCAGCGCATTACTATCAGAAGCAATGCGTTCGTCAAAATTTCTTCCTGCTTTCAGTTGTATATTCAGCAAGGGTATATATTCCGGATCAACGCGGTATACAAAGGCATTTTTATCTTCACCGTTTATTTTAAAGCCGTTCCGCGACCAGCCACCGTTAAAAGAAAAATTTGCGCCTGCCACCTGTTGTACTACAGCATCTCCTTTGGTGGCATTTCTGAATTGCTCGACAGAACGGTCAGCGTCCTTATTCCAGCCTGTTTGCGTACCGATCACCAGCACATGTTCTTTATCGAAGCCTAAATCTTTGGTGGTGATATACTTCATCTGCCTGAACATAATAATCGAACAGATCACCATCGAAGCTGACAGAAAGAACTGAAATACTACCAGCGGCCTTGTGAAGCCTGCGTGCAACCGTGAGGTAAATCCTCCTTTAAGCACGAGAGCCGGTAAAAATCCGGAGAGGTATAAAGACGGATATATACCTGCCATAAATCCTACTATAACCGCCAGCACCAATGCCACGCCTGCCACTTGCAATAAAGTCAGCAGTGAAAGCTCAATATATTTACCGGTAAACTCATTAAAGAAAGGCAGGAACACACCTACAAGACCGAGCCCGATCACCATCGAGACCATTGCCAGCGTGATCGATTCAAATCCGAATTGCTGCACCAGCTGCGTTCTGTATGCACCTATCACCTTGCGTATACCTACTTCAATTCTTCTCGAAACCGAAGTCGTCATAGCAAGCGATATATAGTTTATACAGGCAATCACCAGGATCAGCAACGCTATACCGCCCAGGATCCATGAATACTGCGGATCGCTTACTTTATGCCAGTCAACATCATTTCGCAGGTGTATATCCTGCAGCGAAGTAACACCATATTCATACGCTTTATAGCCGGGGGCCAGGTCGCGCTCACGCCATTTCTTCGAGTCGGCAGGTATATATTTATCATAGAGCCTGTTCAGTTGAGCCGTTAACGCAGCTTCACTTGTACCGGGACGTACCTGTATAAATGTCGGGTATGAATAATTCGACCATCGATCGCGGTTGCGAACAAACCACGGGTTGGCTTCGATCGGCACAATCATTTCAAAGTCGATACTGGAATTAGGCGGTGGTGTCTGTATAATGGCTGCTACACGCATCGTCTTCTCGCCACTGATGTCGATGGTAAACATCTTCCCGATGGGATCTTCATCACCAAAATATTTCCGCGCAGTTTCCTGTGTCAATACAGCATCCGATATATTCCGGAAGAGATGCGCCTTATCGCCTGCCAGAATGGAGAACGAGAACATGCTGAAAAATCCGCTATCCACTGAAATATAGTTTTGCCGGAATACTTTATCCTGGTAGCGCATTACACCCTCTCCGCCTTCGCTGAATCGCGTCATATACTCTACCTCCGGCAGTTCCCTCAGCACAGCATCGCCCAATGGTCCGGGCAGATGCGCAAAGCGTTCATACGGATCTTCTTTCTTTTTAAACCGCTCCGGACTGAAAGCTATATCATGAATGCGGTATATCCTCTCCTTATTGACCTGAAACTGGTCAAAACTTTTTTCGTCCTGTACAAACAGGTATATCAGCGTGCAAAATGCAATGGCAACGCTAAGTCCGAAGGCATTGATAAATGAATATAGTTTGCGCTTCGCTATATTTCGCGAAGCCACTTTAATATAGTTTCCAATCATAATGATACCCGTGGATTCCCATGATAATTTATTCCGCAATACAATTCCGGGACGAAAGAAGCGAAGCACGTTTAGTATAAATCTTTTTCTGGCGATGCGCTCTCCCAGCAGGGCAACATCCTGATCAAACTCTTCCAGCAGATCTCCTTCTATACCTTCGTATAACGCAGGCGGACAAAACCACGCGAGAAAGCTTTTCGCAAATCGCGGTGGAGAAGGTATCGATGGCTGCTCTCGCTTCATAGTCACTCGCTATACTATATATTTACTCGTACTTCAACGTATCGGCCGGGTTTGTCATGGCAGCACGCAGCACCTGGAAGCTGATTGTAATCAGCGCGATGATCAGCACCACCAGCACCGGTAATACAAACAACAGCCAGCTGAGTGTAATGCGATAGGTATATTCCTGCAACCAGTTCAGCATACTGAAATACGCGATCGGCAACGACAGCAACGCGGCTATCACCACCAGTCTCATAAAGTCGGCCGAGAGAAGTGATACGATACTATAGATCGATGCGCCCAATACTTTACGCACACCAATCTCCTTCGTGCGCTGCACTGCGGTATAAGACGAGAGACCGATCAACCCCAGACAGGATATAATAATGGCGAGCACAGTAAATATGCTGATCACCTTACCAAACCGGTTGTCGTCATTATACTGACGTTTATAGGTATCTTCCAGGAAAGTATATTGGAAAGAATTACCCGGGAAATAGGTTTTATAAACATTTTCAATTTCAGCAATCACCTTTTGTTTGTCTTCCGTCTTTAAACGAATAGATGTAGGATGATACGTGCTATATACCGGGCGGAAGATCATGGCTTCCAATGGTTTCTTCAGTGACTCCTGGTGGAAGTCACCAATCACACCAATGATCGTCCATCTGCGCGTGCCATCATCACCACCCCAGAATATTTCTTTTCCTATAGCATCCTGTACACTATCTATACCCAGGAGCTTTACAGCATTTCGGTTGATCACTACCGTGGTCAGGTCTTCGTAGCGGACTTTATGATCGGTTGGTAAAAATTTCCGGCCGGCTGCCAGTTTAACATCATACGTATCAAAGAAATTGTGATCCACGCCCATCACACTCATGGTATAGTGCGCTTCCGATGGCTGATCCGTCAACCGGATACCAAACGCTCTACCCAAACGATTACCCGGTATAGTATTGGAAGTTGCTGCGCCTGCCACACCACTTATTTGTGTAAGGGCATGTTTATAGTTTTCGATGCGGTCGATCGTAGTAGAGTCCCACGAAGTAAGTTCCGGGCTATCCACAATCATCGTGTTATGTATATTGATCCCGAGATCGGCCGTGTTCATATAGGACAACTGTTGTGATACGATGATCGTACCCGTGATCAGCGCAGCAGAAGCGGTAAACTGAAATACCACCAGTGCCTTGCGCAGAAAATGTCCGCGTGATGAACGCTGGAATTTACCTTTCAACACCACCACCGGTTGATACGATGACAGAATAAAGGCAGGATAAAAACCCGATAATACTATACACGCTATACCTGCCGCTACCAGTGTAGCAATGGTAAGCGGACTAAGCGACAGGAGTTCTTTCCAAAGCGAAAGCTCCTTACCCACCACCGTATTGAAGTATGATTGCAGACCCAATACCAGCACAACGGCTACGATACACGCCAGCGCGGTGATGATTATGGATTCAAATATAAATTGCTTTACCAGCTGCGACTTCAATGCGCCCATTACTTTACGCAGCCCTACTTCTTTTGCACGATCCATCGCACGCGAAGTGGTAAGGTTGATATAGTTGATCCATGCGATCAGCAGAATAAACAATGCTACGATCAACATCGCCCAAACAGCTTTTCCATTGGCTGTTCTGGCTATATCATATTCATAGTTGGAGTATAAATGTGCATCTTTCAACGGTTGGAGAAAGAATTTCTCTACACTGCCCGACACTTTATCGCCCTGGAAATATTTATCACTGAAGGCACCAAACTTCGCTTCCAGTTTTTTATAGTCAGCACCGGGTTTCAATACCAGGTAGTGACGCATGTCAGACCATACCCAACTATCATCGGCATTATGATCCTCGGCACTGATCAATGTAGCATACGACACGAGTCCATCAAACTGCAGGTGTGAGTTGGCAGGAGGATCGGTACATACTCCTGTTATGGTATAGGGTTGAGTATCCAGTCCCCAGTAAGCTGTTTTACCTACTACACTGGTATAGTCGCCATCCTTTATGCCAAAATATTTTTTAGCCGTACGCTCTGATAACACAATGCTATAGCGATTCTTCAACGCAGTAGCTTTGTCGCCTGCCAGCATCGGATACGTGAACACCGACAGAAAATGTTCATCAGCAAAATGACCGTAGTCACCGCGATGATTCACATCATTTATTTTTAGGTTCAGTTCTCCGCCCGGCATAAGACGTGTATAGGCTTCTACTTCCGGATAATCGCGCGCCATTACAGGTCCTATAGTAGGATACATGATCGTGCCGTGCTGAATTAATTTACCATGCTGAAAGCGGTCGTTGGTAACACGGTATATACGATCGAACTTCTCGTTGAACGTATCGTAGCTCAACTCAAATGTAACAAACTGAAAGATGAGCAGGCAGGCTGCCAGCCCTATACCCAGGCCACAAATGTTAATGGCTGAGAATGCTTTACTCTTGCGTATATTTCTATACGCGGTGATCAGGTAATTGGTAAGCATAATAAGATTGATGAGTTCGGTTGAAAATTTATTTCGTAAAATGATCCCGGGTCTGAAAAAGCGTAGTGTATTCCAGATCAGTCTTCGCTTGGCTATTACTATACCATACAGTTTGGCATCATACTCAAACTCTTCCAGTATATCACCCTCTATACCTTCGTAGAGTGAAGGCGGGCAATACCAGGAGAGAACGCGGAGCCAGAAATCTGCAGGGTGCTTCATAAAAGTTATTCTGTTTTAAGAGCATCTACCGGGTTAGACAACGCGGCACGTAATGATTGTCCGCTTACTACCAATAACGCAATGAAGAATACCAATATACCGGGCACGGCAAACATCCACCATTGCAATGAAATGTGATAGGCAAAGGTACTCAGCCACTGGTCGATGAAGTAATACGTTACCGGTATAGCAACGATAAACGCTGCGATGATGAGCCACACAAATTCACGCGCAATCAATATCAATACACTGGCTATTGTTGCGCCTAATACTTTGCGTATACCGATCTCACGTGTACGCCTGGTAACGTTGAGCGATGCCAGACCAAATACACCAAGTAACACAATGAGCAGCATGAGCGCAGTGGCAAAGCCTGCCGCCTTCTTCATTTTGATTTCGGTCTTATAGAGTTTCTCCAAATTCTGATCCATGAATGTATACTCGAACGGATCGTTGGGAAATATCTCGCGCCAGCGTTTCTCTACAGCTGCCAGCGACTGCGCTATATTTCCGGACTGAAGTTTTACAGAGAAGAAGCGGAATGCGGGGAATAAATTGTTACGAACATTCATAAACAAGAGCGGTTTTACTTCCTTATGCAACGAGAAGTAATTGAAGTCTGCTACAACACCCGCTACACGAAAGGTCATAGGCTCTGCACCTTTGATGAGCAGGCGATCGCCTACATGAACGTTCATCGCTTTTTGCGCTGCTTCGTTGATCACCATATCATCCGGCTGTTGTACTTGCCCTTTCAAATGGAAGAATGTTCCATCCTTCATGGTCATCTTATACGTATCCTTAAAGTCTTCATCGACAGACAGGATCGGCATACCTATAGCAGTATCTGGTTGCTTGCCCTGCGGGTATATCTCTGCCGCTACGCCATAATTACCATTGGGTATATCCCACGAGAGGCTGATCGCTTCTACCGATGACAACTCCATAAATTTCTGTTTTGCTGCGTCCATCTTGCTAAAGCCTTCGGGCGTCCACTCGCGTGGCACAGAAGATATAGTCACGATCGCAGACTTATCGTAGCCCAGATCTTTGTCGAGGAAATACGATACCTGCCGCGTCATGATAATGGAAGCGATAAATACGCAGATCGCCAGCAGGAATTGTATCGATACTAATGAACGCGATAACACTATACCACCGGTGCCGGATTTGATTTTTCCTTTGAGCGATTCAAGTGTCTTGTAAGACGACAGGAAGAATGCCGGGTATATTCCTGCCAGTATACCAATGACCAATGTTATACCGCCCATGATCAACCAGTACAGTAGCGGAAATTCTGTTACCGACAGTAAAGGAGTATTCATAATATCGCCAACATACCCGCGAAGCAACTGATATACTCCCAACGCCAGTGTTGCAGCAAGTACGGTGAATACTATAGATTCTGAAAGAAACTGCGTGATTACCTGCTTCTTTACACCTCCCACGGCTTTCCGTACACCGATCTCACGCAGGCGCACTGTTGAATTACCAATGGTGATGTTAATAAAGTTAATGACGGCCAATAACAGTATAAATACAACTATAGCCGACAGTGTAACGATAAGTTTATAGACGATTTTATTATTGGAGTATAGATAGTAGTCGTCCAGGCCATCCAATCGTATCAGCAACTTGGCTTGCGCTGCTCCTGCCGGAATTTGCTTTTGGATAAGCGCGGTAAATGCTTTTGTAATACTTTGCGGAGAAGCACCCGGTGTTCGTTTGATGAAGCTGATCATCTGCGCACCATTCCAGGTTTCCGGATCGAAGTTATTAAAATCTTTCAGGCTATAGATCGGCAAAACAATCTGCGCACCTATATCCATGATATTGGTTACTGTGTTGGATTTTAAATCCTGCAACACCCCGGTAATTTTATACTCTTGTAATCCGTTCTTCTCGGTGGCTAGTGTAAGCGACTCACCAACCACATCGGTGCGATTAAAATATTGTCGTGCTATCTTCTCGGTGATCAGTATCGATCGCGGTTCATTTAATGCTGTGCCGGCATCACCGTATACCAGCGGAAAACCAAACATGGAAAGAAAGGTTGTATCGCCAATGATACTCTGTATACGAAAATGTTTATCGCCTCTTGATACGGTAATGCTGCGATCATTGAACCGGTAAAAATTCTCTACCAATGTAGGATACTGCTCTTTTACCAAACGGGCCAGAGGCGATGGCGAAAAGAACGGTATACCATTGGCAGCTTCCGGGTTATCGCCACTCATCATATATAGCCTGTCAACATCCGAGAGCTGATGATTTACCTGTAGCTCTCCGGCTATAAATGTGCCGATCAGCAACGAAAAAGCTATACCGATAGTAAGCCCTAATACGGTAATGGCTGAATATACTTTTCGCTTTGCTATGGAGCGAAGCATGATCTTGAAGTAGTTAAGCAACATATATCCTTGAATTAGTTGAATCGAAAATTTATTTCTGAAAAGTATACCGGGCCGAAAGAAGCGGAGCACATTCCAGGTAAATCGCCATTTCGCTTTACGCCTACCGAAGACGGCAACATCCTGATCAAACTCTTCCTGCAGATCGCCCGCTATACCTTCGTATAAATGCTCCGGACAAAACCATTGCAGAAAGCGAAGCCACCCAGTCGGCACAGTATATATATCGTCCGGTCTATTCATACTTTAATGACTCGGAAGGATTAACCAATGCAGCTTTTACAGTATGGTAGCTCACGGCTGCCAGTGCTACTACTAGGCCGGCCATCATAGCTATAGCAAAGAGATACCAGCTCATTGTTATATGGAACTGAAATTTAGCCAGCCATTGCTGCATACTATACCACGCCAGGGGTGCCGCCAGCATCCACGCCACCAGCGATAGTATAATGAATTGCCGGTTGAGCAGTATAAATATATTCGAGAGGTTCGCTCCCATCACTTTGCGGATACCAATTTCGCGTGTGCGGTTCACAGCATTTATACCGGCCAGTCCGAATAAACCCAGGCATGAGATGAGTATAGCAAAGCCTGTAGCGAGCGACATGATGTTCATCCAGCGATTGAACGATGCATATTGCTGCGATACGTTTTCATCGAGGAACGAATATTCGAAAGGTTTACCGGGAACAATCGCAGCAAAATCTTTCTTCAACTGTGCTATAGTAGCCGGTATATTTTTTGCATCGATGCGCACCAGCATATTGGTAAGCCGGCCATCGTTACGATCCATAGTGAGGAACATGGGCTTGATCGTTTCTGCCAGCGACAGAAAATGAAAATCTTTTACTACACCAATGATGCGTGAGCCTTCTGCCTGCGGATCTCTCCCATGAAAATTCAGTCGCTCGTGCAAGGGATCAGTCCACTGCATATCTTTTACCAGCGCTTCATTTACAATGATCGTCTTGACGGTGTCGGCAAAATTATTCGGATCGAAGTCGCGGCCCATCACCATATCTATACCCAGCGTTTTGATATAGTGTGCATCTACCGTAAAGCCATACGTGGCTTTCTGCGTGCCATTTACATCATAACCAAAAACCATCCAGTCGTTACCGGCAAACGGATAGTCAGTGCCTGCCACCGATACAACGGATGGTATACCGGCCGCACGATTGCGAAACTGTTCGATTACCAGATTACTATTCTCTCGCCAGCCGGCTTGAGTGGGAATCACAATCAACTGATGCTGATTATAGCCCAGGTCTTTTGTGGTAACAAATTCCATTTGTTTATACATGATCACCGAACTAATAATGAGGAACGATGAAAAGGCAAACTGCATAATGATCAAGGGTCTTGAAAAGCCCGCGGATAAATGAGCGGTAAACGTTCCTTTCAAAACCTGCACCGGGCGAAAGCCTGAAAGATATAGGGCCGGGTAACAACCGGCAAGCAATCCTACCAGTACAGTAATTCCTATACTGATGCCTGCCAGTGTATATAAATTGGTGGCTTGTAATGCTATATCTTTACCCGTGAACTGATTGAATGCCGGCAGGAAAAGTACTACGAGTATAAAACCGATGACCATGGAAAGCAACGCCAGCATAACCGATTCAAATCCGAACTGATATACCAGTTGCCTCCTATATGCACCGATCACTTTGCGAACCCCCACTTCCATTCTCCGCCTGGCCGATGATGTTAACGCCAGCGATATATAGTTGATACAGGCAATCAGCAGAATGAGTACTGCTATACCACCCAGTATCCATGCATACTGCGGGTCGCTTACTTTATCCCAGCCTATATCTTTCGCAAGATGTATATCGGTAAGTTTTAAAAATCCGATGCGATAGGGCTCTTCTCCAGCGGGTACTTTGTCGCGTTCGCGCCACTGCGTCAACTCCTGTTTCATATACTTGTGAGTGAGCTGATCCAGCGCGGGCTGAAGATTGGCCGCAGTGGCCGATGGGTATAGCTGCACGAACGTAGGAAACCCGAGGTTCATCCACATATCGAGATTACGTTGATGGTAGGCACCCCAGCCTTCTACCGGCAACAATACCTGGAATTGCAAACTTGAATTGGCAGGTGGTGCATCAATTATACCGGTAACAGTAAGAGAACGATCGCCCAGCATAAGCACTTGCCCCAGTGCTGGCGATGTTCCAAAATATTTTTCCGCAATAGCGGGCGTCAGTACGATTTCATCTTTTGAAGTAAAGATCTTATCCACATTTCCTGCCTGCATCGGGAACGAGAACATGCGGAAGAAGTCGGCATCTACATATACTATAGATTCATTGAATACTTTATCGTCTTTTCGAAGTATAGCATGATTCGTACAGAAATGGGTAGCATACTGTACTTCGGGTATTTCGGCTTTCATGGTGGGTGCCAGCGCCAGTTGTACCTGTGATATTTTCTCGTAGGGCGATCCTTGTTTATCGGCAGCGCGACTTCCGGTATACATCACGCTGTGCATTCTATATATATAGTCGCCATTGGCATGAAACTTATCAAAACTGCTTTCGTCCTGTATAAAGAGATAGATGAGTATACAGAACGCTATACCAATGCTGAGCCCTACGGCATTGATAAAAGAATATAGTTTACGTTTTACGATGTTGCGCGAGGCGACAGTTATATAGCTCCGGATCATAATGCTATGGAGTGAGAATAAAAAACGGTTTCGTAAAATGATTGACGGCCTGAACAAACGGAGTACGTTCCAGTACAATCGCTGCCTGGCTACCGATATACCTGCCGATCGAACATCGTCATCGAATTGTTCGAGCAGGTCACCTTCTATACCTTCCAGTAACCATGGTGGACAAAACCACGCAAGGAAACGAAGGGGCCACCGGGGCGGATCATGATTTGCTTTTTTCATGATCAGCTTCCGGCAATCTTAAGCTGTGGTATTAATTTCCAGAGATCCATGCGCGCTTCTTTCATTGCCCGCAACATAGCAAGCCCGGCATTGGTAATCGTAAAGATGCGCTTCCTGCGTCCGCCTCGCGAGTTAGTAGCACCACCCATATGCGACTTCACCAGGCCTTTATCTTCCAGCCTGTATAGCGTAACGTGCACTGCGCTCAGGTTTACATCTCGCCCAACCCGGTCTTTAATCTCCGTTACAATGGCATTGCCATACGCTTCTTCCCCCAGCACGCCCACCATCGTCAAGACCAGTTCTTCAAATTCGCCAAGATACTCTTTGCTCATTTCTATATATTTTGTAAGACTAATGTACGCTATTTGTCTATATTTTGTTTAACAAATGTTTCTTTTTTTGTGTTGAGGTGTTGATGTGTTGATGTGTTGGGGTGTTGATGTCTGGGGGGCGACTTGTGCAGGTGGAAAATCCTGAGCATGTGTTTAGGTGTGTACGTGTTTACGTGGCTGAATGCTGATAGATATTCAGTCCCCAACATGAGCCAGACACTCCTTAATATATAAAATCAGATTATAGGGACAGGTAAAGCGCTATATATATAAATACAGTCAACGTTCTTCTCTACCGTGAACCTGCACACGTACCAACGTAAATACGTGCGCACAAAGCCTCAACACATCAACACCCCAACACATCAACACATTATCAGCCTCCAAAGAGTCTGCGGAAAAATCCTCGTTTCTTTTTCTCTTTTTCTCCGAAGGCCCGTTTGGTTTCTTTCTCCTTTTCCTTCTTGCCGAAGATGCGCTGGAAGACGTTGGTATCGGAGCGGTATAGATCGCAGGAGATCCTGCGCTCCTGAAAATGGGATAACCCGGGGAAGTGTGCCTGGCTGATGCGCCGGAGTTCTTTATCTGTATTTACTTTTTGAAAGAAGGTTGCTACGATGGGTAGTGCTGTGCGGGCGCCCTGCCCCAGAGCGGTTGTACGAAAGCGGATACGCGGATCATCGGCACCTACCCACGCACCTACTACGAGGTGTGGCGTCATGGCCATAAACCAGCCATCAGCATTTGATTGTGTTGTTCCTGTTTTACCAGCCATGTCGTTGTCTATATTATAGCGTGTGCGCATAGCCGCCCCGGTACCTTCATCGATGGTGCGCTTCAGCATGTGTACCATCATCTGCGCATACTCGGGAGACAGAGCTTGTGTTGTTTGTCGTTCCGGTTTGAAATTTTCGAGTATATGATTTTCGCGATCAGCTATAGCGGTGATATAAAACGGCTCTACGCGTTTACCGTCATTTACAAAACACGCATACGCCCGTACCATTTCGAGCATGGATATATTGGCGGCTCCCAATGCTATAGCAGGCACTGCGGGCAGATCGCTATCTATACCCATACGCCTGGCAAGCGCGATGGTATTATCTATACCCGCTTGCTCCAGTACACGTACCGATACTGTATTGACAGAATATGCGAGTCCACCGGTTAATGAATACTTCCGATCATAATTGTCTTCTGTGTTCTCCGGAGTCCAGCCCTGCATGTTGGTATACTCTACTTTTGCTGCAGAGAAAAAATCACACGGGTCGGTACCATTCTCCAATGCAGCTGCATATACTATAGGCTTGAACGTTGAACCAATCTGGCGCTTGGTCGTTTCACGTACGTGATCGTATTGAAAGTAATGATGATTGATCCCTCCTACCCACACACGTACACTACCATCATGCGGATCAAGCGCCAGCATACCGGCCTGTAAAAATTTCAAATAATGACGAATGGAATCTATCGGACTCATCATTACTTCCTGTTCACTGCTATCCATGAGTACGCTCATTAATACAGGGCTCTTCATAATCTTCATGATCTCGTCATGCGAAAGTCCCTGGGCTGCCAGTGATCTATACCGGTCTGACTTTTTGATAGCTTCTTTTAACAATTCCGGATCACGTTGCCATGGATCTTTCTTTCCCCAATGGTTAAGAAAGACTTTTTGCAGCGATACCATTTGCTTCATCATCGCTTCTTCAGCATAACGCTGCAGTCGCGAATCGATCGTGGTATATATCTTCAGTCCATCAGTATACAAATTATAAGGCTCACCGTTGGGTTTGGTGTGCGACCGGCACCATTCTCGCAGCTCCGGCCGTATATACTCCCGAAAGTATGGTGCTAATCCCGAGTGATGCGTAATTTTGTTATAGCGAAGAGTAACAGGCAATCTCTTCTTTGCCTCTGCTTCTGCCTCTGAGAGCTTGCCATACTTCAGCATTTGGTCCAATACTATATTTCTTCGCTGCTGCGATCGCTGCGGGAAAACACGCGGGTTATAATAATACGTTGACTTGAGCATACCGATCAACGTAGCGGCCTGCTCCACGGATATATCTTTTGTGCGAACGGAAAAGAATCGCTGTGCGGCAGCTTCAATGCCATAGGTATTATCGCCAAATGAAACGGTGTTGAGATATAGCGTAAGTATATCATTCTTATTATATACCTGCTCCAGTCGCGAGGCAATGATCATCTCACGCATTTTGTTAATAGGTGTTGAGAACAGCCAGTAATTTTTACGCGGGAATAAATTCTTGGCAAGCTGCTGCGTAAGCGTGCTGCCACCCCCGGAAGATTCCTGCTGCAGTAATATACTTTTGAAGAATACACGGGCCAGACTTCGCATATCGATCGCACCGTGTTCGTAGAACCGTATATCTTCTGTGGCGAGTACTCCATCGATGAGATGTTCAGGGAGATTCGTGTATGCTATATTGGATCGCTCCTGTATAAAATATCTTCCGAGCAGAACACTGTCGGCACTATATACTTCTGTCGCCAGCGGGTTTTCAACAGCACGCAGCTCATCTTTACCGGGCAATGCACCAAAGGCTCCCAGCCATACCAGTATAAATAGCGCAGCAAAAAGAGCAATAAAAAACCCTGCTAAAAAAGCACCTGCATACAGGATCTTTTTAACAGGGGATTGGGCTCTATATCGCGAAACAATTTTATCCCAAATATTTCCGGCAAAAGCAATCAATCGATTCGTCATTCACAGCGAGGGTTTCTTACACAACGCAATTTTCACAAAAATATTCCTCTCTACCGAATCAATCTCGCTATATGATTATTTTGCCAGGAAAGCTGTGAGCATCCAATGATGCTTTTCAATCTTCTTGATATATCCTTTTATCATTTGCTCTGTACCGGCATCTTCCAGTTCAGAAGCAATGCTCAGTACACTTACCAGGTAGCCCAGCAGAATGCGAAAATCACTCAACACCTCACGCACCATTACCTCTGCCTGCAGGTCCGATCCTGTTTCCTTTATAGCGGCATGCTCCAGATAATCGCGCATGGTACTCAACGGTGTGTGACTGAATACACGAATACGTTCTGCAACCTCATCTACATGCAAGGCTGTTTCTGTATACAGATTTTCAAATTCTTCGTGAAGATCAAAAAAGTCAGGACCTTTTATATTCCAGTGATAGTTTCTCAATTTCTGATAATGTACCTGGAAGTTGGCCAGCAATTCATTGAGCGCACTGGCAATACGGTCGGTCTCATCGGATGACCATCCCAGCTTGATGGGCTTCGCCTTTGCCAGACGAGTATCCAATTGTGTCTTTGCTACATTCTCGATATCCATGACGCAGAAAATTTAGTCCTCCTTGTAGAAGTAAAGAACTATTCCTGCGTGTGCACTATTGCAGAGTGAGGTATAGCGTGGATTTTATTACACAGCTAGTGGAGATACGGTTCTATAACACCTGACCAGATCAAATATCCTTTGGGATTGAGGTGAAGACCATCATCGATAAATATATCCTTCCTGGGAAATCCTTCGGCATCCAGCAACGGTGTCCACATATCAATATAAATTACGTTCTTTTGATACGATACCCAGTCTTTCAATACTTTGTTATAGAGTATATATTGATCTTTTAGTTTCCATCGTGCCAGGCTTGGCTTGGGCGAAATAAAATATACCGGCACTTTCTTCGATAAGCGACTGCGTATCTTTTTCAGAATGCTATCGGCTGATGCCAGTATTTCTTCCGGCTTCTTCCCTGCGGACAGATCATTGTCACCTTCATATATAAAGATGCGCTCGGGTTTATAAGGCAATATCAGTTTATCAGTATAATAATCGAGGTCCGACATCACTGATCCTCCGAAGCCACGGTTCACTACATTATAGTTGGGATAATATACTTTGATGTCGCCCCACATGCGGATGCTGGAGCTTCCTGTAAAAAGTATCAGATGTTTTTTCTGAACGGCAGTATCACCGGCCACCAGTTTTTTTACTTCCTTCTCAAAGCGCAGCGGGTCCTGTGCCGGGAGTACGATGGTGATGAACAAGCACGCAACCAACCATGCGTAACGAAATACCTGCATAGATTTTTTTTAAGCAAGATACCAGTATGCAAGGAAGAAGCAAGTACCAATTACATTAATGGCATCTCAACGCTTCAGCAGATTATTGCCGAGTATCCGGTTCATCACTTCATCTTTCAACGCCCGGCTTACGGGCACGCGACCGTTGTTAACAAAGATCATTTCACTGCCATCGATCGACTTCACTTTATCCAACGCTATAATAAATGACTTATGGATCTTCATAAAATTAGCAGCGGGCAACTGTTCTTCCATTACACTCAGTGTAAGATAGGTTATATACTTCCGAGAGGCGGTATACAATACTATATAATTCTGCAATGCCTCCACATAGAGCACTTCATCAAACCGGATGCGTTCATATTTGCCATCGCATTTTATAAAGAAGAAAGATGGTTCTTCCTTTCCGGGATGGTTGCGCATCGTATAAAAGTCAAGTGCTTTGGTTGCTGCTTTTACAAAGCGATCGAACGGAATAGGCTTCACCAGGTAATCGATCACATCCAACGAATACCCCTCTAACGCATATTCTGAAAAGGCCGTGGTAAAAATTATCAGCGGAGGATTTCTTAGCGAGCGTATAAATTCTATACCCGATAGCTTAGGCATTTGTATATCCAGAAACAACAGGTCGATTTGTTTTTCTCGCAGATGTACCGAGGCCTTCATCGCATTGGAGCAAGTATCCACCAGGTTTAAAAAATCAATCTCGCGTATATACTCCTCCATTCCCTTGCGGGCTACAGGTTCATCGTCTATAATAAGGCAGTTTAGTTGCATATTAAAATCCAGTTACACTAAGTGACACAAAGAAGGCACAGAGTTGCACAAAGTTTTCTTTAAGCAGTAAGCGAAAAGTTGAAAGCTGAAAGTATAAATACACCTTACTTTAGCTTCTCCTGTATCTCCATTAACGAATATCGAACAAGGAACACCGATTAACGAATGTTGAAGTGGAGTATACATTAAGCTTTACACTTTGCGCTTTAGCTTGTATTTCCTTCTGCGTTCATCTGCGGGAAACAAAATGCATTCATCCAGCAGCTATCTCCAACTTTATCTCATATATACCTTCCTGTTCATTCACCAGTAATGTGTGCCTGCCGTTGTATAGCAAATCCAGTCTTCGTTTTACGTTTTTCAGGCCGATGCCTCCTTTTTCTTTTCCGTTGATGTGCTCACGGGTATTCTTTACCTGCAGGGAGAAAAAGTTATTGTGCAGTTCCAGTGCTATCACTATCTCGTTATTTCTATCAGTATAATTTGATACATGCTTGAAGGCGTTTTCTACGAACGGGATCATAATAAGCGGAGCCACCCGAAAATCTTTTACGTGTTCATCGCATGTAAAGGTAATGTTGTAATTATCGTCCTTTCGTGCGCGTTGCAGGTTTACATAATTTCGCAGGTATGCGACTTCTTTCTCTATGGGGATTTCTTTTTCATTGCATTCATATAGTTGATAGCGCAGCATATCAGAGAACCGCGATAGTGTTTCGCGGGCGGTTACGTTCTGTTTGTCGATCTGAAAAAATATAGTATTGATGGAGTTAAACAGGAAGTGCGGGTTGATCTGCGCTTTGAGATATTCCAGTTCGGTGTTGATCTTTTCCATTTCCATTTCGCGCATGCGCTCGCGTTGCACATACCATTCTTTACTCAGTCGCAGAGCCGCACTAAACGCCAGGTAAAATACTGCGATGGAAATGTTATAGTATGTATGATAGAAAAAATTTTTCCGGGTGGCATCGCCCAGTATATTTCCATACAGGTATACATCGTGGGCATTCTTTAGAAAAGCGTATACCAAAATAGAAATCAATAACGATACGATATAGGCCGGTATCTTCCGTTGCTGCGCGAGCCGTGGTATAAGTACCAATAGGTGCGTATAGATCAATGCAGCCAAAAGTACATTGCGAACAATCACCTCCAGCACAAACTGCCCCCACCCGGCCGATTGTATGAGATTCACGTGAAGGTACACGTGGAAAGCAACGGCCGTTAACCAGAATATAACGTGATCTGCTTTATACTTCCAGAAGCTCTGCATACTCTTACAAGTTACCGATAAATGTCGGAGTTTCCGACTTTCGGAACCAGACCTATACCGTACAGTTCATCAAGTAAAGTATACCGATGGTCAGAAACGACAGTATAAATACGCACCATTCGCCAACTTCAAAGAAAGTTTCTACACCCCTATACTATGAAAACACTTCTGTTACTATACATGCTGCTGGTTAGGTCCCTTTGCGGATGTGCCCAGTCGCGCGAACAGTCCCGTCCGGCAGGCGGAGCATGCGAAGGGTGCGAGGCTGTTTATGAATACGGCAAGCGAACTCTCAACGCTGTAGATACACTACCGGACTTCGAAGAGAAAGGACCTGCGATGAAGATCAGCGGAACGATCTATCATGCCGATGGCAAAACACCCGCAAAGGATGTGATTCTGTATATCTATCATACCGATCAGCAGGGATACTACTCTACACGCGGCCATGAAACCGGTTGGGCCAAGCGACATGGCTATATACGCGGATGGATCAAGACCGGTGCCGATGGCAAGTATACATTTTATACATTGAAGCCTGCTCCTTACCCCGGACGAAATAATCCTGCGCATATCCACCCCGTGATAAAAGAACCAGGTGTGCAGGAATACTGGATCGATGAATATTTATTTGACGATGATCCCATCCTTACCCCCGGAGAACGCAAGCGCCAGGAACAACGCGGTGGCAACGGTATACTAAAACTTACAAAAGACCCGCAGGGATTGCTTATAGCTACGCGGGATATAGTTCTCGGAAAGAATATACCGGGATATTAAGAAGATGGCTCTGACTTTCCATAGCGCATTTCAAAAAACAAAACAGTCAGGTGGAAAACGCCTGACTGCACACTAACCTCCTATAGTATATTTCAGAAAACAATTATCAAGAGAAGACGCCTGACTATACACTTATCCAAAGTATACTTCAAAACAACAACCAGGTGGGGACACCTGACTGCACGTCTTACTTTACATACTACTATACACTAAGCAAACAAATCGGAGCTCAGATAGCGATCACCCCGATCGCAAATGATAAAGACTATAATTCCTTCATTAATTTCGCTGGCAATTTTCATAGCGGCACTCAGTGCACCACCACTGCTCATGCCTGCTAATATACCTTCTTCGCGTGCGAGGCGTTTGGTATAAGTGCGTGCATCGGTCTCGCTTACATCAATGACACGATCTACACGCTGTGGCTCAAATATTTTCGGCAAAAATTCTGGCGACCATCTGCGTATACCGGGTATACATGCTCCATCGGTAGGTTGTGTGCCCACGATCTGTATAGCAGGATTCTGTTCTTTCAAAAAACGTGATACGCCCATGATCGTTCCCGTTGTTCCCATAGCGGATACAAAGTGTGTTACTTTACCATGGGTATCACGCCATATCTCGGGCCCGGTAGTTTTATAGTGCATGCCATAGTTATCGGCATTGGCAAACTGGTTGAGTATATGGTAACCTTCGTTGGCTGCCATTTGCTCTGCAAGCTCACGCGAGTATTCTATAGTGCGCGCTGCCGGTGTAAGAATTACTTTGGCACCATACGCTTCCATAGCCAATACACGTTCGCGGGTAGAGTTATCGGGCATGATGAGGGTCATGTTCAATCCCATCAGGCGCGCGATCATCGCTAACGCTATACCGGTATTTCCACTGGTGGCTTCCACCAGTTTATCGCCTTGTTTTATATCGCCACGATCCAGTGCTCCTTTGATCATACCATACGCTGCGCGATCTTTTACACTGCCTCCGGGATTATCGCCTTCCAGTTTCCCGTAGATCGTTACGCGTTTGTTTACCGGTATATGTTGCAATTCCACCAACGGTGTATTGCCTATAAGTTGTTCAAGTGTCATGATGGATAGGTACAGTCTTGTGATTCGAACGAATAAAATCAATAATCAGTTTCGGCTACGAACGCAGCTTTTCCCCATTCTTCTTTTTCTTTTTCGCTCCACAGCTCGGGGAAGAAAATGATCTTGCGGAAACGTGGTGGCAAATATTTCTGCCAATTGGTTCCCCCGGTAGCTTTAATATCTTCAGGATCTTTATGCAGGTAATGCCCGGCTGATTTTAAATGCGCCAATGGCCAAAGTACATTGGATAGTGTATCCAGCGCGCGAAGGCGCGTAACGATCTCTTCTTTCCGGGGCGATGTCGCAAAGTAACGAAGGTATATCTGCCTAAGGTTGCGCTCTTTCATGCGCACACCGGTATCCAGAAAATTGCCCATATACTTCTGCTCGAACTGCTGCAGCGTAAGGGTCTTTTTACCGGAAGCAAGTTCGGTAGCACCGCTGCGCCAGTATAATTTTTCCAGCAGGGCTGCTGTATCTTGTGTACTCACCTGGCTGCGCTCGTTTACATTTACGAGGTTGATCATATCGGTAGAGTATATTTCGATCAGGCGGTATTGTGCGGATTGAAAACCGCTGGCCGGAAGCAATGCCATTCTGAATTTAAGGAACTGCTCGCGCTCCATGCCTTTCACCATAATGTCGAAAGAATTTTCGAGGTGACGGAAGTAGCGCACTACGCGATCCAGCCGGTCAATAAAAAATTCTTCATCGGGT
>NZ_DATCSD010000148.1:0-63612 GCF_036568665.1 Ohtaekwangia sp. | reverse complement strand
CCGGAAGTATAGGCTGGTCGTTGAGGATCACACATCGCTCAATTACATTTTTCAGCTCGCGTATATTTCCTTTCCACGCATGGGCCTGCAATGATTTTAAAAATGCCGGTGACATCGTAGCGATGGATTTATTGGTCTTCTGCGAAAACTGGCGAATGAAATAATTGGTCAGTGTTTCAATATCATCCTGTCGCTCGCGCAGCGCTGGTAATTGTATAGTAAATACCGAGAGCCGGTAGTATAGATCTTTTCGGAACGTGCCGGCTTCCGATTCTTTTTCCAGTAGCCGGTTCGTTGCAGCAATGAAACGTACGGATACACGCCTTACTTTGCTTTCACCTACGCGGTAAAATTCACCGGTCTCCAATACGCGCAGTATCTTGGCCTGAAGGTCGATGTTCATTTCACCGATCTCATCAAGGAATAATGTTCCTTCGTGTGCTTCTTCGAGATAACCTTTCTTCGCTTTGGTGGCACCGGTAAAGGCTCCTTCAGCATGGCCGAACAATTCACTTTCCAATAGATCTTTCGGAAAGGCGCTGCAGTTAACCGCTATAAAAGATTTACTCTTGCGATTGCTTTCATAATGTATAGCCTGCGCAAATACTTCTTTACCGCTTCCGGTCTCGCCCAGCAGGAGCACCGTTGTATCGGTAGGAGCAACCTTGCGTGCCAGATCTATACTTTGTAATAATAGTTTGTTGCGTCCCAGTATATTGGTGAAACCGAAACGTTCCTGTAATTTTGATTCGAGAGTATATACTTTGTATTGCAGCAATGCTTTTTCTGACGCTTTGCTTAGTAACGGAAGTATTTTCTCCTGATGTTCGCCCTTGGTGAGATAATCGAAGGCTCCATGCTTGATCGCCTTTACGCCATCTTCAATGGTGCCGTAGGCTGTGAGTACAATTATTTCGGTGGCCGGGTATTGTTGCTTGATTTTCGCAGTAAATTCAACTCCGTTGCCATCCGGTAATTTTACATCGGATATAACAATGTGAATGGTTTCGCGCGCCAGTATTTTGAGTGCTTCCTGTATTGTGGCTGCCTGGTATACCGGGTAGCCTTCCAGCTCTACTACGCGGGCTAATAGTTTCCGGAGATTCTCTTCATCGTCCAGTATAAGAATGTTAACGTTGCTCACATGCCTGGTATTTGTACGGCACAAAGTAAAGCACTTTCCGGTTTACAATACAAAAAGATTCTGATCGACCCGTTGGGAGAGGTGATCTATAGCACTAAACCGGATGATGCAAACGGAAGCGAACTTGCTTTAGCGGTCGCCAAAAGCTTCGAAGAATGCATCTTCAAAAGAAGCACCGATCGGAATTTCTTTGTCGCGCAGGGTAATGATCTTGTTGCGTACACTGGAGATGAGACTGAACGGAACAATGAACGAACGATGCACGCGAATAAATTCTTTCGGTGAAAGTTTCGATAACATAGTCTTCATCGTCATGCGTGTGAGAATGGTTTTGCCATTGAGTAAATGTATCTTCAGGTAATCGGCTAAACCTTCCACGAAAAATATTTCAGCTACCGGTATCTTCAGTAAACTATATTCTGCACGGATAAAAATATGTTTAAGTTCTTTTTCTTCGCGCTGGTGCAGAAAGTTATAGAAGTCATTCGCTTTGGTAACGGCTGTTTCAAATCGCTCGAACGAATAGGGTTTCAATAAATAATCTACAGCACTCAGGTTGAAGCCATCAATAGCATACTGGCTGTGCGCAGTGGTAAAGATCACCATCGTATCCTGCTCAATGCCTTTATAAAAATCTATACCGGATATGGATGGCATGTGTATATCGAGGAAGAGCAGATCTACAGGATGCTTCTGCAGGTATCGCTTGGCTTCCCCGGTTTGTGTAAAAGTCTTTTCCAGCTTGAGGAACGGAATGCTGCTGCAGTAACTTTCCAGTATCTCCAGTGGCAGAGGTTCATCGTCTATGGCTATAGCGGTTATCACTTCAGGTCGATGGTTAGCTGAACGCGAAAATGTTTTTCATCTTCACTTAAAATTAACGAGTGCCGGTCAGGATACAAAAGTTGTAAGCGTGCTTTTGTATTTTCGATACCATGTCCGCTTTTGGTGTGCGGGTCTTGCGCTACTTTTACTTTGTTATTCTCCACTACCAGCTTCAGCATTTTCTCATCGATCGCTATGGCTATATTAATCGATGACTCTTCATCGGGATTTACTCCGTGTTTAAAAGCATTTTCAATAAAAGGTATCAGTACCAGTGGTGCGATCAGTTGTTGATTGGTGCTGCCCGTTACACTATACGAAAGCTCTACGCGTTTGTCCAGGCGCATGCGCTGTAACTCTACATAATCATTTATATAGCTGATCTCTTTTTCGAGTGTAACAAAGCCGTTGCCTGTTTCGGTAACCACGTAGCGCATCAACCCGGATAGTTTAAGTATACTGCTGGCAGTGCCCGGTGCTTTTTCGCGCACAGCAAAGGCATATATATTGTTGAGTGTGTTGAACAGGAAGTGCGGATTGATTTGCATTTTGAGTGAAATAATCTCGGCATGGTTGCGCGCCATCTCCGTGCGATAGAGTCTGTTTCTCACCCGAAGCAATACGGAGAAAAGTATAACGGCTACATATAGAAATATATGGTGACGAATCTCTTCCATAAAGGTGAATCCTTCGGGCTTGGGCATTACCGGCTGATGCCCCTGTGCCGGTGGTGATGCAAGCGACAGTGGCTTGGAGAATGGATTATGCCCTGTAACAAAAGAGGGGAGCAGCGTGATGATGAAGAAGCCTGCTATAATGCAAAATGCATAGAGTATATATCGCTGCTTGAAATATAGCCTGGGAATAAGCAGAAAGAAGTTAAGATAGAAGATGAGCAGCATGATGCCATTGCCAATGAAATCGCGTTGTGTGGGTCTGGAGAGTATAAAATCTTTTTCTTCCGGAGGATGGGGGAAAAGAAAGATGGGCAACGCCAGGAACACGATGCACCCGATGATGTGCCACGCCAGGTAATTTTTACGGGCCATCATGGTATAGTGGGTTTAACGTGTATGCCTCTTGATAAATCTTCGCAGCACATAAGTGAATTTCTGTTTGGGTCGTAATTTCATCCCAAACATAGCAGTACGAAGATAGTAATCCGAAATTATTGCGATAATCGTGGCAATTGTGTCGGAATTTGTGGTTGATTGTTAGGTGAAGAATCTTTTATTTCTAAAAACTTCTACGCCCGACTGCTAAGCGATAATTCGAAAACGGAAGTGGATTCTCCCTTGCCGCGCAGCATAATCTCTTCAAGGTGTTGAATGGTATATTCAGGATTGTCGTTAAGCCATTGGGCTACATCGGAGGAGAACAGCAATTCTTTTTTTAAGCGGCTGCACAGTTCGAGAATGCGTGCGCAAGTATTCAATACATCGCCACGGTATACCAGCTCGCGTTTCATACCTTGTGTTTCCGAGACAGATACGAGCCCGGTATGTATAGATGCCTTGAACTCGGGAAAGACTCCGAATTTATCAAGGTATAATTTCTGGTTTTGCAGCAACCGACTTTTAAAAGCAAAGAAGAGGCGGATGCACTTCAAATCTTTTTTGCCCTGATCGGTTCTCCATGTGAGCACTACTTCATCGCCAACGTATTGGTATACTTCTGCTTCGTATTCGGCAATGCTGTCGGTAAGGTCGTTGAAGAAGGTTGTGAGAAAGCGACTATATTTTACGTGCCCGAGCTGCTCCGCTATAGAAGTAGATGACTTCAGGTCGATGAACATAAACACGCGATCTTCTTCCTGCGGAATCCTGTATTTACCCATTACAAAGTTGATGAGTGTACCCGGACCAACATGATAGTGCACTACTTTAAATACATTGAGTATAATACTGAAAACCATCAGGTAAATAAAGGCGGCCCAGAAAACACCGGTGGTAAGAAATTGGATGGTTGTAGCGAACGCTTCGCTGAAGGGTTTACCGAGATATAGCATTACCAGTAACAGGTGAACGATGGTTATACCCAGGGTAATGGTTGTTATAGTTATAATAAACCGCATGGCCATATACTGCAGCTTGGACAAGCGCGCCAGTCGTGGAAATATTTTAAACTCCATGAAGGCCATGCAAGCACCTATAATGGTTCCGACAAAGGCAATAACCAGGTTGAGGATTAGCGGTGGCAATGTATTATTCATCGGCATGTTTGATCCGAGTACGATGAGGAATCGGAAGAAGATTACCCCGGCTATATATACAACGGTGAGCAGGATTGCTTCTGATAGTTTGCTGGAAATGCTTTTCATAATTTATGATAAGATTACCGGGAGACTGGAATGTAAAGTTGAGTCAATAACGGGAAGGTTATGTGAGGAGATTAATGTGAGGAATCGCAGGCCTGTAACGCACCCCTGAGCTACCGTTGGCCCGGACTCCTCGAACATTAACTTTATCTATATATACCTATATTATAAGGCTGTTCCTGTTGAGTTTATCTGAAGCCATTCCCAGGCACCACGAGCATGCATGAAATGTGCCAGTGTGGCAGTATTGTTAGGAGCGGCTTCCTTGTCGAGCTTGCTAAACGATGCCTTGGCGAAAATGTCTTCTGCGTCAATGATGGCTATACGTTGTATGCGGTTTTGTGCTATGGTTGCCACCATGCCCGTCATATACTTCAGTACATCGCTCGATAATACTTTTACTTCTGATTGATCGATGAGCATATCGGTGATTGTATGCGTCTTTAAAAACGACTTCATAAAATTCGAGATCTCGGTAAGTTCGGTGATCTTGAGAAATCCTTTTAACCGTATGCCGATGGTGTGATCGTTGTGCAATGCGATCTCGCAGCGTGTATTTTCAAAAACAGGTTTCGTACTCATACTATATTACTGTTTATTCGGTTCTACTTTGATTAATTATAGTTCGTAGCGTTCTCGAGGACTCTTTCTGCATCAGCGTGCAGATGTTCCGTTGTATCGTTCCTTTCGTTCTTACGTGAAGTCCAGCGTGCTTTAATACGGTCTACTACATAATATACCATCGGCACTACGAAGATGGTCAGTATCAAGGATGAGAGCAGACCACCGATCATTACAATGGCAAGGCCGTTCTTCCATTCGGCACCGGCACCTTTTGCCAACGCAATCGGCAACATACCAATCACCATCGCGATCGTAGTCATCAGGATCGGACGCAGACGCGTAGTACCGGCTGCTATCAAGGCATTGTATGTAGTATAGCCTTCTTCTTTTTTATGGTTGGCAAAGTCTACTAATAGAATACCGTTCTTCAATACAAGTCCCAGCAACATAATTATACCAAGCATAGTGAATATACTCATGCTGCTCATAGCCAGGTTCAGCGCTATAAAGGCACCGATCAATGCTACCGGTATAGAGAACAACACCACGAATGGATATACAAAGCTGTCGTATAGTGCAACCATTACCAGGTATACCAACAGTATAGCAGCGAGGAGCGCAAGACCTAATGCACTGAATGAATCAGCCTGACGTTCTATATCTCCCGTCCATTTCATTTCTACGGAAGCAGGAAGTATATCTTTGGTAATCGCTGCGTTGATATTGTTGGCCAGTGTACCGGATGTTATACCCAGCACATTGCTTTTTATAGTAACGGACGTTCTTCTGTTCTTGCGTTCGAGCATAGACGGACCGTTGCTTTGTTTGATATCAGCAAACTGTGTGAGTGGTATAAGGTTACCCGTGTTATTTACAAACGTGATGTTCTCGATATCAGTCGGATTGTTACGATCAAATTCATCGAGTTGTACATTGATGTCGTACTCGTTGGTACCAGCCTGCAATTTAGCATCGGTGTTACCGGTATAGGCGTTTTGTAACGTACCGCCTACTGTAAAGATGTTCAGTCCTAATTGTGCCATCTTCTCACGATCTATATCTACGGTAAGTTCAGGGTTACCATCTTCCACACTTACGCTCACGTCATTGGCACCTGGCATATTGCGAATAAGATTTTCCAGTTTAGAAGCGGATTCCATCAATGCCTTGCGGTCTTCACTGCTTAATGCTATCTGAATAGGTTCATCGGAACTTGTTATACCGATTACTGATGTATTTACTTCTATACCCGGATATTTAGCTTCGATCACTTTGCGCACGCGCAGCATATACTGTTCAGATGTATAGTCGCGCTTCTCTTTATCAACCAGCCCTACCGTGAGGTACGCTTTGTTTTCGCTTCCTACGTTGGCAACAGCAGCTAAACCGGCAGAGCTTGCGCCCCCTACGTTGGCAAATACAGTAGATACTTCCGGTTGAGCGAGCAGGTAGTTTTCGATGTCGCGTGTCGTGAGGTTATTCTCCGTCAGTGGTGTGCTTTTATCATACTCCAGTTCGATGGTAAATTTACCACGGTCACCAGCAGCCACCATTTCCTGTCCGAGTATACCCATGCTCATGATATAGCCTGTTGCTACAAATGCACCGATCACTGCGAGCGTTGTAATAATTTTGTGACGCAGCGTCCACTGCAACTGACGTGAGTATGCATTGGTGAGTGCTGTGATGAACGCTTCAAACCAGATCAATGGTTTATGGAACCAGTTCTTCGGATTGAGGTGTGTTACTTTACCAAAGCGTGATGCAAGCCACGGTGTAAGGGTAAAGCAAACAAATAAACTCATCAGCGTAGATACCACGATGGTAATGGAATACTGACGAAGTATCTCTCCAATAGTTGTATTGATGAGTGCTATAGGAGCGAACACCACAACGTCCACCATGGTAATAGCAATTGCAGAGAAGCCTATCTCAGCGCGTCCTTCAATAGAAGCGGCTACTTTATTTTTACCCATGTGCAGGTGGCGGTGTATATTTTCCAACACCACAATCGAGTCATCTACAAGGATACCGATTACCAGTGACATCGCGAGGAGTGTCATCAGGTTCAGCGAGTAACCAAACAGGTACATGGCTATAAATGTAGACAGTAAAGATGCCGGTATAGCTACGAGTACGATCAACGAATCGCGCATGCTGTGCAGGAAGAGCAACATAACAGCAGCTACCAGCACAACAGCAATGATAAGATCGTGTGTTACGGCATCAGCAGATTCAAGAGTAAAATCAGAAGTATCGTCAGCTACGATGATCTTCAGTTCCTTGCCGGCATACTTTTGTTCGAGTGCAGCAATTTTTGCTTTTACCTGTTTGCTGATCTCTACCGCGTTGGCATCGCTTTGTTTTTTGATCGTTATACCGATACCATCCTGACCGTTGAAGCGGTTCAGTGAAGTTTGTTCTTTTACACCATCTTCTATATCGGCTACATCCTGCACGCGTATAGTGCTGCCGTTGGAGCTTGTAGTAATGCCCAGTAATTTAATTTGTTCAATAGTACTGAATTTACCTGCGAGGCGCACGGTCATCTGCTCCTGTTGATTTTTTACTTTACCGGTAGGGAAATCCAGGTTGGCATTATTGATAGCCTGTGTTACCTGCGACAGAGATATACCATAGTATAAAAGTTTGTCTTTGTTTACACGTACTTGTATCTCACGTTCCTGGCCACCGAGTAATTGTGTTTCGCCTATACCTTCTATTTGTTGTAACTGCGGAAGCACTTCGTCATCTACCAGGTCATAAAACTCTTTGGTACCCATGTTCGATACCGCTGTTAACTGCATGATCGGTCTGTCGCTGGGCGATACTTTGGAGATAGATGGAGACTCGGCATCATCCGGAAGATCGGAAAGTATATTGTTGATCTTGCGTTGTGCTTCCTGTTGTTTATCATCCATATCGGTGCCTACGCTAAACTCTACAGAGATTACGGATACACCTTCGTATGATTGTGAGAGTATACTCTTTACACGATCCATACCGGCAACAACATCTTCAATTTTTTTCGTTACCGACTGCTCTACATCGGTTGGTGCAGCACCGGGATACGGTGTTGAAATTACCAGCGTAGGTATATCGAAGTCGGGCATCAGCTCGTAGTTGAGCTTGCTATAGCTGAACAATCCTCCAAGCATCAGCACTGAAAATATCACAATGATGAGCGAAGGTCTTTTAACGGCAATTTCGGTTAATGACATAGCGCGTTGTTTTTTAATTTTTTACTGGGCAATAGTTACTGGTGATCCGTTTGACAGGTTGATCTGTCCGCTGAATACAACTACTTCGCCTTGCTTCAGTCCTTTTATTACTTCTATCTCCAGTCCGTTGCTACTGCCGGTCTGTATATCGCGCAGTGTAGCCGTGTCGTTCTGTACTACAAACACTTGTGGATTTTTAGCAGAGCCTAGCAATGCTGAGCGAGGTATAACCAGTGTAGAAGTCTGCAGGTCTTTACCGATTACAGCGGTTCCATACATACCGGCTTTAAGTTCAGTGGCTTTAGTATTTTTGATCAGTATTTTTACAGTATAGTTGTGTGAGTCATCAGCACGGTCTGATACATAATCGATCTTGCCGGTAAGATTTTGGCCAGGGTATATTTCTGTCTGGATGCTGGCGTTTTCGCCTTCGTGAAACAGGTATATTTCTTTTTCGGGTACTGATATTTCAAGCTTTAACTGCGAGAGGTCTGTTAAACGACCAACAGCATTGTTCTTGTTTACTACCGAACCAATTTCTACATCTTTCTGTGTAATAGTGCCGGCAAATGGTGCAACGATTTTATTGAGACGTATATTCTTATCGAGTTGCTTCAATTGAGATTCAGCATTTTTATACTGTTGCCAGTAGCTGTCGTATTGCATTTTGCTTACGCCTTCGCTTTCACTTGCTTTTTCGTAACGTTCAAAATTGCGCTTGGCCGTTTCGTACGATGCTTCAGCAGATATATACTGGGCGCGCAGCAGCTCATCGTCTATCTGTACCAGTAATTTTCCTTCAGGTATAACCGAGCCATCTTCAAAATATAACGCAGTTACTTTTCCTTCTACCTGTGGTGTAAGCATTACTTCGCGGAAGGGGCGGAATGTACCGGTATAGGTAAAGACTCTGTTCAGATCTTTGGGTTCTACGGTTTGCGCTTTTACGAGTACTTTTTTGTCGGCATCAGGTCGGTATACTTTCTCCTGCACGGTTTGCTGGTTGCTGAACAACTTTACGGCTGCCAGCGCAGTAACCAGTAAAGCAACGATGGTGAAAATTATTTTCTTAATCATATACAGTAATAATTTTAAGTCGGTGATATAGTGTTGTGAAAAGTATATTTAGTTTTTAGCGAGTTCTCCGTTGGCTCTCTTTACATCGAGCTCGGCAACTTTCAGGTTGATAAGTGCTGTGCTGTAGTTGTTGCGTGCATCGGAGAGATCGTCCTGCGAATCGAGCAGATCGGTAATGGAGATTAGCCCATTGTTATACTCGATGTTGGAATCTTTGAATAATTGTTCGGCAAGGTCGAGACTGCGCTTGCTGTTGGCAAGCAGGTTTTTGTTGCTGATATAGTTATTCATCGCATCCTGTATCTCGCGTTCGGCATCCAGTTTTTTAAGAGCCAGTGTGTTGATATCTTTTTGTATCGTCACAGCCTTTTGTTTTGCCTGGTATTTTCGGGTGAAGCCGTCAAACACAGGTATCTTTAGCGATACAGAGAAATAGGTACTATTGATCCACTGGTTGTTGATGCGATCGAGCGGAGAGAATTTGTTGTAGTAACCAGTATATCCGTGAAAGAGATTAGCAGAAAGGGTAGGATAATAACCTGCTAATGTACTCTTGCGATCCAGTGTAGAGAGTTTTATTTGTTCTTCCTGCAAGCGTATATCAGTGCGCTGACCAATGTCGCCAGCTTTGAGGTCTTCTACAGAAGCATTGAAATCAAAAGGCATTACTTCCACATTCTCACTCAGCGGTACATTCATTAAATACTTCAGCATGTTATAGTATTTTGTCTGGCTGAGTTTTTCGTTCTCATATTGATTGCGCAAGTTCTCCAGATTGATGAGCAATCTTTTATAGGTGCTGCTCGACACAATCTCATTTTTACGGAGCGTTTCGTTGGTCTTTACTGTTTTCTCCAGGCTTGTCATGTTCGACTGAAGCAATGCGAGGTTATCAGAGAGCACCTGAATGTTATAGTAGGTAGAGGTTACATTATATACTATATCTTCTTTAGTCATGCTAAGTTGCAGGCTGGAAGATGTTCGTGCAGCGCGCGCAGCTTTGAGGCCTACCATAACACGTTGGTCGTATAGCTTCTGTGTCAGCTGTACATTGGCAGATGTAGTTTGAGGTACACCGAGCGTTGCCGAAACATATTCACCGGGAGTACCACCAAAGGTAGCAGCGGGTATAAATTGAGAAGGCATATTCAGATAGTACTGATACTGTCCGTTTAGATCAACCGTGGGAAGCAAACCGCTGCGGGCTTCGCTCACTTGGTGTTCCGTAGATTCAATATCCAGTTTACTGTTTTTTACACTGAGGTTATTCTCGAGCGAGATCCTAATGCACTCTTCCAGGGAGAGTTGCTGGGCTATGCTAAGGGTGCTGATCGTGAACAGTGCCAGTACGATCAAACAGAGTCTTCTTGTCATTTTAGTTTAATTATATTGTTTAACATTTTAGTTAATTAATAGGCAAAAAAAATCAGCCTGGTAAATCTTCGTTAAAGATCGAGCGGTAGATTATCTTTTTCCGTTCCAGTAAAAACTTTCTGTAGTCTGCGTCATTCATTCCAAACACGGTCTGGATCACTGGTTTAGCCACCAGCGGATAATTGCAGAGCGACATCAGGTTCACCATGAAGTGCTCAATCGGTATAGGAGGCATCAATCCGGCTTTGATCTCCTCTTCTAATTGACGCGTTACAATTCCTTTTATTTTAGCCTTACGCTCTTCTGGATGAAACATTTTTAATTTTTCCGGGTTTCTGGCCATCTCCGTGATCATGAAATTCTCCAGATACGGATAATCGATGTTCTCTTCGAGGAATGCATCAATGAATTGACTGATCTTGACGCGAAGCGAAGTGTTGGTGGTAAAGATGCCTTCAATTTTCGCAAACATGTTGGTCATCGTTTCCTGCAGCACCTTCTCAAAAAGCAGATCTCTGCTGCGGAAGTAATAGTGTATCAGCGCACGGTTAACACCGGCTTCATCGGCAATTTCCTGTGTAGTAGCATGGATATGGCCCTTTTGAAAAAAGAGGCGCTTCGCGGTCTCCTTAATCAAATCTTCGGTTTGAAGTTGTTCAGTAGCCATTTATCAAAAATATTTAACAATTTTGTTAACGCAAAACAAACAGGTCAGGTTGTGATCTCCAACTAAAACCCTGATAATTTTTTCGAATCTGCTTTTGGGGCTCATACAAACGATAATTACTCGCCAGTCAACCAAGAAGCTTTCAGAATTTTTCATGCTTATTATGGATGGTCTTTGAGGAGAAAGTCTCCCAAAAACTGTTCCCTGTCTGGTATAAATAAAGGTTATCTGCGAACCTGAGAGAAAGCGTAAAGCAACTCCCTGCCTATTTGCCGGGCGCGCTCGCTGTATTTTTCTGACTCCATCGGAGTTCCGTCAAAATCTTTGGGGTCATCAAACGGGAGGGATATACGCGATGAAGCTCCTTCCACGATCGGGCAGTTTGCATCGGCATGCGTGCAGGTCATCACGGCACAAAAATCTTTTGCAGGATTACCCGGTGCATAAAACGTTTTGGAATATACCCGCATCATGCTGGCATCTTCGGCATAACGCACTTCATATACCGGGTTATCGCCTTCGGTTACGGCATCAATCGCGAAGCCTGCTTCCTGCATCGCTCTTACGGCACGCGGGTTAAAGGCAGTTGCTTCTGTGCCGCCGGAGTAACTTGCTATACCGGGCAGTTGAAAATAATCAGCGATAGCCTGGGCCCACAATTGTGAGATGTGACTTCTGCGTGAATTATGGGTACAGATAAAAATGAGCTCAGCTTTTTTCCCCGCGGTAATATTCTTCTCAACAACACGCGCCAGTTTTTTAAGTACCTGTTTTCGCGCTTCTGGTATAAGAGTATATTCCGCTGCTATTTTCTCAATATACTGGGCCAGTGTGGGATATAGTATAATTTTCTTCTCGGATGCAAGTGACATATAGTCGCTATAAATAGGTAAGCATAAATATATAGATTACGATCAGCTACAGTTTCTTCGGTGCAGAACAAGAGAACATGCTGGTAAAGTTTCCCGAATTTCTGTCCTCACTTTAAATAGCAGCGCGATTATGCAATTCTGCGTTTTTAACCTGATTAGTAATTCCGTAGTATCGCTACAACGCAATATAGCGATGGCAGGTGCAGCCTGGTATAAATTTAAAATAAAAAGTCCGCAGTTTTTTCTGCGGACTTTTAACTTCCCGGTATAGGATTATTTTTTTGTTATTTTTTAGGAGAGATCTTGGTGTTATCCGGGAAGAGCTGTGGTTGTTTGAAATCATCTTTACTTACAGCACTCTCCTTGCCAAGATACGTCCAGTTAATAGAAGTAGAATATTTTTTGAACGTAGCATTCAGGTCCTGAACGGTAAGTTTCTCAATGTCACCCATAAGGCTTTCGGCTTTCCTCCAGTCGCCTGCTACTTCGCGGGTGCCAAGCGTCATACTTTGTGTGCCGTTGGTTTCCTGGCCCATAAAGAAATTAGTGATATAACTTTCCTTCATGTCTTTCAACTCTTTTTCCGAGAAGCCCTGGTTCTTTACCTTATTGATCTCGTCCATCATTACCTGCAGCGACTGCTTCGGGTCTGTAGTAGATATATAGAACGTTGCATACGGATTGGTTATAGCAGCCGAAGCGTAGCCTACTCCGGGTGCATACGAGAGGCTGCGTTTGGTACGTAGTTCTATAAAGAAACGGTCGTACAGGATAGCCGTTGCGAGCATCATTGATACACCTTCTTTATCGGTAACCAGCGGAGCGTTCATCAAGCCGCGGATATAGTTTGTTGCTATATCACGATTCTCGATGGTGGCATCAGCTTTCAACTCAATTTTCTTTTCGGGCTGTAATGCTTTACCGGCAGGTAAGCCTTTAAACGCTGCAGATACTTTTTGTTTCAGTTCGGCTTCGGCTATGTTTCCTACTACTACAATAAAACAATTTTGTTTACCAAGAATGGAGCGATAGTGGGCAGCCACCTGCTCTAACGTTAGTTTATCCAGGCTGGTAGCCGTACCGTTGTATAGCTTGCTATAGTTGCGCCCGGCAAAAGCATTTTCCAGGCTTTGGTTACGGAGGCGTGCATCAGGGTTGGCTTCTTCTTCTTTGGCAGCTGATACTGCGCGACCCTTCAGCAGGTCAAACTCTTTTGCATCGAAGGCCGGGTTTACAATGGCATCGGTATATAATTTCCAGGAGGTATCCCAAAATTCTTTTATACACGACATGCTTATCTCGCTATAGTCAAGCGAAGTGCTGGAGCCGATCGTAGTTCCTATTTTTTCAAGTGCTGTAGCGAAGGCCGTTTTATTCAGGCTCCTGGTGCCGCCTTCTGCAGCAACCGAAAGCGCCAGTGCTTCTATACCTTCCTGTTCTTTCGTATAATTGGCGGTGCCGCCTTTAATAAAGAAACGAACGCTGATGATCTCTTTTACCGATGGCTTGAAAATTACCTTGATGCCATCCACGGTAAACTCGCGGGGTTTATCGTCTGGTGGTGCAGCAAAACCTTGCGTTATACACGTCACCATTACCAGTATATAGCAGATATATTTTTTCATAGAACTATTTCTTTAGGGTTTTGAGGCTGGCTTCGAGCGTTGATTTGTTTTGGGGTGTAGATAACACACCGATCACATGCGGCTTGCCTTTGATATAGGTGCGCACATAACGCTTAATATCTTCGCGGGTAACTTTCTTCAGGTTGTTCACATACCCGGTATAGTAATCGATAGTAGCTGATGCCCACCAGAAAGTAACGGTGTGAATGAAGTTGGAAGTTTTCTCACGGCCGTGCGCGTCATCGATCGCCAATAAAGTTTTAGCAGTTTCGAGTTGCTCATCCGTAAAGTACGTATCGCTGTCCCACTGGTTAATGTGCTCCTCAACTTTTTCGATTACTTCCTTGATCTTGTCAGGGTTGGGCACAATAAATCCTGTGATAGGGCCGGTATATTTGCAGGTCTGGTAATTTACACTGGCATTAAAGGCGAGTCCGCTTTCAACCAGTTCCTGCTGAAATTTAGATGACTGTTGTTGCAATATATAGGAGAACACATCAGCAGCATACGTTGCCTGCAGATCGTGGCGAGTATCCGGCCCGTGCCATCCCATTACTATAAATGGATTGCGCGCATTGGCATTCTCGGTTATAAACAGTTTGTTTTCAGTAAGCGGTTTAAATTCCGGTATCGGGTATTTCGCGAATGGATCGAAGTCAGACGGCTGCCAGCTTTCAAACAATGCAGTTGCCTTCTTGAATGCTTCATCGTGATTTACATCACCGGCAATTACCAGTATAGAATTGTTCGGGTAATAATATTTTTTCTGGATGGTCTGCATCTTCTGTGTAGTAGCGGTAAGAATGATCTGGTGATCGCCAATAGCATTCTTACGACTATATAGATCGCCCCACATATTGCGACCAAAATCCTGGAAGAGCCAGAAGGTAGGATTGGATTCACCACGCTGAAACTCCCCGTCCACTACCGGGTTTTCATTCTTCATTTCTTTTTCATCAAACAGCGGATAGCGTATAGCCGAGTTCATGAACGAGAGCCCTTCGTTCAGAAATTTTCTGTTGAGTGTAAAGAAGTAATTCACGCGCTCGTCTGATGTAGTACCGTTGAACGATATACCCAGCTCATTTACACGATTCAGAAAAGCTTCCTGTGAAGGCAGGTCTTTGTTTGCTTTAAAGAACATGTGTTCGTACAAGTGCGATAGCCCGTTATACTCCGGGTCCTCGGTATAGGCTCCGTTCTTTACACAAACCTCGATGGTTATAAGCGGAACCGTGCGGTCTTCAATGACCAGTACTTCCAATCCGTTCTTGAGCTTGGTCAGGTGGAAGTTTGAGGGTAGTTGCTGTGCCATGACAGTCTTTAGCAAGAGCATCAGGCAAATGGCGAGAAACATTCTTTTCATGCGCAAAAGTGCTTTTGGTTTTGTTTTATAGTGAACGCGTGCAATAGCCTTGCCGGTATACAGGTATACACAGCATTTCTTTTCGGTGGAATCAATTTCATACGTAAAATGATCAGAATCAATGAATCTTCCAATGGAAGACTATATTTTCCGTTAAACAATTATATAGGTATACATACAATTATACCGTGGTGTGTACGAAAAATGATCGCATCCGGACGGTTTCCTTAAAACGAAAGAGGCCGTGCTACCCAGCGGATAACACGGCCTCTATGCCTATAGTATACTACTTATTGCTTGGCATACATCACGATGGATGCCTTGGCAATAACAGCCTGGTTGATATAGAAACCTACCAGTGCCGGACCTGTATTTTTATCGAGGTCGATTTTATTTTTCAGTGCATATACCGTGATCAGGTATTCGTGTATAGGACCAGCCGGAGGGCAAGGACCACCATAGCCTTGTTTACCAAAATCAGTTAAGCTCTGTACTGCGCCAGCGGGTGCAATAGCTTTTGTTATATCGCCCGCGTTAGATTTCAATTCGTTTACATTAGCCGGTATATTAAAGATAAGCCAGTGCCAGAAACCGCTGCCGGTAGGCGCATCTTTATCGTAAATCGTTACGGCAAAGTATTGAGTTTCTTTAGGTGCATGCTCCCACGATAATTGTGGAGAAACATTTTCACCGGAACAGCCAAAACCATTGAAGAATTGTTTGTTGGTAGCCTGACCGCCAATCTCATTACTCTTTAAGGTAAATGTCTGGGCAGAAGCAACGGCCACTATGCATAGCGCCAGCGCAGCGAAAAATAGTTTTTTCATAGCGAATAATTTTTAATTGTTGTTTGATGCAAAATTACGTGCCAGCCACCTGCGCGGGCTATCGCTGATAGATCAAAAACTATATCAAACAGCTCAAACATTCTGCTGGTAAGCCTTGGGAGTTTTACCAAACTCCTTCTTGAATGCCTGCACAAAACTCGACAGGTTTTCATAACCCAGTTCGTGATGTATCTCGCTGGCTTTTGCTTTTTCGTGCTTTAGCATAAACGCGGCCTGTTGCATCTTCTTTAAATGAAACCAGCGCGAAGGAGCCATGCCATATACTTCTTCGAACTTTCGTTTAAATGTAGAAACACTCATGTTGCAGAGAAACGATAATTCTTCCAACGAGAGGTTGATAGACGTTTCACTCTCCACTACTTTTCGCAGCGACAAATCGGATGCATTTACCCCCAACAGAAAGTTGAGAAACTGCGGATGCTGATCGCAGAGATATAGCATGATCTCATCAAACTTTATCTGTAAGAGTGATGCTGATAATGTAGAGGGATTGGTATGAATATGCTGCAGCGAACGCACAAAGTTTTTAATGAAGTCGTCTTGCATGAATAAGAAATGCGATAACCGCTCCGATGTATTGCGCGAAGCATGTGTAAAGAGCGAGACATATTTATTTCTGAATGCCCCGAGATTGTTATCGGAGAACATAAATAGAAGGCTGCGGTATTGTCTGGCTTCCGAATATCGCTCCGTCATAATACTGTTACCAGTAGGAATGAGTAACGCTTTTGTCGGAGTAAAGCGAACGGACTGATCGTAGAAGTGTACTTCCTTTTCTCCTTCCTGCAGAAAACTGAACACGTGCTTGTTTGCTACGATGCGGGTCTTTACCGGTTCTTTATTCGTTGTCTGATAATCAAACACAATCAGATCATCGCCAGGCTGATTCTTGGCCGCCAGCAAATCTTCCGGAAGAGAGTACGTAGTCATGCTGCAAAAATACAGATTCTGTTTTTGTGAAGACAGAAATACGGAACAACGAAACTTGTATATGAAATTTCAGAGAACAAACCTTTGCATGCCATGTTATCTCTCCATGAACGTATAAGTTTGCGCCCGTAAAATATCCGGGCTCTGCTTTCGACCTCATAATAAAAGGCAATGTGAGCGTAACATTTACGTTTTCATGCGGTCGTATACGTGGTAAGGTGTGTGAAGGAGACGATATTTTTTTAGCAGGAATTAAACTTTACCGTTAGGGAATAATCTCTTAACAAGATGTGTCTAACGAAAATAAAAATACAATAGGCATGGGGGAGAAATACCTTTTGGCTGTCGTGAATGAATCAGAACCTTATAACGCATGATGATACGAATATCTGTTTTACTCATGGTGCTTCTGGCACCAGCATTACAACCGGCCCAGGCGCAGCAACGACATACGCTGAGCGGCTATATTAAAGATGCCTCGAATGGCGAAGTACTGGTGGGAGCCACGGTCTACATTAAGGAGATTGGCAGGGGAGCTACTACCAACGTGTATGGATTCTATTCCATTACCGTACCACCCTCGGGCTACACGGTGGAGTATAGTTTTATAGGCTATCAGAAAACCGTGAAGCAGCTTACGCTGGATAAAGATGCGCGTATAGATGTAGAGTTGCAATCGGAAAGTGAACAACTGCAGGAAGTAGTAGTAACAGCAGAAGATGAACAGCAAACGGCCAACGTGCAGAGTGTAGAGATGAGCACGGCCAAGCTCGACATTAAAACGATACGCAAGATCCCGGCCTTTCTGGGCGAAGTAGATGTGATTAAAAGTTTGCAACTGTTGCCGGGGGTTACAACGGTAGGGGAAGGCGCATCAGGCTTTAACGTTCGCGGTGGCAGCGTAGGGCAGAACCTGATCCTGCAAGACGAAGCCCCGGTATATAATTCATCGCACATGCTCGGGTTCTTCTCGGCATTCAATCCCGATGCTGTGAAAGATACCAAACTATATAAAGGTGCTATACCCTCGCGCTATGGTGGCAGGCTTGCTTCTATTCTGGATGTGCGCATGAAAGATGGTAACAGCAAAGAATACGAAACCACGGGTGGTATAGGTACCATCTTCAGTCGTTTGTCGTTTGAAGGACCGATCGTAAAAGACAAAGGCTCTTTCATTGTGTCGGCCCGCAGATCGTATATCGATATACTGGCGCGGCCTTTTGTAGATATATTGAAAGATGGTGGTGCGTTAAACTTTTACGACCTCACCGCTAAAGCAAACTATAGCCTTAACGATAGGAACAGAGTATATCTCTCCGGATATTTTGGTCGCGATAATTTCTACTTCGATAAGAACCAGGGTTTTAACTGGGGAAATTCCACAGCAACCATCCGCTGGAATCACCTCTTCAACGAAAAGTTATTCTCTAACATTACCGGAGTATATAGCAGCTATCAATACGAACTACAGTTTGGCGATGACGACAGGAACCGTTTCAAGTGGAACTCATCTATCTCCAACTTCATTCTCAAACCGGAATTTAGTTACTTCATCAGCAGTAATAATGAAGTAAACTTCGGAGCAGAAGCAATCTATTATTTCTTTGAGCCTGCCAATGCCAAAGGTATATCGAACGGACAGCCTACGGACGTGAGCCTCGATCGCAAGTATAACCTGGAAACATCACTGTATGTAAATAACAACCTCAAGATAAACGAAGCACTGTCTGTAGAATATGGTGTGCGCTACTCGAACTTCCGTTACTTTGGTCCGGGCACAGTATATACCTATAACGACACTATACCTGGCAAGCGAAGAAGTGTTGCTTCTGAAACAACCTATAAAAGCGGCAAGACCATTGCCAACTATAGTAACTGGCAGCCACGCTTCTCTGTAAAAGCTTCGCTGTCGGAAACAAGCTCCATCAAGGGAAGCTATAACCGCATGGTGCAATATTTACATCTGATCTCCAACACAACGGCATCCAATCCGCTGGATGTATGGACACCCACTTCCAACAATATAAAGCCTGAGGTAGCCGATCAGTTTACTTTAGGATATTTCCGCTCGCTGGCCATGGGTAATGCCAAGTGGGAAGCATCGGTGGAAGGGTATTACCGAAAGACGCAAAATCAGATAGACTATATTGATGGTGCCGATCTGCTGATCAATAAATATATAGAGGGAGATTTACTCAGCGGCAGAGGACGTGCCTATGGTTTGGAGTTTTATCTGCAGAAGAAGACCGGCCGGTTGAACGGATGGGTAAGCTATACACTGGGTAGAACGGAATTGAAAGTAGATGGTATAAATAATGGTCAGTGGTATCCTACACGTTACGACCAAACACACAATGTAAAAGTAGCTGCGTTCTATGATATTAATAAACGCTGGTCTGTATCAGCCGACTTTATATTCATCTCCGGTACGCCTACCACATTCCCTACATCGCGTTATGTAGTGCAGGGTATATTAATACCGGAGAATGCCAATGGCTCGCGTAACAACGTACGTTTGCCAAACTATAATCGTCTGGATGTGTCGTTCCGCCTGGAAGGCAAAGAGTATAACCGTAAAGGTAAATTGCGCAAGAACCGCGACTACTGGGTGTTCTCGGTATATAATGTATACTCGCGCAAGAACGCGTTCTCTATATACTTCGCGCAATCCAACGATCGCGTGCCGGCTGGTCAGCCCATTAAATCAGAGGCAACACAACTTTCGCTTATCGGTAACTTCGTTCCCGCTATATCTTACAACTTCAAATTCTAATAACAGGTATGAGACTATATAAACAACTAACGGGTATATTATTGGGAGCATCACTGTTTTTCTCCTGTGAAGAAACGATCAATCCTGCGTTAGAAGATGCAGACCCTATGCTGGTAGTAGATGCATGGCTGAATGATAAAGTAGAAGACCAGATCGTAACACTTACGTGGTCGCAGCCTTACCTGCAAAATGAATTGCCACCGGCTGCTACCGGTGCATCTGTAACATTAACGTATGATGGTGGTGCTATAAATTTTACGGAAGATGCTGGCACACCCGGCACCTATCGCTGGGTAGCAACAGAAGCTACTTCGAAAGATGTGTTCGGTACAATTGGTCGTGACTATAAATTAACGGTAAGTATAGGAGAAGAGACCTACGAGGCTGTTTCACGCATCAATCGCACGACACCGATCGATAGTATAACATTCAAGTTTGAAGAGCGCGATCCGCAGTATCCGGATAACTCCTATACCGCGGAGTTCTGGGCGACCGATCCTGTAGGGAAAGGTGATACATACTGGATACGCGCCTATAAAAACAAAGTAGCCTTGTTAAAGCCAAGTGAGATAACCGTAGCGTATGATGCAGGTTTTTCGGCCGGGGGTAATTTTGATGGCGTTACTTTTCTGCCACCGTTGCGCAGTGTAAATCCGGATGAGGAGGATGAGAATGATAACCCTATATCTCCTTACGAACCGGGCGACTCGGTATATGTAGAAATACATTCTGTTACACTGGCGGCCTATAATTTTCTGAACGAAGTGGTAACGCAAACCGACAGGCCTGGTGGTTTTGCCGAACTGTTCTCTACTCCGCTGGCAAACGTATCAACCAATATTGTCAATACAAATCCGAAAGGTACCAAAGCATTAGGCTTCTTTAATGTAGCCGCTGTAAAAGGTATGGGTAAAAAACTTACCGAGTAATTTTAGCGCGTCTCGCAGGGAGAAGCACGGATGTCTTCTCCCCCGAGAGCGGATGGGCTAGAGATTACGACACAAACATTTCCGGAGGCCGTGCGTGCGGCCTCTTTGCTTTTACTGTTTTGTGAAAAAAAATACTAACAGAATGGACGGGCTTCTTTTCCGATGAGAATATACAGAAAAAATACCAGGTATATATCGTGTTGCACCCGGTATACTTTCACTTTAGTTGCCAATAGATGTAGCAATGCATATTTATTTTTAGTATCTTCCTTATAAACGGAGCCCATCCGCTTGCCCGCGTAATAACAGTTACAAGCCAGAATCAAACTACGATCGCTTATGAGAGTAGGTGGAGGAATTTTGGTGTGTTTTTTATCCACGAATCTGCTATACCTGCCTGTATATAGTCAGACTGCTACCATGACGTCTTCCGGAGCCTGGAATGTTGCCACCAACTGGAGCGGCAGTAATATAGGCGACCTGGTTACAGAAACAGTTACTATCAATAATAATATAAATCCTACGGTTCCTTCCGGATACACTGCTACGGTTGGTAATACAACGCTTAGTAATAATAATACGCTGCAGGTGACTGGTACTCTAAATATAGGCGATGCTTCCAATGCATTTAATCTCACTACCAATAACAATGCAAACATTAGCGTATCAGGTACATTGATTATATGGGGAAATCTGGTAGTGAACAACAACATCAACTGGACTATATCGGGTACGGTAATTATAAAAGGTAATGTTATTCTCAGTAACAATGCGAATGTAACCGTATCCGGTAATCTGAGTGTAAACGGAAATTTTACCGGTGGCAATAACACGAACGTTACGGTAAGCGGAAGTATAGATGTAGATGGCAATGTAAATGTAGGCAACGGCTCGAACCTGAATGGTTGTGCTGGCTGCTTTCATCTCGATGGTACCTGCACAGGCCCGGCTTCATTCTGCGGCAGCACAGCATTGCCGGTTACGCTCCTGTTTCTGAAAGCAAAGGTATATATAGAGTACATTGACTTAATGTGGGCTACGGCTTCCGAAATAAACAGCGACCACTTTGCTATACAACGATCGGTTGATGGCAGTATATTTACTGCCATTGGAAATATACCAGCCTCCGGAAATACGCACGAACGAAAAGACTATACCTTCCGCGATACAGCGCCTGTACCCGGCAAGCTATACTATCGACTGGAAATAGTGGATATAGATGGGGCGATTGCTCATTCCAATGTTATACAGGTTCTCTATGAACTGAAGAATAAACAGCTTCTGGTTTCGCCTAACCCTGCATCGGCCAGTGCAGTTACTGTTACCCTGAGCTTTATGCCAGACGATGATACCTATATGGACATAACGGATCTTTTTGGAAGACCGCTGCTGCGAAAGCGTCTTCAATCTTTTACAGAAACCTTCGATTTTCACCAGCAACTCCATGCCGGCAGCTACTTTGTGCGTGTGGCCACACACCCGGCACAGCTTGTTGCCAGGCTTGTTATCCGCGATTAGCAATAGCCCAGCCGGCTTTCTCTTCCATGTTTACGGCCGGGTATATGGAAATAAATATATTTTTTCGTATCTATGATTAATTAATTGTGTGAAGCGGTTTATAGCGATATCATTTTTGCTGGTATTCCTGTTCAATGTAATAGGGTATTATGGTTTGTTTTGGCTTACCCGCGAGCACCTGCGTGCCAACATGCAACAGCAACTGGATGCGGGCAATTATGCTGAGCACGAAGCGGTAACGCTCAAAATTCCATTGTCGTTACCCTATCCGTTACAGCACGAAAATCAATATGAGCGTATAAACGGAGGGTTTGAACATGCCGGTGCCTTCTACAAGCTGGTAAAACAAAAACTGGTAAACGATACGCTATATATAGTATGTATCCCCGATCACCAGGAGAGAAAACTGCATACTGCTATAACAGACTTCGTCAAGAGCATGAACGATCTGCCTGCGACTTCTAAAACACTGAAGGGACTGGGTAGTCTCATCAAAGATTTTGAAATATATACTTCGGGCAGTCTTCAATCTGCTGCCGGTTGGTTTTGTAACAATACCTCCTTCAAGGATTCGGAGTATATCCTGCTTTCCGGTATCCATTCCATCTTTACGCCACCTCCCCAGGCTGTCGCCTGAAAAAATCAGGTGCCTGATTTCAGTATCGTCATTCAATAGGAGAACTATATATCTCCTGTTACGGCATCATTCCTTTTAACATTATTATTTACGATTAGCCAGGTATAGCATGCTTTGCAAAGCGAAGAGGTAACTATACCGTAACGATTTTTACTATGCCCTATATTTCTGTTGAGGAGCATTTGCCGGGTATTACCGGACTGCTCGAATATCGCAAAGACTCCGCAGAGCCTATTCGCGAGCTTACCCAATATTTACTGCGTGGTCCTTCCACTTTAACTGAAGGCGAGCGTGAACTTATAGCCACCATAGTTTCCTATAACAATCAGTGTCGCTTCTGCACAGCAGCACATACCGCTGCAGCCGACCTGCTTTTTGACGATGATAGCGTTACGGAAAAAGTAAAACAGAATATTGAAACCTCGCCTGTAAGCGAAAAAATGAAAGCACTCCTCATGATTGCATGGCATGTGCAACAGGGAGGAAAAGAAGTCACCACCTCCGACATAGTGCGTGCAAAAGATGCTGGCGCCACGGATATAGAGATACACGATACTGTATTGATTGCCGCACTCTTTTGTTTATATAACCGCTATGTCGATGGCCTTGCAACGGTAGCCCCACCCGCCCCCGAATTTTACAAAGGACTTGCCGAACGATTGGTAAACCACGGTTATACCCGCCTGCCACAAGGGTACGATCACCTGAAGAAGAAGTAAGCTGAAAGCGAAAAAGTATAAAGCAGAAAGTATAAAAGATACTTCAACCTGAACCATTAAAACCTTGAACCATATCCGCCCAACTATATGCCTCACATACAAGTACCCGAAGGCGTGCCAGGTATACGCAGCCTCGTAATGTTTCGCCCGGAAACGGGACAATACCTATATAAACTCGCACAAGTATTATTGCGCGAAGAATCTCCGCTTACACCAGCCGAGCGCGAACTTATCGCTACACATGTATCGGCACGCAATGCGTGTGTGTTTTGTATGAGCAGTCATGCAGCAGCAGCACGTGAACTATATAAAGAAGATCGTGCTATAGTGGATTGTGTGATCCGGGATGGAGATGCTGCTCCGGTTACACCCAAAATGAAAGCGCTACTGGTAATAGCCGGGCATGTGCAACAGAACGGTAAAAATGTTACCGAAGCAGATATAGCAGCAGCACGTGCAGAGGGTGCTACCGATCGCGATATACATGATACCGTACTGATCGCAGCCGCCTTCTCCATGTTTAATCGTTATGTCGATGGCCTCGCCAGCTTTACACCAACTGATCCTAAAGAGTACGATGCCATGGGCGTACGTTTGGCGGCGGTTGGTTATACTCTTCCTAAACCTGTAAGTGCTTAAGTTAATGCAAACCCGACTATGAAATTTATACCGAGTATTATTCTTACCGTTTCGTTGTGCGTATTGGTGCTGACATCCTGCACACAAACAAACACCTGTCATGAAGAAATGATTGCTATCCTTGCCAAAGCAAAAGTTGAAAATAAAGATGCCGACAACCAGTATATGCCGTACGAAAAGATGCGGTATATGGATTCACTGCTGGCTGTGCCGCATAGCAGCCCCAGCGAGATAGCATACTGCCAATACCTGAAGGCAAATATACTTCTGGAGATGGGCAGAGAAGAAGAAGCCATTGAACTCTTTGAACACCTGGTGCAGAATGTAAATTCTTATCAGGCAGAAAAGATCGCGAAAGACCTGGCGCTGGCATATCTCCGTGTAGGAGAGCGCAACAACTGCATCAGCAATCACGCTTCCGAATCATGCGTACTTCCTATAAAAGGATTGGGTGTACACCGTGATGAAACCGGTTCGCGCAAAGCGATCGCGATATATGAAAAAGTGCTTGCAAAAAATCCGAAAGATCTCGAGTCGCGCTGGCTGCTGAATATAGCCTATATGACACTCGGTGAATATCCGGATAAAGTACCTCCGGCATTTTTATTACCCGATATGCAAGGAGATACTACCAACAGGGTAAATGCATTTATAGATATAGCGGCCGATCTGAAACTTGATCTGAAAAGCATGGCCGGAGCCAGTATTACTGAAGACTTTGATAACGATGGTTACATTGATCTGATTACCGGTGGATGGTCGCTGGATGATGAGATATACTATTTTCATAACAAGACTGATGGAACGTTTGAAGATCGTACGGCTACTTCCGGGCTAAAAGGAATTTCCGGTGGACTGAACATGATGCAGACAGATTACAACAATGATGGATTGAAGGATATATTTGTTTTGCGCGGTGCCTGGAAAGGTGAGTACGGACAAGACCCGAACTCGCTGCTGCGCAACAACGGTGATGGTACATTTACCGATGTAACAACAAAAGCCGGTTTACTATCCTTTCACCCAACACAGACGGCCACCTGGAATGATTTTAACAATGACGGATGGCTGGATGTATATATAGGAAACGAGTCTCCTTCCAAAGGTATTCAGCAACCTCATCCGTGCGAACTATATATCAACAACCAGGATGGTACATTTACAGAAGTAGCTACGAAGACAAATGCCAACTTCCAGGGATTTGTAAAATCTGTTACTTCCGGTGATTACGACAACGATGGCTGGAAAGATATATTTATTTCTACTATGGATAAAGGGCGGCACCTCTTTCGCAATAAAGGATTGCACGATGGTAAACTTATCTTCGAAGATGTATCGGGCTATGCCGGTATAGATAAAGATGCAGGAAGAACATTTCCTTCGTGGTTCTGGGATTTCGATAACGATGGCTGGCTGGATATATTCGTGTGCGACTATACATTTGATAATTCTCTTGCTTACTATGCGGCTGCGGAGAAGCTGAATATACCTGCCGGTAATCCGGACAAGATGTTTCTCTATCACAACAATGGTGATGGTACATTTACCAATGTGGCAAAGGCATACGGGTTAGATAAAATGGCGTTTGCCATGGGGTCTAACTTTGGCGATATAGATAACGATGGCTATCTCGATATGTACCTTGGCACAGGCAATCCTAATTATCAATCACTGGTGCCGAACAAAATGTTCAGGAATGTAAACGGAGAAAAATTTGTAGATGTAACAGCGTCTGCACGTGTAGGACATTTACAGAAAGGCCATGCTGTATCTTTTGCCGATATGGATAACGATGGCGACCAGGATATATTTATTGAGATGGGCGGTGCGTTTATTGGAGATGCCTATCAAAATTCTTTCTTTATGAATCCGGGCCAGGGTAATAATAACTGGATCAGCATTCAACTCGAAGGCACAAAAGTAAATCGGCAGGCAATTGGCTCGCGATTGAAAATCACCTGCACAGAGAATGGCAGGAAGCGCACGATATATCGCGATGTAAATTCAGGAGGAAGTTTTGGTTCATCGCCTCTGCGGAGAGAAATAGGACTAGGTGCTGCTACCAGGATCGATGAACTTGAAATCCGCTGGCACGGGAGTAATACCGTAGAGGTATTCAAAAATATACCGGCCAATCAATTTATTAAAATTACGGAAGGTACCAATACTACCGAAACGATAAAACTGCAAAAGATCAACTGGGTACTGCCCGAGAAACTTTGCGGTCCGTTGGCTGCTAACTAAAAAAATGGTTATAGTGGAGTTACAGGTGATTACTGTAACTCCGCATAACCAAACAAGGAATTATATTGATTACAATAGACCAGCACAAATACATGTGCAGCGGTATAGCGGGTATCATGGAAAGTAAAATTTATACTGCTCCCCTGAAACCCCGTGGTGAGCTTTGTCACTTCCAGCACGTTGGCCGCACTATAATTGCTGGACTTTGATAAATATACATGTACATCTGGCCCTTGTGTCATGGTAAATTGCTCCAGACGCAACGTGATTACATTCGTAGTATCTATATATAGCAGCACCTTCCCGGCCAAACCATGTTCGTAACTTACAAAGCTACCCGCAGAAGATGAGGAGCCCGCCTGCGGATTTGTTACCGGGGGTTCTACTATTGTGTTTACAGGCTGGGGCTTGTCTTCTGAATTACAGGCGAACATCAACATACTACTGATAATCACCCATTGTAAACGCGTTATCATACTATATATAGTTGTTAACATACTTATGATTTACCAAAAGGTTTGAACGTTACGGCCACTAAAGCCATGGCTGCTTTATAGCGATACCGGTCGTTCATAATTCTCCCGTTGTCGAAAGAGAGATTTTGTTTCGTGCGATACTCACTGAAGAGAAAAGTATAGCCTGCGCGTATGCCAATCTTTTCGGTAAGCCAGTATCGGATATAAAACTCTGAGTTCAACGAACCTTTATCATTATCGCTGGTGAGTAGCAGATTAAACGATGTAGGTGAAGCTTGCTGCACCGGTGCCTGCCCGGCATCATATACGCTGGAAAGTATATTGAACCTCTTTTCCGATCCGAAGCTGAAACCAAGCAAGTCGATATTCACACCTATATCAAGTCTGGGGCGCAGAGTATACTGGAGATATACCGCCAGGTTTACCGAATACGTAGCGGCCGTAGCGGTAGTGATGGTATCTATATTTTCCTGCAGCGTTTTGGAAAATATGGTGCCCAGGTTCTGTTCGGTGCTGGTATATTTGGCCGGAGCCGTAGTGTAATATTTGTTGGCAGCTACAAAACCGGTAAAGCGCACGCCATAACCGGCCTTGAATCGCTGTTGCTTTTTGCCGAAGCCATGCAGGTGGTTCCACGCGAGAGCGCCTGCAAATTTTCCGCTGCCACCACTCACGGCCACATCAAAATAATGCTGCTCGTAATAGCGGGCCGGACTTTCCTGTGCAAGTGTAGCAGGAGCAATGGCACTTACACACAGGAATGTAAGGCATATAGTATATATTTCTACAAAGCGCATGTCGGATGTATTAGGGGAGTATATACCGGACTGGGCCGGTGTCCCGGCCGTTGTGCTTGCCAGTACCTATTGTGTTTTTACAGTAGGCCAGTTGGCATCTGCTTTCTTGATCAATTCCGGTTGATCTTTCTTCCAGGTGGCCTGTACACTTTTGTTATAGTTGAAATATAATTTATCGTTCACGATTGTCCAGGTATCGGTTTGGGTTGGAGCTTTATGTCCTTGCGAAGTACCATAAGCACAATAGCCTCCATATTGCGGAGCATATTTTTCAGGTGCAGCTTTAAATGCTTCCAGGTTTTCTTTTGTGGAGAACGACCATGTAGCGCCATTCCAGAAATACGCCAGTTCTTTTTTCCCTTTTACAGGTTTTGCTTCTTTGAAAAATGCTACAGGATCATACCCGCGTATAGCGCCTTCTTCGGTGGTAAAGATTTCTCCCGTCTGTGCCAATAGCGGTGTGAGTACAAACAGGAACAGTGATGCAATGATTAGTTTTTTCATAGTAAATGATTGTATAGGTGTTGACTTGAAAACGAGCCGTGTAATGCCCGGGTTTAGAGAGTACAAAAGAAAGCGCCTGCAATGACAGGATTTGTAATCCAGGCGACAATTTCTGCTGATGCTGTAAGAAATATACTTTCTGAACACTTTGTTGAAACACACTATATATCGGCTGGCACATAAATAAAGAATGCCCTGCATGACAGATCGTGCAGGGCATTCAATAAGAATATAGATTGTGTTATGGAATACTTACGATCGGGCAATTTACATTCGCCAGTCCCTGACCCACAGAAGTAGCAGACACGGCTGTTGCTATATTATTTACCTTATCAAAGTCTGCGTTATCATAAGCACTTACTGACCACAGCGGAGAATACGCAGCATCCGATGGAAGCGTAGCCACTACGTTGTGTGTTTGCGTTGATCCGTCCTCGGTAACAAAACCTGAAGCAGGACCACTGTTAGCATTGTTGGCATCCGGGTTGATGTTAAAGCTCACATATATAGGGGAGACAGGCACCTTGCCGGAAGTTACTGTCAAAGCTTTTTCACCGAAAGTAAAATAGTATACCACTTTCTCTTTATACCATCCTCGTATAATACCTGAAGATTCGCCATTCAATCGCAAGGAAGCGGTAGAACCCTGTGGTACCACGGGGCAATTTACCAGCGTAGAAGTTGTTTCCTGTTTATAACCACGCGAATTGATCTCATCATAGCTAGCCACTTCATTCGCCTGGTAATCGGCAGGAACCGTAACTTTTACAATCTGCCAGAAATCATTGTAACCATTTTCTCCCGGTAGTACATCAATGATATTTAACTGACCACTTACCGGTGTTGATTCTCCTTCGTGGTATAGTACCCAGATAGGAGCAGGCGTTGTAGACTGCACATCGAAATTATAGTAGGCTACATGCTGCCCGGAGGGCCCGAGTCCTTTGGTAATGAACGGACCCTGATCGAAATTTACCGCGGCATTCGCGGCCGGTAGACCATTCGTTGTAGTACGCACCTGCAAATGTCCGGCAGCAGCACTGAAGCGATCAACGGAAGCTACAGCAGCTGTATTCGGATCGTAGATCTCCTTGCTTTCATTGTCATCGTCATTACAGGCAAACATGCTTACACCAAGCGCCACACTGACTAAAAGAATTTTGAATTTTTTCATAAGACTTTGCAATTTTTAAAGTGATGCAAATTGTCTGTTCGCGAAATGGCCTCATGTCATCAGCACGACATCTGGAGTATTTTTAATTTTGTGTATTGAATAAAATAGCCATTATCTCTGGCAACCTTTCTTTGGGTAATGCCGTCCGCCATAGCTATATACCAGTCAATCATTGAATGGAGTAACAATTCTCTGAAAAGTATACATTTGTTTTTCTAACTAAGAACAAGCATGAGGCCATTGCAGGTATACCATGAGCGCAGCTGAACTAACCGAACGTACTTATAATTTTTTCCACGCTATGGAGCGATGCGACACAGCGTGGCTGGAAGATAACCTGGCAGACACATTTACTTTTAACGGTCATTTTCCGCCTTTTACACGGGAGGCTTTTATTAAAGGGCAGCAGGGAATCATTCAGGCGTTTGACGGTTGGCGATATACTCTTCAGAATATAGAGCAACGCGATCAGGTTATACTGGGGCAGCTCTGCATCACCGGTCGCCATGCAAGAGCGCTTCAATTGCCAAGTGCTGCTATAGCTCCTTTTGCACCTGCATTCAGGGAAGTGCGAACAGCGCCACAACGATTTGAGGTATATTTCGAACAGCAAAAGATTGTAAAACTCTGGACAGAGATGGCGAAAGGTAAAGGTATGCGTGAAGTGCTGCGACAGTTAGACATCGTGTTGGATACATTCGAACATGAATCTTAATATACCTATATTTGATTTTATTATTCCCGCGGGTGATTCAATTGAATTTGAATTTGGCAGAATTGAGAACATGCCCGGTATTATTAAGGCTGAACAATTACCACACCGCCATAACTTCTACGAGATACTCTGGGTAAGCGAGGGCGAAGGCACGCAGTATATCGATTTTAAAGGATATACTATAAAAGCACCTGTAGTATATTTCCTGTCGAGCGAGCAGGTACATTATTGGGAGATAAAGAAGAAAGTAAAAGGATATGCCTTTCTGTTTACAGCAAACTTCTTCTTACAAGACTCGCACAGCAAGGCGCTACTGGATTTTCCATTCTTTCATTCATCAGCACAGGCTCCTGTATTGAAACCGGATAAAGCGCTGGTGGCAGATCTGCAAGTGCTGGGGCAGCAGATAGCGCGTGAATACACGAACCATGGCATAGCACGCGAAACGATCTTGCGTAGTTACCTGAATATACTGTTGGCAAAATTCCTGGCGGGCTTTACCGAACAGCACCCGGTATTGCTGCACGATGATAAAGGTGAGTGGGCGGTGCGTAAATTGAAACTGGCTATCAATGAACATTTCCTCACCGAGAAATCGCCTGCTATATATGCCGAACGATTGAATATTTCTACGCGCCATCTCGCCAGTATTGTGAAGAAGATAACCGGTAAAACAACTACCGGCCTGATCAGCGATCGCGTAGTGCTGGAAGCGAAACGATTGTTACAATATTCCGATTCTTCCATTGCTGAAATTGCTTATTACCTCGGCTTTGAAACGCCAACCTATTTTGGAAGATTCTTCCGGAAAATTACCGGTATAACTCCCGGACAGTTCCAAAAGAAAATTGCTGCCGGAAAATCTTCTCTGCGAAGCAAACATCTATAGTGTAGGTTGTATCTTACGGACTATATAATTTCTCATTCATCCTTTTGTGACACTTTATCCGAAAACTGTGTCATGCATTCTTTTAACAGCCCGGTACTTTTGATTTGTCGTTCGCACATGATTGCCAATGAAAGCAATCCGTCCGATGACGGAACATACTTATTTTATTATACCATGAAAAATTACAAAGTACCTGCACGCGAAGAAGTATCACCTGCCAACCAGACGCTCTTCGACAAACTTCAGCAAGCATTAGGCATGGTGCCTAACTTGTACGCTACGATTGCCTATTCAGAAAACGGATTGGGTAAATATCTGGCATTTCAGCAAGCAAAATCATCGCTATCCAATAAAGAGAAAGAAGCGGTTAACCTGGTAGTGAGTCAGGTGAATGGCTGTCGCTATTGTCAGAGTGCACATACTGTGCTGGGTAAAATGAATGGTTTCTCTGATGCAGAGGTTATTGATCTTAGGAAGGGAAACAGCAGCCAAGCAAAACTGCAGGCACTGGTAGCATTAGCGAAAGAAATTACAGAGAAGAAAGGACACGCATCGTCAGTTGTGTTGGATGCTTTTTATGCTGCCGGATATACGGATGGAACCCTTGTTGATCTTATTCTGCAGATCAGCGATAAGATTGCCATGAATTATTTGCATAACCTCACCCAGGTCCCTATCGATTTTCCGGTAGCCCAGGAGTTGTAAGATGCGGATCCATAAAAATTTTTACCTATAGCTATAGCGTGTATGAGTGAGTTAGAGAGAAGACCTCCGTTTCCACCTTTTACCGAGGAAACGGCACTACAGAAAGTACAGGCCGCAGAAGATGCCTGGAATACAAAGGACCCTGTAAAAGTATCGATGGCCTATACGATCGATACGGAATGGCGCAATCGCACAGAGTTTTTGAGAGGACGTGATGAGGTGCGCGCATTTTTGCAACGCAAGTGGGAGAAGGAACTAAACTATACTTTGAAGAAAGAACTTTGGGGCTTTCGCGAAAACCGTATGGCCGTACGCTTTGAATACGAATGGCACGATCATGCCGGCCAATGGTATAGAAGCTATGGCAATGAACTGTGGGAGTTTGATGAAAACGGTTTAATGCGGAAACGATTCGCCAGTATAAATGACCTGGCCATACAGGAACATGAATTGAAACTGGTAAAGCGCTAGCGAAAGAGCGATCGGTATACTAGGCGACATTTTTCCTGAATTACTTTTTGTTCGCTTCGGCTTCGTGATGATATTTGTTACCTTTCCCGGTATATACGTACTATCAACAGACCGGGCGGTATATGGAATCACCTTTTGAATATGTAACCGTACTGATCTCGATCGTGCTGGGGATGGGAATAACACAGTTAGTATCAGGCTTTGCCGCAATTGTTATTAAATGGGAGCGGGTAAAGATATACTGGCCACACATGATCCTGATTCTGCTGGTATTTATCATTCACATACAAGACTGGTGGGCAACGTACGAACTTCATGCTTATGAATACTGGCGGCTGCCCACTTTTCTTTTTATTATACTATATCCGGTAAATTTGTACATACTGGCGCGTATACTGTTTCCGCCACGATGGGCAGCAAAGGAGATTGACCTGAAAAAATTCTATTTTGAAAATTACCGGAAGATATATCTCTTTATGATCTTCCTTCCGGTACACTCAATCATCGAAAATATATTTATAGGAGGCTATAGTATCAACGATCAGGTCGTGCAGATATTTCTGTTGATGATACTGGTTCCTGTAGCCGCCCTAAATCGAAAAGACGAATGGATGCACAAAGCTATTGCCATTATTTTCCTGCTGATTATGGTCGTAACGTTTGCCGTTGCCTGGAATATATTCCTGATCAAAAAATAATTAAGGTTTTAAAAGTTTCATGCCGAATCCCCTTGAACCCTTAACCTTGAACTTTAAACTACTCTCCCCATTCTGTCATAACCTTGATCTCCGCTGATATAATTGACAACAAAGGTACGAAAGCCTGAAATATAGCAGTTGTTAGCTTATGAATACTGCACGTCTTTTACTTCGCGCATTTGCCGCTGCATCAACTCTTGTGTAGCCTGCAGCTCCTCCATGTTCTGGCGCATCTCTTCTTCCTGCGAGCGAAGTTCTTCCGCCTGCTGCTGCGATTTTTCCAGCAAGTAGCGTGTTTGTGCATTTACTTTTTCATTGGCAATCTCTGAAGCCATCAGGTCGCCAAACTGTTTGAAAAATTCCAGCTCGTGCGGCTTCAGTTTGCTGAACGATGCCACTTCAATTACACCTTGCACTATATCATTATGAATAAGCGGAAGAATCACCAGGTTGTTAGGACTGGCTGTGCCAAGACCTGATGTAATTTTTACATAATCGTGCGGAACATCGGTGAGATATACCATGTCTCTTTCCAGGCATGCCTGTCCTACCAGACCCGAGCCAAAGTATATGGTTTTCTCGAGAAACTTTTTCCGCTCGTACGCATAGCACGAAACAAGATTTAGCTTTTCAGCATCATCATCCGCTATAATAAATAATGAACCTTGCGAGGCCGTCATCGACCGAACTACAAACTGAATAGCTGTATCATACAGGGCCGCGCGCGATTCATGTTTTTGCCGCATGATCTTGCCCGCTTCAGCAACACGTTGCGATACCCACGCTGCTCGTTGTTCTTTTAGTGCTGATTGTTTAAGATTATCGCGCATCAACAACAGCGACTCTGCTATAGCACCCTGGTTGTTGAAGATCTTTACCTCTGTATCAAAATTGCCTTTGCCAACATCAGTAGTAAAGGAGCGCAGGTTGGTGAGATTATATACCAATGTTTTGAGTGAGGTGAGCATGTTACCGATCTCATCTTTACCGGCCTTTACATCAACAGGCGGTAATTCTCCCTCAGAGATTTTCATTAGCGTATCTTTCGTCTGTAGTATAGGCCGCGCAATCATATTGCCGAGGTATTGCGAAAAGGTGAAAACGAAAATGATCGTTCCTATAAAGAAAGTGAGAAGCAATGCGTTGGCGGTTGTAACCGTGTGCTCATAATCAGTATAGGTCTGGTCGCGCATAGCCATAGCGATATCCGCTGATTTGGCAATCGACTTTTTAAATGATTCGAACATCGAAGCATATTCCGTTAGAATTTTAGCACGCACCGACATATATAGGGTGTCCTGTCGTGAGCCATCGGCTTTGGCCGCCAGTGCCATATTCTGATCCGTGAAATCGGTAAGGGAATTAACGATCAGGGAAAGTGTTTCGATAGAATTGGAGAGATTTGTATTACCCAGCTTTTTCTGTGACTCCCGAATGTTTTTTTTCAATAAATCTACTCGTTGGCGATTAGTATCGTAGTTTGCCTGGTTCCTGGCAATCTGCGTACTCATGGTTTGGGTATCGGCCAACAATGAAATAAGAATTTCGCCTCGCAGCGCATTGAGACTCATGCGTAATTCAGAAAGGTCTACTTCAAACTTGTCAATTGCTTCTAACTGATCGGCTTTCTTTTTGAGTATATTTTGTGAGGCGAAAACCACCACCAGCACCAGTATAAAAGATATTAGAAACGTTAAGCTAAGAATCAGAAATTTTCTTTTCAGACTCAGGTTATGCAAAAGCTCTGTCATGATATATATTTTTATTTGGGTTATAGTTTGTGTAGCAGTGTTACTTCCTATATCCATCCATTACGATGCATAGTAAGGTACAAGCCACTGCCACGCCTGTTGTTACCATTCGCTTAGTGTTTTAATAAGGAGTTACCTGGATTTTCATTGCAAGGGTAACAACGAAATGATCTTATCCGGGAAATATCATCGGATAAGGAACAACCAGTTTTATCAGAGGGGTAAACGATCGAAATGGTTGAGCGCTATATATGCGCTTTGGTCCTCAAAATTAGTTCAAGGACACAGTTAGATGCAAAACGGCAGAGTATCTTTTTTTGTTACATTTGTGGCGAACAAAAATATAGGGTATGAGAGTTATACCGGATTTCTGTAGACCATACCATTTTTCTATGCGATATATAGCGAGCTTAAAAAAAGTTTAAAGAATGTGATCCGTATTTTTTATAACTTGTTGAACACAACCGGGATAATATAGTTTATATGGAAAATATACAGATTGAACCCATTGGTTTTGTTCGTTCACCTTTAAAATCGCTTGAAGATTGTCCGTTGCAGGGATATGAGGGAAAAGTGAGCGCTATAATTGAAGTTGCATCAGCCTACGCGAAGGGTTTGCAGGGTATATCTGTGGGCAGTGAACTGATACTACTCACCTGGCTGCACGCAGGCAACCGCAGTGTACTTACATGCTACCCGCGCAATAATATTAGCGCTCCGCATGTTGGTGTGTTCAGTACGCGTTCACCCGATCGCCCAAATCCTGTAGGGCTTCACCCCGTAACAGTTACGGCTATAGTGGAAGGCGGAAATCTGCAGGTATATCCGTTGGAAGTATTGGATGGTACACCCGTAATTGATATTAAGCCGGTGATAAATGCTGGTAGCTAGGGAAGTCGGAAAGTCAGGAAGTCGGAAAACACGGAAAGACGGGAAGTGTGGGGAGAGATATACTATATATGGTAATGCGTGTTGATTGAATATCGAATATTGAACACGGAATGCCGAATGCTGAAGTGAATCCGGTGCCTTTACGATTAACGAACAACGAATAACGATTATCGGCTACTCATCCAGCGCTGGCAGCTATCCTCACCAACAGCTTGTTAAATTCCTGCTGGCGGCCAGCGAGTATAGAAAAAAAATCTTTATCAAATTGCTCTACGGTTTTTATAGCTTGTTTGGTAATAGCTATACCTTTTGTAGTGAGCGCTACTACTTTGGCGCGTGTATCCGTAGCGTGCTCTTGTCGGGCAACGAAGCCTTTGGTTTGTAAGGTGCGCAACACAGTAGATGTAGTCATCGGATCGATCTTGCTGTGCGATGACAGATCGATTTGCATAACATCCTGTTCCTGTTTGGATAGCCACAGTAAACTGGCCAGTAACACAAACTGTGCGTGTGTGATCTTATGTTTGGTTAATGCTTTTTTTATCCCCCGCTGCCAGAGAGTAGTTACCTGCCAGAGTAAAAATCCGGAGCTATCATCCGCCCGATCAAAACTGAAAGTATTATCGCTCATGATTCAGCATTCTATTGCTGATTAAAGTAAAGTCTTTTTCTCCGATTTCAAAAAAGCCAAATCGAAACGGATAACCCCACGATTTTTTGTCAGCTATAAATTCAAGCTCATGCAACAACGATGTGATCGGTATTTCCTGGCACGACACAAACGCTATATTTCTGCGAAACGGTATAAAATCTTCACTCATAGCGAAAGAGTATACATTTTCATCGCATACTTTGCCAAGAGCAGAGAACGTCTGGCATTTTGCCGTGCCATTCATCGTTTGTTTGGGTGAATAAAAAATTACCCAGTCATCCGGCCTCATCCGTTTCAGTGGTGCAGCTTTTCCGTGGCAGGCTTGTATAAAGCCACCGGCTATACCATGCTGCACATGGTCTTTGGAGGCCACCGTTATCCAATAGCGTTGTGTAGATTGCATTGTGCTTATCGTTTTTGCGCTATAGCGATTTGCAGGTGTACATCTTCTTCCAGTTTTGATACTATATCCTTCATCACCAGTTTATTCCAGAGGGCACCCAATAAACCGGTCATAGTCATGCGAACCGTAATCTTCAACCCGTCCGGAGTATCTTCATACCAATGCTCGCCGTACATCTTTGCCAATGGAAAAGTTGTCTGATCCTTGAAGTAGCCATAGGGTTGTACATCTACCAGCTTGATCTTTATACGCGGGCCGCTCGCGGGTTTTAGTATAAAGGAAGATCCGCTTTCAAATTTGCCGAGCAGTTCAGCATGTTCAACGCCAGTATCCCAGTGTTTCCAGCCGTTAACATCGGCCATCAGGTGCCAGATCTTTTCTTTTGTAACCAGGCGTGTTGTAGCAGAGAATGTTCCGGTAATCATAATGGCTTATATAATAATTGTTAATATAATATGTGTACTTATTAAGTAACGTGACCTTAAAAGATTGGTTTCGTTTAAAAGTTCTTTTTTTTTAGGAAAATGATGGGATGAATCTCCGGTCAGAAAAAATAATTACCACCAGACAAATTTTAAGCTAATATTAAGGAATGTAGTAAAGAAAGTTCCCCGCAGATACTATATCTTTAGACACCCAGTTTTTATTTTTCAAATCATGCCTACCCGTTTGTTGCCGGTGCTATACCGGTGGATTGTACTGTTTGTATTGCCGATCGGTATATCTGTGGCCGGTCCTTCTTCCACAACTCGCAGAAATTTCAAAGACCACTATACTCCTCATGCGATAGAGACAGACACCGCTGTGATAAGTCGTTTATTGCGCGAGGGCGTAGCGCTGGAATTAAAAGAACCCCGGCATGCACGCCAGCTATACCGGCAAGCCGAGCAACTGCTGAACGAGGACAACGCTGCATTGTCTCCGCGTGTATTCAGTACGTTGGGCTGGTTCTACATCCGCCAGAGTCAGTACGATTCAAGTGCTATATTCTTTCACCGGGCATTAGCGAACCGCCCTGAAGCAGAAGCGAAGATAGAAGCCTATCGCGGGTTGGCACAGATTCAACTGCGGAAGTCAGCATTCGATTCATCAGTATATTATCTCACAACAGCGCTGGCTCTCGGTACGAATGAGAAGGATTATAAGGGCCTGGCCCATATCCACAACGATTGGGGAAATGTAGCCATCGAACAAAACGATTATGTAAAAGCTCTGAACGAATATCTGCTAACGGCCCGGCTATACGACAGTGTGCTGCACGATGGTGTTGGTTCTGCCACGGCACTGCTCAATATTGGTAATGTACACTACGTACTCGGTAATCTTGACAAAGCCGTTTCGTATGCTACACGTGGTAAGCAGCAGGCATTCGCCAGCCATCACAATCGCGGAATCACCTTTGCCTATAAATTATTAGGACGCATATATCGCAAGCAACAGAAGTTAGACAGTGCTCTATACCAATGTCAGCAGGCACTGCAGCAGTATATTCGCGAGGGCGATAAGCTGAATGCAGCCGAGATCATGCAAAGTATAGCCAACATCTATTACGACAAAAAGGAATATAGACAATCTCTGCGGGCGCTGGATAAAGCAACGGAATATGCCAGGGCGATTGAAGGCCCTTCTATTATGACCTATATATACTCTTCCAAGGGGTTTGCCTATTATGAATTAAAGCAGTTGAGTCAGGCCCGGGTATATTTCGATTCTTCGCGACTATTGGCGCAAAACACGCGGCATCCTTACCTGGTGATGGACGCTTACCAGATGCTGAGCGAAGTGGAGAAAGAAGAACATCACTATCCGGAGGCGCTGGCATACTATGAGAAATTTACCACATTGAAAGATAGTTTAACGCAGGCAGAGAACCGGCAGGTGGTAGAAGAGATGAGCGCTAAATATGAAAGTGCCCAGAAGGAATCTGAAATATCGTTGCTGCAAAAAGATAAACGCATCGCCCGGCTATGGACCTATACACTTACAACCATTCTCATTCTGGTGTTGTTAATGGCGTGGCTGTTGATAAGTCGCAGTAAATTGAAAGTAAAAACAGCACGTGAGCTGGCGGCCAAAGAGAAGCAACTGAGTATACAACAGAAGGGATTACTGGAAGCAGAACTTCGCGCCCGACAACTGGAAGAAGAACGGTTGAAGCAGGAGATCGATTTCAAGAATAAAGAACTCACCACGTACACACTCAATCTTATTCAGAAGAATGAAGTGATGGAAGAACTGCGCACCGGATTGGAAAGTCTGAGTAAAGAAGGATCAAACCCCGTGGGAGGGCTCATACAGAAATTGAACTATAGCGCTCACCTCGATCGGGAGTGGGATGGATTCAAGCGTTACTTCGAACAGGTGCACACCGGCTTCCTCGGAAAATTACTGGAGCAATACCCTGACCTCTCGGCCACTGAAATGAAACTCTGCGCCCTGCTAAAACTCAACCTTGAAACAAAAGAGATCGCTTCATTGATGGGTATATCTCCCGAGAGTGCCAAAGTATCACGATCGCGTCTTCGTAAAAAACTCAATCTAGAAACCGACCAGAACCTCTCCAAATTCCTCGCTGCATTTGGATAAACCATCCGGATGTCTCCACTTTTATATCCCTATATATAGGCATTGGGGCATCACATGATCAGGGTAGAGCCGTTAGCAAAAGGTTAACAAGATATAGGTAAACCTCAAAATTGCGCTGAAAACAAAGCCCGTCAGGTTAACAGCAAGTCACAGCCGTTTACTCGCATTATACTGCCCGTTTATTTTTGTCGCCCGACAAATATTCTTAAACCCTGTCTAACGCTTTAATCTATTATGGTTGCAAAATCTGTTATGCGGCTTGCCGTGCTGCTCAGTCTCCTGGCCACGGTAAGTCAGGCTCAAGTTGTGAGCAATTTTAATTCCGGTGCCGATGGATGGACGTGCATCGAACAAGGAGGCACTACGGTTACGCCTGCCTATAGTGCTGCCGGTGGAAACCCCGGTGGATACCTTTCGCAAGATATCGTTACTACATCGCTGCCTAATTCCAACCTGTGGTTTTGGCTGGCGCCTGCCAAGTTTCTGGGTAATCGGAGTCTCTCATATAACCAGACCTTGTCGTTCGATTTGCAGCAGTCGCAGAGCGGAACGGATGTAAGTATATTCGGAGATGTAGTATTAACCAATACGGCTGATGGCTATACTTTGTATTATCCGTTGCCAACCAAGCCGGCTACAGCATCGTGGTCTTCCTATACTATAGCGCTGAACGAAACAGCCGGTTGGAAAAAAGGAAACCTTTCCGGGCCAGCGCCTACCAAAGATGAAATGAAGCGGACACTGGTAAATCTGTCTTCGCTAAAGATCCGCGCCAAGTATATGGGCGTTGTTACGGGTAGTTATATTGCCAAACTGGATAATGTAGTGCTGCAGGTTGCTACATTGGGTATAGCTCCGGTGATTACTTCGTTTACTCCTAGAAATGGTTTGCCGGGCACAACGGTAACTATAACAGGATCGAACTTTCATACAACCATTGCCCAGAACAGTGTATACTTCTCCGGGGTTAAAGCCACGGTTACAGCTGCTACAGCAACGCAGCTTACGGTGAACGTTCCAGCTGGTGCACCACAAGGTCCAATCACAGTAGTAAATACAGGCACCGGTTTGCAGGCTATATCAACCTTGCATTTTTATTCGCGCTTTGATAACAACAAAGATTACGGTGGGAGAATTATACCCTCTACCATGTCTATCGCGAACCAGACGGTGCTGCCTATGAGCAACAGCTCCAATAATTTTGGCGGATTAGCGATGGGCGATTTTGACCAGGATGGTCGAGAAGATCTGGTGACTACCGAAACAGCTACCAAAAAGGTATATATATACCGGTCGTTAGGAACAATGCCGGTTGCACCTTCTTCTTTTGCTACGCCTGTTACTTTGCCGGGGCAGGTAGATGGCGAAGTGGTAACAGCCGATTTTGATGGCGATGGCTTGCTGGATATAGCAGGTCTTTATCAGGGAGCTTCCTTCGAATATTTTAATGTATTCCGAAACACCAGCTCACCGGGAAGTATATCTTTTGCAGCACCTGTAGCAGTACAACTTCCCAATTATACTGCGGCTGTTATTCATGCCGATGATCTTGACGGTGACGGACGTATTGACCTGATCGCTACCAACGGGAGTTCGGGAAGCTATATATGGGTAAACCAGAATTTGAGTTCACCCGGCAACATAGACTTTGCCGGATCTATATTGCTGGGTACACCGAGTGCCTATAGTCACATTGCCACGGGCGATATCGATAATGATGGTAAAAAGGAAATGATTGTTTCGTACTACTCCTCAAATCAATTTCTGGTATTCCCCAACGCATCTATACCAGGCACTATATCGATGGGGCCATCTTTTACTATTACGCCTTCGGTAGCTACAATCAGCGATGCCAGACTTATATTGGCCGATCTGGATAATGACGCTAAAACCGATCTGGCATGGGCGGGATATAGCGCCACATCGCTATTTGTAAAAAAGAACCAGTATAGCAGCGGTACCCTGGATGCAACTGCCTTTGGTGCAGACCTTACCTATACATCATCCATTGCTCACCCAACGCATTTGGCATCAGCTGATATAAACAGCGATGGACTGAATGATATAGTGGTGGTCGGATTTTCTGACATGGCTATATATCAGAATACGGGTAGCGGATCATTGAATGTTAATTCATTTTTGCCCGGAGTTCTATTTGAAGGCGCAGCGGGTGGTGATGCTATATATGCTACCGGCCCTTGCATTGCCGACTTTGATGGCGATAACAAACCGGAAGTGATTATGGGATATACCAATCCTTCCATCGCTACCGCTTCTAAAGCTATATTTATTTACAGGAATGAAAGTTTCCCGCCACCGCAGATCACCTCGCTGAGCAGCACAGCGGGAAATGCCAACACATCGTTCAAGATTGTTGGTAATTATCTGAACACGTATGGCGATATACCCGATTCGCGAGTGGAAGGATTACGGGGTGCTTTGTCGGCAGTAAGCAATACATCGGCCACGGCATCTGCGATCGCAGGCAATAGCGACAGGCATGTAGGGGTAACGTTGCATGGTCTTTCGGCATTTGCACAACAGTCGTTCACCACTACATTTTCCAGTTCTGGTGTGCTGGATAATACTACATTTCCGGCCAGTGTAGATTTTGCATTATCGTCTTCCGTAGCGGGCGATGCCATGGCTATAGCCGATTACGATAACGACAACAAACCTGATGTGCTGATTGATGATAATATTACCGGAAAGATTTTCCGGAATACACAGACAACAGCCGGTAGTGCCGTAACAGCAACAACACTCACGGCTCTCACCAATACGCTCACATATGTATACCACGGCAAGCCTGCCGACCTGGATGGTGATGGATGGATTGACCTTGTGGTAAATGGTTCTATCTATAAAAATAACAGTGGCACACAAGCTCAGCCTATATCATTTGCCGCTCCGGTATATTTTGCAGGCAATAGCGTAAATCGTCTGTTTCCCAATCATGATCTTAACCTGGATGGAAAACCTGAAGTGGTATATTCTACCGGTAACAAGGTGGGTATTAGCGAGAACTTTACTCGTAATAACATTCCTTTTTCATCAAGCACATTTCCATCGTTCACAATGTCGCCCGTAACTATTAACGCAGGTGGCACAGTGACGGATCTTGCCATAACCGATTTTGATGGTGATGGCTTTGAAGATATAGCGATGGGTGTTGCCGGAGGCGCACCGACACTTGCTGTGATGCGTAACAATGGATTGAAGCAGAATATAACAGCATCGCAGTTTGCAGCAGCGGTAACATTCTCTTCCGGTAATGATCCACAGTATATGGCGGTAGCCGACTTTGATGGTGATGGAAAGAATGATATAGCAGTAGGAAATAACAGCAGTGCTTTTGTTACTGTTTATCGTAATACCAGTACATCGGGCATAATAAACTTTCAGCGCACCGATATACCTGCGCCTGCCGGTACCGTTGGTATAGTGGCCGATGACCTGGATGGCGATGGTAAAGCGGAGATCGTTATCATTAACCAGGTATCGCTTGCAGGTTCGTTCAGTTTGTTTCAGAATAAGAGTATATCCGGAACAATTTCATTTGGTTCGGCAATAACCTATAGTCTCCCGAATGTACCCTACGCATTGGCAACAGCCGATATGAATCTGGATGGTAAAGCCGATATACTTGTTGCCAGAACCGGTTCGCCAAAAGCAGTGCTCTCTGTTTTTGAAAACAAGATCAGCAACGCCTCTGTAATTACCGTTACAACACCGCCGGCATCAACAACGGTATGCGAAGGTACAGGGGCATCGTTATCCACAGCAGCATCAGGTACTACGAATATCGTGTATCAATGGCAGGTATACGACAAAAATGCCGGAGGATATATAGACGTAAATGATGATGCTACCTATAGCGGCTATGCTACCGGTAAACTTTCTATGAATACAAGAGGTATTAACGGTGTGATCAGTTTTCGGTGTAAGATCAGCGGCGATCTGGCACCGACTATATATACCAACGTTGTTACGGTTACGGTAAATATAGTGCCACCCGCGCCTGTAACAACCAGCGCACAAACCTGTAAAGCGGCTTCCGTAATTTTACAAGCCAGTGGAGGAACCAACGGACAGTACAGATGGTATACTTCTGCTACCGCGGTAACACCGATTGCCGGCCAAACTCAAAGTGCGTATAGCACACCCGTGGTAAATGCCACTACAACATATTTTGTTGCTATCAATAACGGCTTGTGCGAGAGTACACGAACCAATGTCGATGCCGTTGTCAACCCGGTTACACTGGCCAAGCCTGCTATTACTACACAGCCGGCATTAATACGAAATACCATTACAGTGTGCGATGGAACTACAACTACGTTAACAGCGCCAGCGGGTTTTCTATATCAATGGTCGGATAATGAAACAAGTCAGGCAATAAATGTTACTGCCAGTGGCAGTTATAGCGTTGTGGTGAGTGATGCACAGGGATGTATAAGTCCTTCTTCAGATGCGATCAATGTAGTGATCAATCCCTGCGATAATCCTCCGGCTATATCGGCCAGTACCGTATCCGTTGCGTTGGAAGGAAAAGTTATCGTTGACCTTACACCATTGGTCAGCGACCCGGATAATAATATAGACTTGTCGTCTTTAAAGATTGTACAACCTCCGGCCAGCGGAGCGATTGCTTCTATCAATGCCGATCATCAACTCATTATCGATTATACCGGTATAGCTTTTTCAGGAGAAGAAACGATCCTGGTAGAAGTATGTGATCTTACGAATCGCTGTGCGCAGCAGCAGATCAGCATTGATGTAGCCGGTGATATAGTGGTATACGGAGGCATTTCTCCCAATGGCGATGATAAGAATGCAATCTTCTTCATTCAGTTTATTGATGTGCTGGCAGATACAAAAAACAATCATGTAACTATCTACAACCGCTGGGGTGATGCTGTGTTCGATACCTATAATTATGATAATGTTGAACATGTTTTTCGAGGGCAAAATAATAGTGGTGCTGATCTCTCAGCCGGCACCTATTTCTACAAAATAGAATTTGCGTCTGGCAAAAAGACCCACACCGGATACCTTTCTCTTAAACGCTAACGATAAGAACTCTCCTCATGAAAAATATAAAATTTGTACTCATCGTATCGATGATAACGATATATACTGTTTCGTTTGCTCAGCAAGACCCTCTCTATAGTTTATACCTTAATAATCCTATTGCTATAAATCCTGCCTATAGCGGCTTGTATCATAACCTGGAAGTAAATGTAGATTATCGCGATCAATGGGCAGGCTTTGATGGGCATCCCACAACAGCAACGACCAATGCCAGCATGTCGCTACGTAATAATACAATGGGTGCAGGGTTTGTTGTGGTGCAAGATAAAATAGGAGAAAACACCAATACCAGTTTAAATGCCACTTACGCATACCAGGTAAAGTTGAATGCAGCACAGATTTTTTCCTTCGGTATGCAGGCAGGTTTTACAAACTTCAAGTCCGACCCCTCGCAGGTTAAGGTATATAACGCAGACGATCCGGCTTTTGCCTCCTATAGTCAGATGAAAGTAAATATAGGGGCTGGTGCTATACTAAAAGGCGATCGATACCTGGTTGGGTTTTCCGTTCCCCGATTATTACCCAGCACACTGGATGCCGGCAACGAAAAGCTACAGGTATATCAACAGCATTATTACCTGCAAGGATATTATCTCATGCATCTGTCAGACAAAGTCGTTTTCAGGCCAGCTATTCTCTTCAAAGGGCTCAAGCATGCACCACTCTCCACCGATTTCAGCGCCAGTGTAATCCTTGATCGAAAATTTACGGCCGGTATATTTACCCGCAACCTCCAATCGTATGGCTTGCTGGCGCAGTTGAATTTCCTGGAGCGTTTCAAATTTGCATATGCTTTTGAGATACCAACCAACAATTCAGTAGGAACAAGATATACCACCCACGAAATAACACTGGGTATACGCACAGCTGTGTTTCGCTTTCACGATAACATCGCGTGGTAAAGCTGCGAGATTAAAAAGTGCCGCAACGGTGCTATGCAAACTATATTCCTGCCGGAGTAAAATCTGGCAGGATATAGTTCTTTTGTTTGGTGCTATCGGATGTTTCTACTCGACACTTGGAGAAGGGCAGTCTTGTACAGCTTTCTTTGCTGATCAGTCGGGCGCTTGTCTGAACGTGGAAATACTATGCCCAAGGACCAGGTGCATTCCATGTAACAACTTTATCTTTACCCGTTAATGATTGTGTAATTGGACTTAGAAATAGTTCAACCTGTTTTATCACTTCATCAAATATATCTGGTATATGTGGTTGACTTAGACGTTTATGAAATGAGGACCACTGAGATTTTTTGGCGTCAATAAAGGCAGACTCAAACGCATCTATTTTTTCGGGCAATATGGTCTTTCTTTTTTCAAAGGTTAACCGTATCGCTTCGGCCATTGTTACGCCTTCAAAATTAAACTGACGTGACAAAAGCCATATATCATAGAAGTCTTTCATGCGACTATTGGCAGAGCCCAGAGTGACCATTGCTTCAAATTTTTCAGCTATAGAACTCTCACGGGTATATGCCTGAAGAACCGGTGCAGGTGATCCAAACATTGTTGGTAAAGTTGATTGTTGAGGCCCGTGAAAGATAATATCGCCAAAGCCTATATCAACCTGCATATATATCTTTGCTGTGCCAAGTTTTCTCTGAAATCGGATTCTGATCCCTTCATAATCGGCATCTTCGGTGATTCGCTCAGATTGAATCGTGTCTGGCAGAAATATCAATCCATCGTCAGTAACTTTTATCTGAACCACCTCGGTAAATATATACTTCAGGTGATCTTCATCATTCTTTGTTTTGCCGAGCATATCAATATCCATCGTTGCCCGGAACTCAGGAGCGTTCCACATCCGTAACATGAGTGCTCCTTTGAGTATAAAATCTTTTACATACTTTGATTGAGAGAAGCGATACAGAAAGCGCTCCATAGCGTAATATTGTAACAGCTCATTGAAGGGTCTCTTATCTGTTTTTGCCCGAACCAATAATTTTTCTCTAATAGATGCAGCTATGATTTTCGGAACTTTGCTCATATCAATGTTTCAATGTAAGGACGCATAACGGTTTCGACTTTGCATGTTTTAGCAAAGTCAAGTATCTGTTTTACCCTGATTTTTTTTCTTGATTTGTAAAATTTAAGTGCTTCAAGAAATACATCCATTCCTATTTTATTTCTGAATTTGAAGCAATCTACCAAAGTCTTTTCTACGCTATATATTTTTACCTGAACCTTGTCGATCTTGTGAGTCTCTATTCCGGCTATATACCCATCTGGTGAAAAATGATGAACTGATAGCGGGGGAAAATCTATACTGGATGTTCTGGCTCCTTGTTTAACAGCTACGAAAACCTTATGAGGAATTTGAGTTGTAATGCCGTGAAATGCCAAAGCAGATACCAGGCAAATAACTCCTTCAGGAATTTTCAATGCTACTGTTACAAAATCAGGTTGCGATATGTCGACCTCCGAAAGTTTATAGAGGCCTCTGGAAATTTCCTCAATTTCTCCTGCGTCACGAAGTTGATACAAGGTTCGTGGATGAATTTTGGCTTTCAATGCTTCGGAAGTACGGAAGATACCACCGCGGCTTTTGATGAAAGCCCTTGCCGTTCCGGTACTATCTGCCGCTACTTTCTTCATGGATAAAAACGTATACAATCGTATTTATTTATATACAAAACTATCCATTATATTATTAATAATCAAATTGCCGGGATTAGCAAAATATGATTCCCGCTCAATGCATAATATGATTTTTCTGTGTCGCGATCTGCATTTGCCTGTTTTACTTTCACCAGTAGGTGAGTCTTTATATAGAGTCGTAAAATAATTGTAAGCGAGTTCTGGCTTATATACGTTTCGTTCTTTTCCAGGGCATTGCGTAAGTGCTGTTCATCAAATGTTGCCTTGCAGGTATATATACCTCGCAGCACTTCAATTTTGATTGGGGTAGGAGATATGTTATAGAACGTTAAAATTTTGTGGTAGTATAAATCGTCTTTCTGTGTGGCCATAAAACGGAATAGTTATGTGTTTATATAGTTGAGGCTATCTTTTTACTAAGTAATCTATTTTCAATATATATTCCTAATTAGTGGTTCTTTATTAGTGGTTCTCTATTTGGGGTAACTAAAAAGGAGGCCTTTTATTTGATTTGACTATGGGAAAATCAATTAAAAGAACTTCAGCTAAACCAAAAACAGATAAAGAGCTTGATGTTGACCTTAAAAAGGTTGGAGAGAGAATGAAGCAATTGAGGATCAAGGCGGGGTATACAAGCTATGAAATTTTTGCCTATGAAAATGGCATCAGTCGCTCTCAGTATGGTCGGTATGAAAAAGGCGAGGATTTAAGGATCAGTAGCTTTTTAAAAGTGTTGAATGCGTTGGGTGTGACTCCAAAAGAGTTTTTCAGCGAAGGATTTTAAGAAGTAGGAAAGATATTTCTTGTGATACGTTGAAAAAAGAAAAAGGTCTCTGTTGAAGGAGACCTTTTCTTTAACGTACCTGAGGCCGGAATCGAATCTACCTGTCGGCACGCCATGCGGCACACGAACCTGCTTGCCGATAGGCAGGTTCTGATTCGTGCGTGTCTACCAGTTCTGTTTTGCAAGCAGAGCTTTGAGAAACTCTTTACCAACTCCAGATTTTAAATATTTCTCTCGAACGCGGGCTTCCATTCGTGAATTGAATTGCTCGGTAATCAATACTCGAAAGGGGCGATATGGTTTTGTAGTTTTATTATAGCCATAGTTATGATCTCCAATTCTTCGTTGAAGATTGTTGGTCAAACCAACATATATATAGTTTCTGGATAGGCTAACGAGTACATATACATAGAACATAACGATAGATTTTTTGCTAACAAAAAAAGGATGGCTTTTACCATCCTTTTATAACGTACCTGAGGCCGGAATCGAACCGGCACGCCTTGCGGCACACGATTTTGAGTCGTGCGCGTCTACCAGTTCCGCCACTCAGGCATGCTGTGGAAATGGGCTGCAAATATGCCTAAAGTTTTGCAACTCTCACAATTATAGTTCTATAAATTTCTCAAGCGAAAAAGCCTGCGTGCGCTCCGAAAAAAGTGGTTTTACCTTGCCCCATACCGCCCTGAACAATTCTGACTGGCGATATTGCTCCAAATCCTGCTCGCGGTTCCAGTGGCTAAGGGTGGTAAAGCCGGCCGGGTTGTTAGCATCACGCAGTAATTCCAGATGTGTGCAGCCTTCAAAATTCCGGATGGCATGTTTATTCTTTTCGAAGATGGTCAGAAATTCTTCTGCATCTGCCTCGTTAAAATGCATGTGTACAATTCTGATAATCATATTCGGAACGTTATCTATTCTTCGAAGAAAATACTTACCGTGCTGTCGTAGTCGAGCCCCAGCAGTTCCGTTGCATTACCTTTATAAATACCAATCTCCAGCAAGCCCAGGCTGTTGAACACAATAAAGCATTCGCCTTGTTCGGCCTGATTATACTGTGTGTGGATTCTTCTAAACTTCTCGCCACCAAACTGTATAGTATATTGTTTGTTGGCGCTGAGAATATCAAACGCTTCGCGCGGAATGTTGGTGATAAGATTACCCATACCATCCACATGTATCACACTGCCGGTGATCTGTTTCTTGGTGGCTTTCACCTGGCGGTCGATCATCTTCTTGAACGAAGGCATCGGCTTGCCCAGGTTGGTAATGGAAACACCGCTGGCCAGTTTTACGGCTGCAGGTGCAAATACATCGCGCTCCGGAAATGTAGTGCTGATGGTATTGATGGCGTTGAGCTCCACCAGTTGCTGGTGAGATTTATCGCTGATGAGTCCGAATAAACCGTTATCGCATCCAACAAAAAAATGATCTTCGAGTTGCAGCGCGATAAATGCATCGCCCCGGTTGCCGGTGGAGTCGACCCCCACCAGGTGTATGGTGCCCTTGGGGAAATCGCGAAACACCGCCCGAAGTACAAAGGCAGCATGCGCTATATCGGATGGTTTTATCTGGTGACTGATGTCTTCAACCCGTACACCCGGATTGATACTGATAATGCGAGCCTTGATGGCTGCCACATAATGGTCACTTTCACCGGAGTCTGTAAGAAGGGTTACTATGGCCATGGTTGATGCTGCGGCAGATATTCATTAATTTTGATATGGCAAAATAAACATTTTTAAACCATATAGCGTATCTGAACTTTGCGAAGTCGTGCAAGGTTCACCAGATATAATCATCGCTACACCACACGCGCACCTGCACACGCTGAAAATGTATAACACCAAATCATTAATTAGTTGATCGAAAAAACAGTAACACTGGAGAATATTTCCCTGATCGATTTCCTCGGGGTTGAGAATAAAACAATTGATACGCTGGCAGCAGCCTTTCCCAAGAGCCGTATAATATCGCGCGGCAACCAGATACACATCAAGGGATCTACTTCTGAAATTGTACAGATCGATGATATCCTTGCTTCGCTGATAGAACACTATCATAAATACGGTAAAGTGACAGAGGAGAACGTACAGAACTACATTTCGCACGAGCAGGAGATCATGCTTCCGGAAAACCAGCAGGCCTCCGATGATATTATTATATATGGTACAAAAGGTTTCCCTATAAAACCGAAAACGGTTAACCAGCAAAAACTGGTTGATACGGTAAAGGAGAACGACCTGGTGTTTGCTCTCGGCCCTGCTGGAACGGGTAAGACCTATATATCGGTGGCACTCGCGGTGCGCGCCCTCAAGAACAAACAGGTAAAGAAAATTATTATTACCCGCCCTGCGGTGGAAGCTGGCGAGAACCTCGGATTTCTTCCGGGCGATCTGAAAGAAAAGATCGATCCATACCTGCGCCCTATATATGATGCGCTGAACGATATGATACCGTTCGAGAAACTCCGGTATTATATGGAGCGCGAGATCATTGAGATTGCTCCGCTGGCCTATATGCGCGGCCGTACGCTGAACAATGCCTTTATACTGTTGGATGAAGCGCAGAACACCACACCGATGCAGATGAAAATGTTTCTGACGCGTATGGGCCCCGATTCAAAAATGATTGTTACAGGCGATGCTTCGCAGATCGATTTACCGTCCAAGCAAAGCTCAGGATTAAAAGAAGCGATCCGTATACTGCGCGATGTGCGTGGTATAGGGATTATGGAGCTGAACGAAAAAGATGTAGTGCGTCACCGCCTGGTGCGCGATATCATTGAAGCCTATCATCGCGAAGCGAACGATATACGATAAAGTATAGGAAGGTTAGGAAGACTCTGCGGAATTTTCCTACCTTTCATTTTTACTTTACCCGTTATGCTTCATTGGATCCCTTTTGCCGTTGTTCGGATTGTTTTGTTTTTTATAGCCGGTATACTTCTCGGTATATATCTTCCTGATTTTCTTCCGCAGTTCATTATTACGCTTGTATTCGTAACACTTCTTATAGTATATATAGGGCATTTTATATTTCAGCGCATCACCCGAAAGGCGTTGTTCAATCCGGGAGCCGTTGGGTTGCTTGCTATTTTGTTAGCGGGATATTTGCAGTTGCTTCATTGCACCGATTCGAGGCGTGCCGATAATCTCATCAACCTCAAAACACCGGTGGCGTATTACCAGACCGTTGTAACCGGCTATATACAGGAGAAAGCCAACGCCTGGAAAGTAGAAGCAAGAGTAATGCAGGTAAAGAGCGAGGATGAGTGGAAGGATGTTAGCGGAAATATTCTGCTATACTTTCCCAAAAAAGATTTTCCAACGCCTTTTCAGTATGGCGATGTATTGTTGATTCGCGGGCAGCCGCAGGAGGTACCAGTGCCCGGCAATCCTGGTGAATTTGACTACAAGCGGTTTCTCACATTTCGTAAAATATACCACCAGCACTTTGTAAAATATAGTGAAGTAAAGCGATTGGAGAGCAGGCCCGATTCGCACTTGTTATACTATGCCATTTGTGCCCGAACATGGGCGGATGCTGCACTGAAAAAGTTTGTAACGGGTGAGCGCGAGCAAGCTATAGCCTCTGCGCTGGTGCTGGGCGTCACGGACGGGCTGGATAACGAATTACTCAATGCGTATGCTGCTACAGGAGCGATGCACGTGCTGGCCGTGTCGGGTTTGCATATCAGTATTATCTATATGATCATCCTTTGGTTGTTAAAGCCATTGGGTACTTCGCGCACCAGCCAATGGGTTGCGGCCGGTATAAGCCTGGTTATACTTTGGGGCTATGCCTATATCACCGGACTGTCGCCTTCGGTGTTACGGGCTGTTACTATGTTTACGTTTGTAGCAGTAGCCCGGGCGTGGAATCGGCAGACGAACATTTATAACATTCTGGCAGCGTCTGCTTTTTTTCTTCTTATCTACGAGCCGTATCTCATTATGTCGGTGGCTTTTCAGTTGTCGTACCTGGCGGTGTTAGGTATAGTATATCTCAAGCCGGATTTATACCAGTTATGGGAACCTGCATCGCGATTGTGGGATGAGGTATGGAAGATTACAACGGTATCCATAGCCGCACAACTCGCTACACTTTCGTTGGGACTTTTATACTTTCACCAATTCCCGAACTACTTTTTGTTATCAAACCTGCTGGTAATACCCGGATCGTTTTTTGTGTTGATAGCCGGGCTCGTAGTGTTATGCGTGAGTTTTATGCCACCCGTAGCCGCCTTCGTTGGTATACTGCTGAAGTGGAGTATTCAAGCACTCAATATCGTGGTGTTTACCGTAGAGGCATTTCCCTTTAGCCTGGTCGATAATATTTATATCAACACAGCACAAAGCTGGTTATTGATGGCTGTGATTGTATCGATGGTGTTACTCTTCCAGTTTAAAGCCTATGGGTATATATGGGTAGCTGCTGTTTGCAGTATAATGTTTGTGGCGATACAGTGGTTTCATTTTTATAGCGATGTAGAGAAACGCTATATCACGGTATACAAAGTGCCGCATCATTCTGCTGTTGATCTTACGGAGGAAGGCCAGGTATATTTCATGACGGATTCCTTGCTCATGCGGAATGCTTCCGCAGTGCGGTTTCATATTCACCCTAACCGGCTGCAGCACGGTGTTGAACAGGTTATTCCTGTAAGGGAACAGACTTCTTCTTACCGATTATTACAATGGCAGGGCAAATTCATTCTGCAGATTATGGGCAACAAGTCCATGCCTTCGCATATTCAGGTGGATTACCTGATCATCTCAAACAACGCTGTGAAAGACCTGGCGGCCTTGTTGAAACAGGTGGAGGCATCAGAAATAATTTTAGATAGCAGTAACTCTTATTATTTTGCCAGTAAATTGCTGAAGCAAGCTTCTGCACAGAACATTCGTATACACTCTGTTTGGCATACAGGAGCTTTTTCGGTAGAGATCTGATTTACACTCAAAATATAGTATAGCATGAACGTGATTGAATATAGTGTTAAAAGCCGTATAGGTTTTATCACACTTAACCGTCCTGAAAAACGAAATGCATTGAGTCACGAACTGGTAGCTGCATTGAAAGATGCCTTTACTCAAGCTGAAAAAGATGATGCTGTAAAAGTAGTAGTGTTGAAAGCCAACGGTGAAGCATTCTGTGCCGGTGCTGACCTGGCCTATCTCCAGCAACTGCAGCAGTTCTCGTACGAAGAGAATCTTGCAGACTCCGATCATCTCAAAGAGTTATTTTTGAAAATATATACTTTAAAGAAAGTGGTGATCGCGCAAGTGCAAGGCCACGCGCTTGCCGGTGGTTGTGGTTTGGCTACAGTGTGCGACTTCTCGTTCGCGGTACCGGAAGCAAAATTCGGATATACTGAAGTGAAGATCGGATTTATACCGGCTATTGTTATGATCTTTTTACTGCGCAAAATTGGCGAAGCAAAAGCAAAACAGTTATTGCTGAGTGGAGATCTGATCACAGCTGAAGCGGCACAAAATATAGGATTGGTAAATTTTATAGTGCCGCCGGATGCACTTGAGCGGGAAGTAACAACCTTTGCCCAGCGATTAATCACCACTAATTCATCTACTTCTATGGAAATGACCAAGCACATGATTGCTTCTGTTCAGTCACTTTCATTGGAAGATGCGCTAACGTTTGCGTCTAAGATGAATGCCCAGGCTCGCGCGAGCAGCGATTGTGTACGAGGTATACAGGCGTTTCTTAACAAAGAAAAAATACAGTGGTAATTATTTAATATCACGGCAAATAACACTTAAATATTACAGCACATTAGTAAATATGCGTTGAATGTTTTATTATGAGGGTACCTATATTTAGTATATAAACCCAAAACAATTCATGCGAACGCTTATGTGTATTTTGCTGAGTGCGATTTCATTTTCGCTCTTGGCCCAACCGTATTCAGGTGACACCTGGAAGGAAGTGAATAAGAAAAGTAAAGGCAGTGTATCTCTGGCCTATGTGCAAACTCCCAGTTTTGTATATGTAGATGATGCCGGTAAACTTACCGGTATTTGTGTTGACATTATGAGTGACTTTGTAACGTGGCTGAAAGAAACAAAGAAAGTAGAGCTAACAACAAAATTCGTAGGCGATGGATCGAATTTCCACGGCATGTACGATAATGTGAAAGCTTCTAAAGGTGGTGTGTTCGGACTCGGTAATATTACCATTACCGATGAACGCAAAAAGGAAGTAAAGTTTAGTCAGCCGTTCATTACCAACTTTGCTATACTCATCACACAGGGTAAAGTGTCTACCCTTAACAAACTCGAAGATATGCCGAAGAATTTTGCCGGGCTCACAGCTTATGCAGCAAAAGGTACGCTTAACGAAAAACGTATACTCGATCTGAAGTCCCGTTACTACCCGGATATGAAAATTGTCAACACCACTACCAGTCAGGAAACACTGGAGAAATTGTTTGCCGACCCGAAGGGCTTTGCTTACCTCGACCTGGCTTTTTACCTGGAAGCGGTAAAGATGAAGAAGAGCATTAAACGCCATCCTATAGCAGATAAAGCTGCAGAACAATTCGGTTTCATTATGCCGATGGGAAGCGACTGGGCCTCGGTGCTCGATGAATTTCTTAAAGCCAATGGCGGTTATACCAACACCGCACAGTATAAAAATATATTGGTGAAGCACCTCGGAGAAGCGGGCATGAAACTGATGCAATCGGCCTCCAAGCAGTAGCGCTGACGTTGTCTTACGAAGGGCATCTCTAGCACTGTTTTAGTGACCCTCCTTTTACATAGAATAGAGATGCTCTTGATCGTTATCCAGTATAATATCACCGGTTCTACAGAATAAATTTACCGGAACAGCGATGAACCGTTAACGAATAACCGCTAACGATACTATATTCGTCTCCATTGGAGACACCCATTTCGATACTGAAGAAGTACTGGCGCCATAGTCAGTTCCGACCGTTGCAGGAAGATATTGTCAATTCTGTGCTGAGTGGTCGCGATACATTGGCATTGCTCCCCACCGGAGGAGGGAAGTCGGTTTGTTTCCAGGTACCAGCGTTGTTGTGTGAAGGTATTTGTATTGTAATAACACCGCTCATCGCGCTGATGAAAGACCAGGTAGAGCAGTTGAAAGCACGCGGTATACTGGCGGTGGCGATACACTCGGGAATGAACCGTTCCGAAATAGATATACTGCTCGATAACTGTATTTATGGCTCTGTAAAATTTCTTTACGTTTCTCCTGAACGTCTTCAAACAGAGTTGTTCATCGAACGTGCTAAGCAAATGAAGGTGGGCCTTATTGCAGTAGATGAAGCACACTGTATTTCGCAATGGGGCTACGATTTTCGTCCGCCTTATCTCAAGATCACTTCCCTGCGCGAGTTAAAACCTGAAACACCTGTTATAGCGCTCACCGCAACGGCTACCCTACTGGTAAAAGAAGACATCATGCAGAAGCTCGCCTTCCGCGAGGGAGCCGGTATATTTCAGCGATCTTTTGCCAGGGATAATTTGTCGTTCGTGGTTCGCAAAACCGAGAACAAAGAAAAGAAACTGCTGGAGATATTGCAGAAAGTAAAGGGCAGCGCGATCATCTATGTACGTTCGCGTAAAGCTACACAACAGATAGCCGAGTGGTTGTCGAAGCGAAATATACCGGCATCCTTTTATCACGCAGGACTTTCATTTGAAGATCGCTCCAAGAGGCAAGAGGAGTGGATCCATAACAAGAGTCGTGTAATGGTAGCGACCAATGCATTTGGTATGGGTATCGATAAACCCGATGTGCGGCTCGTGGTGCATTTAGATCTCCCGGAAAATCTTGAATCGTATTACCAGGAAGCAGGGCGGGCCGGGAGAGATGGGGAACGTTCATTTGCCGTTATACTATACCAGGAAGCAGATGTAGTCAATCTGCAGTTCAAAACAGAACAATCGCACCCTGCGCCCGAAACGCTCAAAAAAGTATACCAGGCGCTTGCCAATTATTATCAGCTTGCCATTGGCAGCAGCGGTGGCGAAAGCTATGATTTCGACCTGCATGATTTTGCAGATCGTTTTCATTACAATCAGCAGGAAGTATATATCGCGTTAAAGAAGCTGGAAGAGGAGGGACTGATACAATTCAACGAGAGTTTTTATAATCCCTCGCATCTGTTTATACCTGTAGATAAAACAAAACTATATGAATTTCAGATTGCGCATGCGCGATTTGACCCCGTTATAAAAATGTTGCTAAGACTATATGGCGGTGAGTTGTTTGCCGATTTTGTAAAGATATCGGAGTCGTACCTGGCGAAAGGGATGAAGGTATCGGAAAAGGAAATGACCTCCATTTTGAAACACTTGAACGAACTGAAGATTGTTATATACCAGCCTTTAAAAGATAAACCTCAAATAACTTTCGTTTTACCACGGCAGGATGCTGACCGTCTTCCGTTAAATATCAAGAGACTGGAGGAACGAAAGAAGCTTATCATGGACAAGATGAGGGCTATTGTTACGTTTACTACTACAGTGCATCGTTGTCGCATGCAAATTATACAGGACTATTTTGGCGAAGATACATTTGCTGAGTGTGGTATGTGTGACGTGTGTATTGAGAAGCGAAAGAATAACAACCAGACAGCATTTGATGATCTGCGTTCGGAAATTATAAGTATTGTAGGAAATACTTCGATGACCATTGAACAACTGGAAGAGCAGATTGAGCCGACCGATCGTGAGTTATTTGCTGATGTTGTGCGCGACCTTGTAGATGAAGGAGTTTTAGAATACGATGATGCCTGGCGACTAAAAGTATCGGAACCAAGACATTGATTATTTGTTATAGCATTATGGGAAAGGGACTAAAAAAATTTCTGAGGATCTTTATTTACGTGCATATATTCATTGCCGTAGCGCTGCTATTAACCCACTGTACATTTAAGCGATATGCCGAGAAATCGTATAAGCAAGCCAGGAAAGATAAGCCTTATGATGTGATCATTGTTCCGGGTGTACCCTACGAAAAAGAGAACACCACCATGGTAATGAAAATGCGTATCTTCTGGGCCAAGCATCTATACGATAGTGGGTATACAAAAAATATAATCTTTTCAGGAGCGGCAGTATATAGTCCGTTTGTGGAAGCGTTGGCGATGAAAACTATAGCGGATTCATTGGGTATTCCGCCTGAACATACTTTTGCAGAGACTAAAGCAGAGCACAGCACCGAAAATATATACTATTCCTGGAAGATGGCGAAAGATTTAGGGTTCAAGAAAATAGCGCTCGCTACAGATCCCTATCAATCGGGACTATTACGAAGTTTTACCAGGCGTTATTGTCCGGGAGTAAAAGCCATACCCATTGTTTTTGGTATGCTGGACATCGGTAATAAAACGCTTCCTGCGATAGATACGACCAGTTGCCATGTTGATAATTTTGTTTCCATCCTTGACAGGGAAGGTTTCTGGCAGCGCTTTCGCGGAACCATGGGTAAACGTGTTAAAGAAGAACATAAGCAAGAGCTTCGAAAAAGAAAAGAAGAGATGGAGAGTGTAACCAGCACAGATTAATTCAATACTATCACCGAAGACGATTGATTTTTTATCCAACCGATGTATATTTGTTGCGTATTGTGTTCGGAAGTTTTTTGGGGGATTAGCTCAGCTGGCTAGAGCGCTTCCATGGCATGGAAGAGGTCATCGGTTCGACTCCGATATTCTCCACCCCATAATTTATAGTTAAGTTAAAAGATAAGTCAAGAGTTCAAAGAGCAATCAGATGTACTCTTGTAAATTTCAATCCCTCCTCGTTGTATAAATAGTCTGCCAGGCAGACCGTTTATCTATCATTTTAATTAAATAATTATAGTTAGTTCAACGAAATCCTGTTAGCCCTTCTCCGATGTGCTCGTCTGAAATGAATTTATACGAGTGTCGGTGATATTTACCTTACGGTTATTAGGTGAATATTTAGTACCTAATATTTAGGTATATATATAGCATTAAGTTCACTATCGGGATCTGTTTTATTAAAACGTTTTGTTTTTACTTACATACTTGCAGGCAGGGTCGAGGATTGTCTTTATGTTAGCGGTAAAATTAATTTCTGAAATACAGTTGATTGGGCGTGCCACGCTTGGTAGTGATTCTTCAGAAGTATTAATGGATACTTGACATAATCGAATATGAAGGCGAAGTACCGGATATCATTGCTGCTGTTTTGTTTGACAAGCATGCTAAGTATAGATACCTATGCGCAAGTTAACGCTTACGCCAAGGTTACAGCTATATCTGGCAATGTGCTCACACTTTCAAATGTTAACGAAACGTATCACACATTTGAGGATGGTGATGAAATCATTATCATGCAGATGCAGGACAATGTGATTGGTGATGTTACCAACGCCTCTACATTTGGTGTTCTCGGCTCTATACAATCTGCGGGTTTATATGAAGTAAAGAGGATTCAGTCTCATACCGAAAGCGGTGGCCTTCCGGCTACAATTACAGTAAATAATGCGATTACGAATACGTTCAATATAAACTCGAATGCTACGGTACAAATTATATCCTATAGATTGTACGGTAGCCCGGACTATACCACTACAGCTAACATGGTTGCTTTGGATTGGGATGGAAACGTAGGCGGTGTTCTGGCTATTCGGGTAAATGGTGTATTAACCCTGGCGCATAGCCTTACAGCGAATGCTGCAGGTTTTTTAGGAGGCGCGAGATCGAGTACCGGTGGTACTGTAACCTGTGCTACTACAACATGGATCACAACAAGTTCCAGTGGTGACTCTGGCAGAAAGGGAGAAGGTATATATAAAAACACCAGTTCAAGCTATGTAGCAGGACGAGCTAAGATTCTGAATGGTGGCGGAGGTGGTAATATTCACAATGGCGGTGGTGCCGGTGGTGGCAATTATGCTGCAGGTGGTGATGGCGGTCCCGGATATTTGTGTACGTCTACTCCGGTAGGGGGGCAGGGTGGTATATCGCTCAGCTCTTATATAAACTCCACCCGCGTATTTATGGGAGGAGGCGGAGGCGGAGGCCATCAGAATAATGGTGTTGGAAGTGCCGGGGCTGACGGTGGTGGTATTGTTTTAATAAAAGCCAATTCGATCACAACCTCTGGTTCCTGTGGTTCTATTACTATATCTGCCAATGGTGGTGCAGCGCTTAACTCAAACAATGGAGGAAGCGGAGGAGGTAATGATGGCGCGGGAGGCGGTGGAGCAGGAGGCAGTATTATTATGGATGTGAGCACTTTTAGTGTTGCACCCGGATGCACGCTGTCTGTAGCAGCTAGTGGTGGTAATGGTGGATCTGTAACCGATGCAGCGATACATGCCGGAGGCGGTGGTGGTAGTCAGGGAGTAGTTATTTATTCTTCAGCACAGCCAACCAGTAACGTTACAACAACCACTGCAAGTGGCACAGGTGGCTGTAATAATAGTTCCTGCTCTTCCTCAGCAAGCACCGCCAGTGGTACAGCCAATTCCGGAATAGTCAGCAACGCAGGCACAACTCCATTGCCGGTTTCATTACTATACTTTAAGGGTTTATATAACAGTGAATCTAAAGCTGTAGAACTTCGATGGGCTACTGCTTCTGAACATAACAACGATCACTTTACTATTGAGCGCTCTGCCAATGGCGAAGAGTTTGAAACGATTGCTACCGTAAAAGGTAACGGGACTATATCAACAGCCAGTAAATATCAATATATAGATGATCAGGTAAGATCAGGTATATATTACTACCGCCTCTCACAAACTGATCTGGATGGAACCACTGTTCGTTTTGATATTATCCGGATAGAGCTGGATGGACAAGCTGAACCGTTTGCCTCTATATATCCGAATCCGGCAAATAGAGGAGAACAAGTTACCGTAGACTTGATAGATGTGCCGGCTGGAGCCTACAGCATTACCATAATGGATACACAAGGTATTGAAGTTGCCAAAGCACAACTGTCGGTATCTCAATCTTCCGGAACAGCAACGATAGAATCAGGTTCTATTCTGAGTGGAATATATATTGTAAGAATTGTGTCGCCTGCATGGCAAGTGAACAGGAAACTGATCATCCACTAATAAAAGATTCACGATCCGGCTTTACTTTATTGGGCTAATAGAATATTTACTTGGATGTGCTCCTGATTTTCTATAAAAAAGGTACAGAAAATGGTGCTGTTAGCAGGGTATCTTATAATCTCGATTAATAGCCGTACCTTTACTGCTTACACAATAATATAGAATGAAATCTTTTGAATCCCTGGGCCTGTCCAGGGGATTGGTAGAGTCGGTTCAGCAGATCGGCTTCGAAACGCCTACACCAATACAGGAAAAAGCGATCCCAGTTTTATTGAACGGAAACCGCGATTTTGTTGGTCTCGCGCAAACCGGTACCGGTAAAACTGCTGCCTTTGGATTGCCGCTGCTTGAGCTTGTTGATGACAGAAGCCGCGATACGCAGGCGCTGGTATTGGCACCGACCCGTGAACTGGGATTACAAATTGCCAGTGACCTTGAGAACTTCTCTGAAAAATTCAAGTCTTTTAATATAGTAGCTGTATACGGTGGCTCAAGCATTAGCGAGCAGATCCGTAAAGTAAAGAAAGGCGCACAGATCATTGTAGCTACACCGGGTCGTCTGATCGATCTCATCGATCGTAAAGCGATTAACCTCAATACGATCAAGTATGTAGTACTGGATGAGGCTGATGAGATGTTGAACATGGGCTTTAAAGATGATCTTGATAAGATACTATCTTTTACGCCCGATGATAAAGCCACGTGGTTGTTCTCTGCTACGATGCCTCGCGAAGTGCGGGCCATCATGAAGAACTATATGAGCGATCCGTTTGAGTTAACAGTAGGTGAACAGAATACCGGTAACGTAAACATCGAGCATAACTATGTGATAGTACAGGAGAATAATCGTTATCCTGCGTTGAAGAGGATACTCGATTACAATCCGGATATATTTGGATTGATCTTTTGCCGTACCCGCATTGATACACAAAAAATTGCTGAGATGCTGATGAAGGATGGCTATAATGCAGACTCTCTTCACGGTGATCTTACACAACAGCAACGCGATCGCGTAATGATGAAATTCCGTCAGCGCGCGTTACAGATATTGGTAGCAACGGATGTGGCAGCGCGCGGTATAGATGTAGAAGATATCACGCACGTTATACATCTCAACATTCCGGATGAAATGGAGTTTTATACTCACCGCAGTGGTCGTACTGCGCGTGCCGGTAAAAAAGGTGTTTCGATTGCTATGATCTCCAAGCGCGAGCTTGGTAAAGTAAAGCAGATCGAAAAGACTTTGAAATCTCCGTTTAAGCGGATGATGATTCCTACCGGTGCTGATGTTTGCCAGAAACAATTACTCGCATTGATGCATCGTGTGCGCGAAGTGAAAGTAAATGAAGATGAGATCGCTGAGTTTCTTCCCGCTATAGAAGCAGAATTGAAAGATGTGAGTAAGCAAGAGTTGATCAAACGTTTTGCTTCGATCGAGTTTAACCGTTTCCTGGATTACTATCGCAATGCTCCTGATCTGAATGTAGAAGGTAAACGTGGTAGTAGCAGTGAAGGTGGCGAAGAGCGCTACTCTACCGGAAGTCGTTTCTTTATCAACCTCGGCAAGATGGATGGTATAGATGTTTCTAAAATGTTAGAACTCATTGACGACCATGCCGGTGTGAGCAAAAAGGACATTGGTAAAATTGATCTCAAAGGTGCCTATTCATTTTTTGAAGTGGAGCCTTCCCGTGCCGAAGAAATTGTGAGCGGACTGAATGGCATTGAGTATAAAGGAAGACAAGTTCGTGTTGAGATTACGGAGCAGAAACAATCCGGAGGTTCACGCGGTCGCTCTTCCGGAGGACGTAGTGACAGAGGTAAATCTTCTTCAGGAAGAAATTCCGGAGGAGGAGGAAGATCACGGTCGTCCAACCAAAAAGGAAAATGGAGATAGAGTTATAAAAAAAGGGGCTGAAATTTTCAGCCCCTTTTTTTATATATACCCGTATACTTACTGCTAAATATCTAGTGGTCGCTGGGAAATATAGCGAAGTTGAGCAACTCCGTGTGGCGGATCACTGAAATATCAATCATCGTTACAATCTCTTTTCGGCTTAGTTCCTTAAAGAGTTCATGCGTGGTGTTGACCGTCTTGTTGTTGAAGGAAGTAATGATATCACCTTCCTGTAACTGAGATCGTGAAGCAGGAGAGTTCTCCTGGATCTTTGTCACAAACAGCCCTTTCTTGTTCTTCAAATTATAGTGCTGTTTGATCTTCGGGTTGACGTTTACCTCTTGCAGCATCAATCCCAGATAAGCCTTGAATACTTTACCATCTTTGATCAATTGCTGTGCTATCTCCTTCGCAGTATTTATATCTACTGAAAAACTCAACCCCTGCGCACCTTGTATCATAGCTGTGTTTACCCCGATCACTTCACCATCCGTAGTGATCATTGGTCCACCGGAGTTACCGGGATTCAACGCGGCATCCGACTGGATTACGTTATCAACCAATCGGCCTGATTGTGTTTGCAACGTTCTCCCCAGTGCGCTTACCACCCCCGTTGTAACCGTGTGCTGATAGCCGTAAGGATTACCAATGGCAATTACAAATTGCCCGATCTGCAGTTGCTGTGCATCACCTAGTTTCGCCACCGAATATCCTTCACTATATATTTTGAGTATAGCCAGGTCAGTATCCGGGTCTTTGCCGATCAGAAATCCCTCAATCTCATTTTCATTCAACAGGCTCACCATAATTTTTTCAGCTCCGTCCACCACGTGACTGTTCGTAAATACGAGGCCATCGGATGAAAAAATAAAACCCGAACCAGAGCCGGCCGGGCGAAGTACATTACTCTTGTCTCGCTTGAAGACATCAATTTTGACCACCGCGTTTTTTGTTTTTTCCACGGCATCAATGATCATAGAAGAAAAAGCATCCATAAAAAATCTCCTTGTGTAGAAGAGTGCCGCTCAAAAAACTATCCACAGCTTTTTTGAAGTTAAAATGGCTTGTTCAGCAGAGTATAACTGGTCAAATTGACTGGTGAAAGTATATCTATCCGATAGTTTCAAGACGGAATAACCTTCTTTCATCTTCCTGTCAGGCAATCTGGTCGAAAATTTTAGAGAAAAATTGGGGCAAATACTTTGAGAAACGAATTTTTTTTGGAAATTGCAATGGTTTGCAGAACACCCTTCAAACGTTAGCAGTCTAAACACCCGTAAAAAATGATCTTGACGGCTTTAACAAGATCGGTTTATTGGGATGGCTGCCAGAGAAAAGTAATGTGTTGCAGACAATTCATGTCTAAAGTCGGCCCTTAGTCTAGCTTTTAAACTCTTAATTTTTTATGAAGCAGATTAACGTTTATCACTTTCTGGGCCTCGCTATCATGTTTGCCAGCTCTATCGTATCGATGACCCTTTTGGCAATCATCATATTCTAGCCCTTTCGCTCGTTGTCCGGTCCTCTGTGCTGCAGAGGTAGATTTTTTAAACTATATATTTACTCATACCGAAGGGTCTTTGCAGGATTCCTCAAAGCCGCCCGTATGGTTTGTGTGCTCACCGTAAGCAAGGCTATAGCTATAGCGCAGATCGTTCCTGCTATATAAAGGGCTATGTTCATATCAATCCGGTAGGCAAAACTATCCAGCCACTTGTTCATAAAATACCAGGCCACTGGCCATGCTATCAGATTGGCTAAGCCAACCAACACCAGGATTTCTTTCGAGAGCAATTGCAATATACTTCCGGTAGAAGCACCCAGTACTTTGCGTATACCAATCTCTTTCATGCGCTGCATCGTATTGAAGGTGGCTAATCCAAATAAACCCATACTGGCAATGAAGATGGCCAGACCTGCAAAGGTTGTGAAGAGCTGACTCTGTTTCTGCTCTGATTCGTATAGCTTGCGATAGCGCTCACTAAGAAAGGTATATTCAAAGGGTTTATCGGGTAAAAATGATTTCCAGGTTTTCTCCAGGTGCGCGAGACCAGCCTGCATATCGTTGCCGGATATTTTTACAGAGAGGCGGTTGTAATTATTTCTGCGTACCAGAAATATCATCGGTACAATTTGCTGGTGC
>NZ_DATCSD010000147.1:0-7909 GCF_036568665.1 Ohtaekwangia sp. | reverse complement strand
ACCATGTATCCTCCGCAAGTATGCACCATGCCTTTTGGTTTACCGGTAGAGCCCGAAGTATAGAGTATAAATAGCATGTCTTCTGCATCCATCTCTTCTGCTGCGCATTCAGCATTTACTTTAGCGATCTCATCATGCCACCAGGCATCGCGACCTGCTTTCATGGGCCCCCCTGACTTTAGATATTCCTTTACAATAACACGTGAAACATTCGGACAGCTTTCCAATGCCTGGTCAATGATACCTTTTAGATTAATGGATTTCTCTCCGCGATGAGCTCCATCGGAGGTGATCACTATATTACAGCCGGCATCCAGTATACGATCGGCAACAGATTTAGCAGAGAACCCTGCGAACACAACAGAGTGCACAGCACCAATACGCGCACATGCCAGCACAGCATAAGCAAGCTCAGGTATCATGGGTAAATAAATGCAAACACGATCGCCCTTCTTTACTCCATTTGCCTTCAGCATATTGGCTGTCTTGCAAACTTCTTCATACAATTGCTGATACGTTATATGCTTGGCATCATCTGCCGGATTGTTAGGTTCCCATATAATAGCGGTTTGATTGGCATGCTTGGTAAGATGCCGATCGATACAGTTTTCGGTTATATTTAGTTTTCCCCCCTGAAACCATTTCACTTCCGGTTTGTGAAAATCCCACTCTAATACCTTATCCCACTTTTTGCGCCAGTAAAAACTGCTGGCAATCTCGCTCCAGAAATTCTCCGGGTGCTCAATGCTTTTTTTATACTGCTCCTGATAATCTTCAAAAGTTCTGATCACGTTCATGGTTGTTGTTTGTAGTTAAGGGTTATTGTTTAAAAATTATTTGATAAGCATGGCAACCAAAGTTTAACATGTCGCGTCCCGTGAATGGTGACAAACAAGTGTGATAAAATTCTATCCTTTTTCCGGAAATTCAAACATTGTTTTGTGGTGTGTTAGAACACACAAACAAATTTTTGCGATTGGTTTACAAGACTGCTGATCAACGGTATCTTGTGAAACAAAGAAGAAGACATTGTTCAGCGGAAAGAATGGGGTATAGTGACGCATGATTAATTAACAATGATCCGTATGGTAGAGTCTTTGAACGACAGTACGTTGAAGCCATTGAGCGAGAGCATTCTTCGTACGTTATTATACTACGACATCTTTAACTACCCGCTTAAAGCCGAGGAGATCCATCGCTTCTTGCCAACCAATCATGTAACAGCGCGTGCTATTGAATACGAGCTGGAAGAGATGTCGTCCAAAGGATATCTTTTTCAGTTTGGCGATCTTTACTCGCTTCAAAACAACGAAGCATGGGCAACGCGAAGATTGAAAGGCAACTCAGAAGCAGACAAGCTTCTGGCTGTGGCTCGTAAGAAAGGTAAATTTATATCCTCATTCCCGTTTGTTCGCGGTGTGCTTGCTTCGGGCTCACTATCGAAAGGCTATATGGATGAAAACTCTGATCTGGATTTTTTCATCATTACCAAACCAGGTCGGCTGTGGATTGCACGTATGATATTGGTGCTATATAAGCGTATCTTTCTCTTCAATTCTCATAAATACTTTTGTGTAAACTATTTTATAGATACCGATCACCTGGAGATTGAGGAAAAAAATTTATTTACCGCTACAGAACTGGCTACCGTAATACCGTTATGTGATGTTGATCTGTATGCGAAGCTGCACCAAAAGAATTTATGGCTTCGTAATTTCTTCCCCAACTTTAAACTGCGCCCTATAGATGAAACAACCGATACATCGAACGGTATAATTAAAAGAGCGATTGAGTATATAATTGATCATGCGGGAGTCAACTGGTGGGAAAATTATTGCATGAAGTTGTCTCTGAAGCGTTGGGAGAATTTATACCAGAAACAATATACTCAGGATGATTTTGACGTTGCCTTTAAAACGAAGAAGTATAGTTCTAAAAATCATCCCAATCATTATCAGCGTAAAGTGATTGAACTCTACCGGCAGAAAATGGAAGGGTTCAGTAAGAAGTTTAATATTTCGTGGAAAGCATGAGCAGGAAGATACTTTTTACACACTCGTATTTTTACAAGTTTGATCCCAAGCAATGGAAATTCAAACAGCCGTATCCGCCACTGGCAACTATATTAGCTGCTGCAGTAATGCGCGAAGCAGGCTTTACAGTGTCACTCTTTGATACTGCCTTACGGGATTCTCCGGATGAAATTACAGATGCTATAGATCAGCACAAGCCACAATATTTGGTGATATACGATGATGGCTTCAACTATCTCACCAAGATGTGTCTTACTAATATGCGTGAAGCAGCCTTTGCTATGGCAAAAGCCGCGAAGGATGCGGGCTGTACAGTGATTGCTTCAAGCTCAGATGCAGCAGATCATTACGAGAAATATCTTTCGCATGGCGTAGATTATGTAGTGCGTGGCGAGGGAGAAGAAACACTGAAAGAATTGATACTGGCACTCGAAGCAAATCGCGATGTGAAATCGCTGCAGGGTATAGCTTTCAGAGAAAACGAAGAAACAAAAATTACAGCTAATCGCCCTGTAATTCGTGAGTTGGATACACTGCCATTACCTGCGTGGGACCTGGTAAATATTGATTCCTATCGCACGGTATGGAATAAACATCACGGATATTTTTCACTGAATATAGCATCCACGCGCGGATGCCCCTATAAATGTAACTGGTGTGCCAAACCTATCTATGGCAATCGCTATAATTCACGTTCTCCGCAGCATGTGTTAAGAGAAATTGAGTTTCTGTTGAAAGAGTATAATCCTGATCACTTCTGGATGTGCGATGATATATTCGGACTGAAGCCAGGCTGGGTACAGGAATTCAGAGATGAGGTACTTGCCAAAAAATTAAAGTTCAGGTATAAAATTCAGTCGCGGGCTGATCTGTTATTACAGGAAGACACGATAGAAGCGTTCGCACAATCCGGAGCTGATACGATCTGGATAGGCGCAGAGTCAGGATCTCAAAAAATCCTGGATGCTATGGATAAAGGAACTACTATAGAACAGATTCACGAAGCTACACACCTGATGAAGCAGAAAGGAATCAAAGTAGCTTTCTTTCTTCAATTCGGATACCTGGGCGAAACACAGGAAGATATAGATGCAACGTTAAAGATGGTGTTGGATTTAATGCCAGATGAAGTTGGTATCTCTGTTTCCTATCCGTTGCCGGGAACAAAGTTTTACGACCGGGTAAAGGAGCAACTTCACGAAAAACAGAACTGGAGTGATTCGGATGATCTCGCCATGATGTTTCAGGGAACATTTGGAAGTAAGTATTACAAAGAACTGCACCGGTATGTTCATAGTGTTTATCGTACACGAAAAGGATATATCAGTTTGCAGAAACTCTTTCGTAATCCGTTACGTCTAAACTATAAGGATTTGCGTGCAGGGCTGGCAACTTTTTATTATATTCCTACATCGTTCGCCCAACGGTTGCGACTCAAAGGACTTGCAGTTACCCATCCCTGACCAACCCGTATAAAATCATGCGCATGGCTGTACCGTTCGATCATATTGCTTCTGCTTACGATTCTGTCTTCACACAGAGTGCAATTGGTCAATTGCAACGAAAACAGGTTTGGAGTTACCTCGAGAAAATTACTCCTGAGCTAAACGGACTCGAGATACTGGAATTGAATTGTGGTACTGGTGAAGATGCACTGCTTTTCAGTGAGCGTGGTTTTAATATAGTAGCCACCGATGTATCGGAAGAGATGCTGAAGGTAACACAGCAGAAAGCGCATCAATTCTCGATGCAGAATAAAATCAGCTCACACTATCTTGATCTTGATAGTTTCGACGAAACACTGTTCGATAAGAAATTTGATCTGATCTTTTCCAACTTCGGTGGATTGAATTGTATCAGTCCGGAGTCGCTGCAAAAACTATTGCAAAAGCTGCCGCAGGTTTTATCCCCGAAAGGAAGATTTATAGCGGTAATTATGCCGAAGTTCTGTTTGTGGGAATCGATATACTTTTCGTTGCGCTTTCAAATGAAGAATGTATTCAGGCGGTGGACTTCTTATGATGTACCTGCTAATCTGGATGGTGCCATTGTGAAGACGTGGTATTACAAACCATCACAGATCAGGAAATGGTCGTCAGGTAAATTTACCACTATTACACGACAACCCATTGGCTTTGCTCTGCCTCCCTCATACCTGGAAAAATTCTTTTCAACGCACAAGCGTTTTCTCTTTGGACTAAATACAGTTGAAAGAAAAGTATCGCGGTTCTCTTTTCTGTCGGGTATGGCCGATCATTTTATAATTGATCTGAAGTTACGATGAGTGTATTGCTGACGCACGGATATTTCCTTGCAGACGATGAGAAGGAACAGCAGATCATGCGCCCGTATGCCCCACTGGGTATACTCTATATTTCTGCGTACCTCGAACAGCAAGGAATTGCCAACGAAGTATTTGATACTACATTTTCTACAAAGGATATATTTCGCCAGTATCTGTTCGATCACACTCCGCAAATCATTGGTATGTATGCCAACCTGATGACAAAGTTGAATGTGATTGAGGCGATGCATTTTATCAACGAGCATCTTCCGCATATAAAAATCGTGTTGGGTGGCCCCGATGTAAAGTATAATGCTGCAAATTACCTGCAGGAAGGTGCCGACTATATTGTGATGGGCGAAGGTGAAGAAACGATGTATGAATTATGCAACACGTTATTGAACTCTTCTGAAGACGAGTTATCGGATAAACTTCAAAAGATTCGCGGTATAGCCTATATGCATAATGGGCAGATGATGGAGATGCCCGAGCGCGATAAAATAAAAGAGCTTGATCACTTACCGTTTCCCAACAGAAAGAAAATTGATTTACACCTATACCTCGATGCCTGGAGAAAATTCCATGGCACCAACGCTATATCAGTAAGCACCATGCGTGGTTGCCCCTATACCTGTAAATGGTGCAGTCGCGCGGTATACGGACTTAGTTATAGGAGAAGATCGGTGGAACGGGTAGTGCAGGAGCTGTGCGAGATAAAGGAAGCCTATAATCCCGATTCACTTTGGTTTGTAGATGATGTATTCACCATCAGTCACAAATGGCTTACGGCTTTTCGCGATGAACTCAAAAAGCGAGATATACTTATTCCATACGAATGCATTACACGTGCCGACCGTATGAATGAAGAAGTAATCAAGATGCTGAAAGAAACAGGTTGCTTCCGTGTGTGGATTGGTGCCGAGAGCGGCTCACAACGAATTATAGACCTGATGGATCGCAGAGTAGATGTGCAGCAGGTGCGCGATATGATCCAGCTCACCAAGAAATATGGTATACAAACGGGAACGTTTATCATGCTTGGTTACCCTGGTGAAACAGAAGCTGATATTGAGGAGACTATAAAGCACTTGAAAGAATCTGATCCTGATCACTTCACGATAACAGTAGCCTACCCGATAAAAGGAACGGAGCTATACCAGGAAGTTGAAGCCGTGCAAACTACCAAACTCGATTGGTCAACAAGTACAGATCGCCAGGTAGATTTCGAAAGAATGTATTCGCGAAAGTATTACGACTATGCTGTGCGCAGGGTAATTAATGAAGTGAATTACTTTAAAGCCCGTAATCGAAATCGTGGAGCTTCAGCTGTTCGCCTGAAAGCAAAATCGATGGCAGCAAAATTGGCGATGCGCTGGCAGCGGATTACTCTAAATATGTTTTAATGTTCAGGCGGTCATTCCTTTCCGAAACATCACTGATATTTCGCTTACTCTCGCGAGAGCAACGAAACAGGTTAGTAAGGAATGTCACCGCTTCGGTTATACTCGCATTGCTCGAAGTTTTTTCACTCACTTCTATTCTGCCGTTGCTCTTTTATCTTATACGTCCACAGAAACTGAATATATCTTCTGGTGTTATTGGCTATATATCAACTTTAACAACATCTATACCCTGGACTATACTTCTGAGCGGGATAGTGGCTTTGTTTATTTTAAAGAATGTGGCAGCCGTATGGCAAACGCAGCAACAATCCAGGTTTCTGAACGATCTATACCTTGACCTTTCCAAAAAAGTATATCAACGTTTCTATAGCCAGGCATGGAATGCGTATACACATGAAAACTCGGCAGAAGCATTTCGAAAGATCAAGAACACAGCTTTTGAGTTTACCAGCTATGTGTTGAACAGTTACTTGTTGCTGCTTACGGATGTTGTGATGTGTGTGTTGATGATTGCCGTGTTGGCCTGGTTCGATTTCAGAATACTGCTCGTTATACTCTTCCTGTTTTTGCCCATCGGTATATTTTATTATTTCTTTCGAAAGAAGGTGATTCTGAAGATCGATAAATCATTTCGTGAACTTACACCCGTTACAAATATTGCCTTGACACAAGGTATAAGTGCCTATACAGAGGCGCGGATTTATAAGAAGCAAAATTACTTTATCGATCGCTTCATCCGGCTCAGTAAAATTACTACCAGGCAATTATCGGATTTAAAAACTTTCTCGAGCCTCCCGCCACGAATTCTTGAGGTGGTTGGTATCATGTTGCTCGCGGGTACAATTATATATGTTCGTGCTGTTGGGGCTGACGAACAAAACCTGTTGATCTTTATAGGGTTATTTTCATTGGCTTTATATCGTATCATGCCTTCGCTTAATCGCATGTTGCAAAGTCTTTCGCAAATACAATCGTATAGCTATACTGTATCAGAATTATATGAGGTTACTGGTGGAGGTTATGAAAAGAAGTCTGTAAAAAATCAGATGAAACTCGACTTTAACACATCCATCGAACTGGTGAATCTTACTTTTCAGTATGAAGATAAATCGAGAGTGCTGTTGCAGAACATTTCGCTCTCTATATCCAAAGGAGAATTTGTTGTATTGGAAGGTGCTTCCGGTTCAGGTAAAACTACGCTCATCAATATTATAAGCGGTATCATTCAAAATTATAGCGGCCACGTGCTTATTGATGGTGTACCTCTTGATTCCGATACGCTGGAGGCTTGGCAAACGCAAATAGGATTGGTGGCACAATCTCCGGTTATTCTTCAGGACACGCTTCTTCAAAATATAGCCTTTGGAGAATTTGAAAGTGATGTTGACCATTATAAACTGAAAAGCGCTATTCACGAGGCGGGACTTGATACATTCCTTACATCTCTGTCGGAAGGAATATATACTACCATAGGCGAGAATGGTGTTACCCTTTCCGGTGGCCAACGCCAGCGACTCTGCCTAGCAAGAGCCCTATACCGACAATCTCAGGTATTACTGCTGGATGAAGTCACCAACCAGCTGGATGAAGAGAACAAGGTGTATATACTGAATACACTACAGGCAATGTGTGAACAAGGCAAAACAGTTGTACTAATATCGCACGATCCGTTGGTAAGAAAATTTGCCACCAGAGTTCTTAAACTGGAAGATGCCCTGTTAGAGTCTGCTACACTGTAAACATGGGACGCACAATCTTTTCGTTTTTCATAAACGCGATCCAATAGGGATTTTTCCCTGTAATGATTAGTCGTATTACCTTCAGATTGATGCGAAACATGCGCATATCTTTCTTCAACAATGCAAGCAAGGCATTTCCGGTAAGCGACCATATATACCACGCTACAGTAAAGGGTCCATGTTTTCTATACTTCTTGATGAAGTAATGCAGTGCAAGAACTCGTCTGTAATAGGCGAGTGTTCTGTCAAGCCTGTTTTCGAGTGCACGATGGTGATACGCTGCTGTGGATCCAATAACATGTATAGACTTTGCCTGTGCAAATCCGATAGCCACTCCGTAGTTATCTCCAATTCCGCTTGGGTCCAGCACTTCATCGTAAGGCGAATGCAACAGCCAGTCGCGCCTGATTACGTTGGCGCCCAGGGAATATATAGTGGTTTGAAATACTT
>NZ_DATCSD010000146.1:0-13409 GCF_036568665.1 Ohtaekwangia sp. | reverse complement strand
AGTTTGTTGCGCGGTATAACTTCTCCTGTTTTGAGCTTGATCACATTTTTTCCAAACTCTTCCGGGTTTCCGATACCATATATACAGGATACGGATGCCACTACAATTACATCGCGTCTTCCGGTAAGGAGGGAAGAGGTAGCACTCAGGCGAAGCTTTTCAATCTCTTCGTTTATCGAAAGGTCTTTTTCAATATATAGGTTGGAAGAAGGTATAAATGCTTCCGGCTGATAGTAGTCGTAATACGATATAAAATACTCTACAGCATTTTCCGGAAAGAATTGTTTGAACTCTCCGTATAGTTGCGCAGCTAATGTTTTATTATGACTCAGTACAAGCGTAGGCCGGTTCGATTGCGCAATCACGTTGGCCATGGTAAATGTTTTGCCTGACCCCGTTACACCGAGTAGTGTCTGATGTGCTTCGCCTTCATTAATGCCTCGTAACAGTTGCTTGATAGCATTGGGCTGATCGCCTGTAGGTACGTATTCGCTGTTGAGTTTAAAATCCATGAAGTAAATTAATCGTTATCCGTTAATAGTTAATCGCCAGCGCTGTGAAATAGTTCATCACACTATTTTAAGTGATGAAAGGCCAATTGTGGTTTAACGAGTATGGCTCTGCCGTTGTTTCTTCTTTTCAGTTATTCGTTGCCCGTTATCCGTTAATTGAGTACATCGCAGAGTAATCAAAAGTATTTCCTCTTGAGAGTAATCCTAAAAAAGAAAGAGCCGCCATTGGGCGACTCTTTCTTTTTTTGTTATCTGTTAACGATTAATTATTCCAGATTGTCCACGACTTCTCTGCCTGCACGTGCAGCATCTCTAATCCGTTCTTGATCGTTGCACCGCGCATTTCTGATTTCTGCAAGAACAACGTGCGAGCTGGATTATAGATGAGATCATATACATAGTGCTCGCTGCCAATGTGCTCGTAGTTGAGCGGAGGCATAGCTTCTGTTTTAGGACTCATGCCCAGTGGCGTAGTGTTGATAACCAGTTTGGAATCGGTGATGAGTGCTGGATTTTTTTCAAGGTCTTCGTAAGTAACGACTCCTTTTCTTCCTTCGCGCGATACCAGTTGATATTCGATCTTCAATTTATTCAACGCTTCCTGCACAGCCTTGGATGAACCGCCGGTTCCCAGGACCAACGCTTTAAACGTTCTGTCTTTCGGAAGCCACTTCTCGATTGTTTCGTAGAATGCATCTGAGTCTGTATTGAATCCTTTCAGTTTACCGTCTTTTATCTTGATGACATTTACTGCACCGATCTTCTTTGCAAAGCCATCTACTTCGTCAAGATATTTAAGCACTTGTTCTTTGTAGGGAATGGTAACGTTAAGACCCGTTAATCCTTTTGTATCTTTTAAAAGGCTTTCGATTTCTGTGATGTTGCCTAACGGAAATAATTCGTAGCGATAGTCGCGCAGACCTTCGCGAAAAAATTTCTCATCAAAATATGACTTAGAGAACGAATGACTAACGGTACCTCCGATTAGTCCGAATACTTTTTCCATGTTAGATGTTTGTTTTAAGTCTTGCCGTAATTCTTTCTATTAAAACCACTATAAATACACCGAGCGCCATCATAAGTATGGCTTGAAAAACGTGTGGGTCCTTGCCGGTCAGGGCAAGATAATCCCAGGGTAAAACACTTTTCTCTGCTACCGGTACTTGTTCGCCTGAGCCATTGGTAACATACTGTTGTACCTGGCGCCAGGGCCAAACTTTATTGAGTGAGCCAAGCATGAGCCCAGCCATTAAAGCCACTGCTGCGTTCCGGTAATTATCCAGCACCCAGCTAAAAATTCTGCTGAAACCCAGCACACCTGCAATACCTCCGATCAGGAAGGTGATTAATACCATGCCATTCGATCCCGATACAGCATTAATAACAGCCTGATACCGGTTGATGAACACCAGCAGAAATGCTCCTGAAACTCCCGGCAGCAGCATGCCACAGCTGCAGAGAACACCAGCAACAAAGATCATCCACAAAGCAGCAGGTAATTGTAATGCATTCAGTCGCGTTAATGTGTACATGATTACAATTCCTACAAAAAAACTGAGTACTGTTCCGAGCGACCAACGGGTGATTTTGCGTAAGGCGAGGGGAGCAGCAATGAGGATCAGCCCGAATAAAAATGACCACAATGGAATAGAGTGATGCCGCAGCAGGTATGCCATGGGCTTGGCGAGGAAGAATACGCTTGTAAAAATTCCTGCAAATACGGTGATGAGAAAATTGCCATTGATCTTGTTCCAGAATTCAGCGAAGCGAAACTTCACCAGAAGCATGAAGGCTTCACGATCAATAGCGCGGATGGAGTGGATGAGATCCTGGTGTATGCCTGTGATGAAAGCCACGGTGCCTCCCGATATACCGGGAATGACATCCACGGCTCCCATGCTTAGTCCTTTTACGTAGAGGAGAATATAGTCCAGTGCTTTCTTCAATACGTTATTACCTTAGTCAATTTCAAAAGGCGGAGCAGTGTTTGTTTTTTTCTTTTCTATACCGAGAAAATGTAAAAAGGTATCACCGCGTAATCCGAGACGTATCGTTTCGAGCGGTATAACTTCTTCCGGAGCAATGTTCCCGAGGTTTACATTAGCTCCTAACAATTTGATGAACCATACTTGTTGTGCCTTCTGCGGTGCTTCCCAGATAATTTTCTCGAAGGGAATTTTTGTCAGAATTTCCTGAACAAGTCCTGAGCGAACTTCACCGGTTGAACGGAACAATCCTACGTTACCGCCTTCACGGGCTTCACCGATAACTTTCCAGGCACCGGCATCAAGTTCTTTTTGCATGAGTTCAATCCACTGATAGGGTGGAATGATCTTGTCTGCATCCTTAGACCCAACTTCTGAAAGTACCGTTACCTGTTCTGATAACTTTGATATATAGTCGCATTTCTTATCATGATCAATATCCATCGATCCGTCTGATACTTCTGCGAACGACATGTCAAATTTATCAAGCAGCTTTCGGTAATCATCAAACTGATCGCGAATAACAAAAGCTTCAAAGAGTGTTCCTCCGAAATATACTGGTATGCCTGCGTCTTTGTAAACCTGCAGTTTATCCTTCAGTCGTGGTGTGACAAATGATGTGGCCCATCCTAATTTAACAATATCAATGTGATCCGCACAGGTACTGACAAAGTCTTCGGCTTCACGGATACTCAGGCCCTTATCCATGGCCATGGTAAAACCGTATTGCCTGGGCTTTTTAGTACGCTCAGGCAGGTTGTTAAGGTCGTAATTCATTAATTATTGTCTTTTCTAAACTGCTCAATGATCTTATACAAAGCCTTTTGAGTTTCCATTTTCGGAAAGAAATCAAACAAGGCAGTGTGACCATCGAAGTCCAAAATTAAGGCATTTTCCAAATAATTAAAGGCTTCTTTAAAACGGCCTGATTCTATGAGGTAGACAACCATGCGATAGAAGAGCTCGGCATCGTCAGGAATTTCGTCAAAACCAGCCATCAGCGTCTCAATAGCCTTATCGTGAGCACCTTGCTCATAGTAAATGAACGACCAGTTCAACCAGATCTCTTTGTCGTTCGGATCAAGTTTACTGGCTTCTTCGTAGGCGTCTATGCTGGAAACTGTATTGCCAACTTTAAATTCTGCATGTGCTACAGCTTTCCAGTATTCAGAATTTTCCGGGTGGATTTTTAATGCTTTGTTATAGAAGTGAAGCGCCTGATACCACTTCTCTTGTTTCTCCAGGCATGCTCCCGCACCAAACCAGGCTTCATCATAAAGTGTATCCAGTTTGGATGCTTTCTGAAAATATTTCAGACCTAATTCATATTGCTCCAGACTCTCGTACGCTGCACCAAGGCAACAATATACTTCCGGACTAGGACCTTCTATATCGATCGTTTTACGAAATGAGTCGAGTGCTTTTGTATACTCACCCATATTCATATAGGTGTTACCTGTATTGAAGTAAGCAGAAGCAAACGATTCGTCTATTGTTATAGCATAGTCGTATGCGTGCAGTGCTTCTTCAAATTTCTCAAGCTTGTTATATACTATACCGAGATTATACCATGCCGCGGCAGAGTATGGATCTTCGTCTATAAATTTCTGATAATATTCTATGCTGCTTTCAAGCTGGCCGGTAACATCAAGACAAAAAGCAAGTTCATATAAAGCACCATCGTGATTGATGTTGATCTCAATAGCCTGCTTGTATGCATCTATCGCCTGGGTATAATTTTCCATGCTTTGGTACGCAAGGCCAATGCTATAGTATACTTCGTCTTTATCATCGGCAAACAACAATGCCTGCTCGAAATTTTCGATCGCGTCTTTGTGATTTCCCTGCAGGGATAATACAGATCCCTTCGTTAAAAATATTTCAGGATCATTTGGCTGCAGTGCATGTGCCTGATCGAGCAGATCCAATGCTTCGCTATATTCTTCCAGATTGGTAAGAATCTGCGCTTTTATAGTGATCAGCTCAGTTGAAAAAGGATATTGACTGATGGCTTGATTAACAGCCTGCAATGCTTTATTGTGTTTGCCACGGAACATGTAGAAATCAATGATCTGTTCGTAGGCATCTAAATCAAAAAATTCGGCTTTCTTTTTACGGAGATGGTCTTCAAATCTTCTAATCAGCTCGTTTCCTTCTTCTTCTCGTTTGCGGTATTCTCTCGCCATGTACTAAAAGGTTTTCCTAAAATAGGTAAATTCTAACGTAAAGCTACGACCTTTCATTCTATTTTTTGACCGACATTTTTTCCCTGTAATATTGGCAACACCAGTCAATACTTCTATCAATCGGTTGAAACTCAAAAGATAAAAGTTTCTTAATCTTCTGGTTATCATATAAAAATTCCGTACCGGCTATTCTGGCAGTCTCGCGTGTGATGAGCGGTTCGCTGCGTGTGAACCATGTCCGGATATTTTCTAATCGGGCAATGATTTTTAAAGTCGATGAATTGAGTTTTATACCGGGTGCTTTCTTCTGAAACTGCTGTGCTAAATCGGTAAAGAAATTTTTAAACGAGATATTGCCTGCGTTGGCAATGAAACGTTCTCCTTCTACAGGTTGATGCAACATACGACAAGCAATATCGGCCACATCGCGTACGTCTACATAATTCATATACCCGTCAGTATAAAATGGTTTTTCATCCCACACATACTTAAAAAGTTTTGCGCTGCTATTGTTCCAGTTGGCAGGTGCCAGTATAATGGATGGATTTATAATTACTGTACTGAGACCCTCTTCCTGTCCGCGAAAAACTTCAAGCTCTGCAAAGTATTTTGATTCTGCATACTGACTGTTCACAGAATTGGCAACCCATTTATTTTTTTCATCTATAGTGCGCTGTTCTTTTTGTCTTCCCAATGCAGCAACAGAACTGATGTGTACTAATCGCTTGACACTTTTTACCAGGCATGCATTTACTACATGGCGAGTACCCAGCATATTGATGTCCATCAGCATGTTGGCTTTGCGCGGATTGAACGATACTACGGCTGCAGCGTGTATTACGTGCGTTACATCTTCCAGTGCTTCCAGTAATGATACTTCGTCTGTAACATCAGCATTGCGCCAGGTGATGGCGTGCGCTATATCTTGCAATAATGATATATCGCTATTCTCGCGCTTCAATGCCACGAAGGGTTCTCTCAATTCAACAAGCTTGCGGATAATAAAACTTCCAAGAAGTCCGTTGGCACCGGTTACAGCAATCATCGCGATCTGGTTTTGCAGTTCTGTTAATGCAGATCAAAAATATTTATAGTATTGATCTGTGTTTGCCCGCCCACGTTATAATGTGTTATTGAGCAGCGGTAAAGATAGAGCTTTTTGAAAGTACTTCAGCTTTTGTGCTTCGCTGATAAGTTTAATGTGCTGCTGGGAGTGGCAGTCACTTCCAAGAAAATGTACCCAGCCACGATCGATCAGTTTTTGTGCAGTGGATTGTGCCTCTTTGGAATAATACCCTGTTATCGAACTGATGTTTACCTGGAACAGTACACCTCGTTGTAATAAGTCTTCGAGTTTCTCCAGATTGTTTTGCAGGTAAATATAGCGCTCCGGGTGTGCGAGCACAGGTTTATACCCATTGGTGGCAGCAAGAAAAATAAATTCTTTGAGATTAAAAGGCTCTGTAATAAAGTTCGTTTCAAAGAGCAGGTATCGTTTGCCAAAAGAAAGCATCGGTTGTTTTTTTTCAACCATGCCAAATACATGCTCATCGAGGTAATACTCTGCTGCTGCCTCTATATGAATGTCGATCTGTTTTTCTTTCAGGTATACTTTCAGTGCTTCGAGTCTGGTAAGTATATCTTCACTTGTATTGCGATAGGTATCGCTCATTACGTGTGGAGTGGTAATGAGTTTGGTGTATCCTAATTTTAAAAATTGTTGGATAACAGCTTCTGATTGTTCGAAGGTTTCCACACCATCATCCAATCCCGGTAAAAGATGGGAGTGAATGTCAGTCGTTATGGGAGTGGTGACTGAAGGTGTTTTTTTTCGAAACCAGTTGATCACGCTTTTATTTTAAACAAGGACTTGATCTTGTCTACATTGCCGCGTTCTTCTGCTTCATAATAACCGTAGCCGTAGCCTGATGATTTTTTATGAGAGGATGGAAGTGCATTGAGCAACGTAGTAACATTAACGATCTTATTGATTGAAACGATGCGCTGCAAGTTGAAAAGAAATTCCCGTTTGGAATAATTCGCTCTGAAAATATAGATCGATATATCGGCACGTTTCATAGCCTGTATACCATCTGTTACTAGTCCTACCGGAGGCGTATCGAGAATAATTACATCGTAACTCTTTTTGAGATCTTCCAGCAGGCTTGAAAATTCTCCATTCAACAAAAGCTCTGACGGATTTGGTGGAATTGGCCCCGAAGGTATATAATCCAGAAAGTCGAGATTCGTTTTCAATACACAATCTTCCCAGCTATCTTTTTTGATCAGTATTGTGCTCATGCCTTTGGTGGGATCAGGCACATGCACGGGTAGATATGTTTTTGCTTTACGCATATCGAGATCGATGAGTAAAACTTTCTTGCGCGAAAGGGCCATGGCACCTCCCAGGTTTAGTGCGAGGAAAGATTTACCCTCACCCGATATAGTGGAAGATATAGCGATAACTTTTTGCGGACCACTGGTGCGAAAGAAATCAAGATTGGTGCGTAATGTTCTGATTGCTTCGCTCACCATTGATTTAGGATGACTGATAACATGCAACCCCTCGCTGGCCGAGTAACGAGAGGAGGGAACCACACCCAATACAGGTACACCGCTGATGCGCTCCAACTCTTGCAGGTTGGTAATTTTGTTGTGCATCAGGTATAAAAACCCGACAAAGAAAAATATAGCGACCAGGCTCGTAACGAATCCTATACCGACAATAATCTTTCGGTTGGGAGATATAGGGGTGCCGGGCGTAGTGGCAGGCGAGAGAATTTTGAAGTCGGGAGTTGTGCCTGCCTGCGCTATTTCAAATCCTGATTTAGTCTGCATCAGGGAGAGATAGAATTCTTCGTATAGTTTATAGAAGCGCTGATTCTTGGTATACTGTGTATTCTGATCAGGCATATTTACAAAAGCAGATTCAAGACTTGCTTTGCGCTGATTCATCTCCTGGAGTTTTTTCATCCAGTCGGTCTTGAGTTCGGTTAGTTGCTCAAATGTTTTCTCTGCGCGTGTATCGATCTCGTGCTGCTTCTCACGATAGGCAAGTGTACTTTCATTGTATGATAGTTTCAGTTTTTCCTGCTGCAGTAATAATGTTTGTACAGCATCTATATCTTTGAACAGATACTCAGGCAGCGCTTGTCGAATAGAAGGAGTAACAGAGAAATTCTTTGCCTGCAATCCATCCATCAGTTTATTTACTTCCCCAATTCTACGTGTTACTTCATAACGTTGTGAATCGATCTTGTTAATACTGATAATGGTTTTGCGCAGGTCTTCCTGCAGATCGTTGGTTTTGTTTTTAAGGGTGAAGCGTTCGAAATAATCTTCAAAGCCTTCCATCTTCAGTTCGATCTGAGTCAACTCGTTGTTCAGCCAGTCGATCTTTTGTTTTGTAGTAAGCTTTTTTTGTTCGTAGCTGTAATGAAGATACGTTTTATCTATAGTGTGAACGATCGCTTGTGCCTTTGCAGGATTATAATCTTTAAAAGCTATGCGAATCGTTTTAGCGGCATAATTGAGTGGCTCCACAGAAAGATTGGAGATCAGGTAACTCAGAAGCACATCATGACTGTTGATCACAAAGAAAAATTCAATCTCACCTTCTGAAACGAAATCCTTGTTTTTTGTCAATGTCAGTTCGATACCCTCTGTGCGTACAGGCTTACCGTAATGTCCGGAGATTCGCTTGTTACCTTCAGCCCAAACCAATGTAAAGGTTTCAGGTGATTCTTTCTCCAGGAAAAATGGCTGATTGAAATAGTATGGATCTTCAATTTTGAAATTTACCCATACCGGTGTGTTAGTGAATAACTCGTGGTTTAATACTTCGCCTTTACTGAAATAACTTACTTCAAGATCCAATGAGTCGAGAACCTGTTCCAGAAAAAGTCTGGAGCGGATCATTTCAATTTCACCGGAGATCAGGTCTGTACTTTGTGTTTGTTCTCCAGCCAGCATGTTGATGCCGAGTTCAGAAGCTTCGTCTTTTACATCCAGCTTGATCTCCGAAGATGATTCGTAGCGGTCCTGTGTATAGCGTATAATGGTATAGGCGGTGATGTTGATCACCAGAAATATCAGTACGATCCAAACCAGGTTATTGAATAAAATAATCCTGAGCTTGCTGAAATCAATGCCTTCAGTTGAGATAGGGTTTGGATTGATATTGTTTTTTACAGACTCCACGCAAAGGCATTATAAGGTTAGAAGAACAACGATGAGCGTTGTAAGACTCGTGATAACGCTGATAACCGGTCCATAGTCGCGAAGTCCCTCAACCAGTGGTCTGCGGATCGGCTCAACATATACTATATCTCCAGGTTTGATCAATATATTGTTCTTCGTATATCCTTCAAAAGTAGTAAGGTCTGCTACAAACAAGGTGTCTCCGCGCAATACACGAATGTTGGATGCGCGACCATCGTTATTTATACCTTTGGCAAGTGCCAACACTTCGGTTAAGTGCATGTTCTCGTTCGTGAGTGGTATAACCTGTCCGCCCGGAGAACCCAGCACAACAACACGCTTGTTGGTATATTTTAAAACAACAAAAGATTGCTTGTAATACTTTTCGTACTCTTTCTGCAGTATCTCTTCTGCCTGTAGTATAGTAAGTCCTTCTAATTTCAAGGTGCCGACCATAGGCAGTTTGACTACACCTTCATCGGTGATGAGATACGTATTTGCTTTTTTCTTTTCCGTGCCGCCAGCCGCGTTATCCTGGTCGATATAGTTATTCGGATCGATCAGTCTCTCCCCCTGATTGGTATATACTTCTAACTCTAACCGATCGTTCTTCTGAATAATATAGTTCTTCTCTGTTTTGTCAACCTGTCCCTGAATAGCCTGTTTGTTACTTACCTGGAACATGATGTTCTGCTTGTAAGATGCACAAGACGACAGTGTGAGACCTGCGAAGAATGATAAGAGTATAAAATAAAAAATGCGTGCGATTCTCAACTTCTAAAAAGTTATACGGTTAGTTGTGTTATCGTGAAATTACTGAATTTCTCAATAACTCTTCTAGTGTTGGCAATTGTTGATCCTTATCTGAAATGATTGGATTCTGTACCTGCCAGTTGATATTTAGCTGAGGATCGTTCCAGCGTATCCCGTTTTCGGATTCGCGGTGGTAAATATTGGAACATTTATAGAAGAAAACGGAGTCTTCCAGTGCCGCAAAGCCATGGGCAAATCCTTCCGGCACCATCAGCATGTTACACTTTTCAGCTTCCAGCAGGCAGTAATATACTTGGGCAAAAGTAGCAGAGCCAGGACGCAGATCTACTACTACATCGAGAACCCGACCTTGTAAAACTGTTACCAGCTTGGCCTGAGCATAGGGGGGGAGTTGCATGTGTAATCCGCGGATTACACCCTTTTTGGAAAAGGAGCGATTCTCCTGTGAGAATTTGTAATGTATACCTGATTTGTTGAAGGTATCTTCGCGGTAAAATTCATAAAACCATCCGCGGCTATCATTGTAAACAGCGGGGAAAATCTCTACCAGCCCTTCAATGCCGGTTTGTTTTACTTCCATGAAATATAGTCTGTAAGTTTAAGAAACCTTTCTTAACTCGCAGATGGTCTGAAGATATTTGTCTATTACGATGGACTCGCTATATTCTGCTTCTACTTTGGCTCTGCCATTCTCACCGAGAAGCCTGAGCTTCGAGTTCTCAAAACCCGCCATCATCTTCATCTTTTCAGCCAGATCATCAGCGTCTTTCAATTTGCAAAGAAGTCCATTAAAATTGTCTTTCACAACATGATTACATCCCGGAACATCGGTAGCGATTATAGGCTTGGATGAACTGGCTGCTTCCAGCAATGTGCGTGGAGTTCCTTCGCGATACGATGGTAACACAATGCAATCGGCCTGATGTATAAATTGCTGAACGTTATCTGTAGTACCCAGGTATTCGATAGTATTGGTATCGATCCATTCCTGGATAATTTCGGTTTTTATACCCCGTTTATGTTCTGGATCCATAGCGCCTAATACCTGAAAGTGCGCGTTGAATCCACTCGACTTCAACTTACGTATAGCATCTATATACTCCATCACACCCTTGTCGGTAATGAGTCGTGATATAAGAAGAAAAGTAAATTTCTCGTTGCGCTTGAATGTTGAGGGTTTGAATTTTTCAAGATCAATTCCCGAACCCGGTAATAAATCAACCGCGTCTGCACGTACAAGTTTACGATTCACAAATAATTCGCGATCGTCAGGGTTCTGGAAATATACCTTTTGGGCAAAGCGGAAACTTATCTTGTATAGGAAAACAGCGATAGCGGAAACAAGATTCTTCTTGAGGAACACAGTACCCAATCCGCATACGTTATTTACCACGGGAATTTTGAGCAACGATGCTGCCAACGTACCGTACACATTGGGCTTAATGGTATAATGCAGAATGATATCCGGTCTTACTTTTTTGTAAATCGTATAAAGTTCAACGATCAGCGCAGAGTCTTTGATAGGGTTAGCTCCACGACTGTCCATCTTTACTCTATGGTGGATGCACCCGGCTTCTTCTAAAAAGTGGGTATATTCATCTTCCGGTGCGATAGTATGTACTTCGTATCCTTGCGCCAAAAGCGCACGAACGAAATTCATCCTGAAATTGTAAATATTCCAGGAGGTGTTGAGGACGATAGCAATTCTCATCATCGGGCTCTGGTTATGAGAACATTCAAAATCCTACTTCCGACAAATGGTCGAAAAATCAGATGTTTTCGATAATTCTTGGGTTTAGATTCATCAAAGGTAGAAAAAAGTAACCATGACCGGTAACTTGTATAAATATTTATCGCGTATGTTCGCCTCCCGTTAATGATACTATGAAAGATAATTCTTCAACAGCAGTTTTAGTAGCCTTAAGCAGTACACGCACACAGGAAGAAACAGATGAACATCTGGATGAACTTGCATTTCTGGCAGAAACTTCCGGAATAAGAACGGTAAAGCGATTTATACAAAACTTACCGCATCCTGACCATCGTTTTTTTCTGGGTAAAGGAAAACTGGCCGAACTAAAAGTGTTTGTTCATGCCGAAAAAATTGGTAACGTAATATTTGACGATGATTTATCTCCCTCGCAGCTTCGAAACCTCGAACGCGAGCTGAATCCTAAAGAGCAGGAAGATTTTAAGATCAGAATTTACGACCGAAGTCTGTTGATTCTCGATATATTTTTATGGCGGGCGCAAACGGCACAAGCGCGAACGCAGGTAGAGCTGGCCATGAACCAATACCTGCTGCCGCGACTTACCCGCATGTGGACTCACCTGGAGCGTCAGCGTGGAGGAACCGGAACACGTGGTGGTGCCGGCGAAAAAGAAATTGAAACGGACCGGAGAAATATCAAGTACAGGATTTCCTTGTTGAAAGATCAGTTGGAGAAGATAGAGAAGCAACGTGCAACCCAACGCAAATCGCGCAGTAACGTTGTGCGTGTAGCCCTGGTGGGATATACCAACGTAGGAAAATCTACCCTGATGAATTTACTCTCAGGATCTGGTGTGCTGGCAGAGAATAAACTCTTTGCAACAGTTGATTCTACGGTGCGTAAAGTTGTATTTGGAAATATACCTTTTCTCCTTTCCGATACGGTTGGATTTATACGCAAGTTACCGCATCATTTGATCGAGTCGTTCAAGTCTACACTCGATGAAGTGCGGGAGGCGGATTTACTGTTGCATGTAGTTGACTTGGCACATCCGTTTCATGATAACCAGATTGAAGTAGTTTCTAAAACACTAGAAGAGATTGGTGCCGCTACTATACCGACTGTACTGGTTCTTAACAAGATCGATTTGTTCAAAGCACAAAATCCGGATGTGAACCTCGAAGAGATGCGCGGCTTTTATCGCCAGCATGGTTTTGAAGATGTGATTTTTGTCTCGGCTACAACCGATGAGAATATACCTGCCTTTAAGAAACTGATATTTGAGAAAGTAAAGGGGAAACACCTGCAGATATACCCGAATGCTATGAAAGACGGCTACGAATTCTCTCCATGGCCAACGGAAACAACTTGAACAGAAGCATTATTTTTTATCTTTGCGCCCCTTGCTATACAAGTTGATTACAAGGTTAAATCATTTTGGTCCCGTAGTTCAATGGATAGAATAGGAGTTTCCTAAACTTTTGATGCAGGTTCGATTCCTGTCGGGACTACGATAAGGGATTGAGCCATCAATCCCTTCTTTATTTTTTAAACCTGCGTTTTTATACTCAGAAATCAATTTTTGAGAGGCTTTGACTTTCGCAATTGAACAAAGGAAAATGATTTTCGAAAGAAAGCTCGCAGGAATCGAACCTTACAAAAGGATGAAACAAAAGCAGAAAGGCAAATTTTCAATTGAGTATTGTAAAAAAATCTTGAACAAGAGTGGCGATAACTATACGGATGAGGAAGTAATCAAGATAAGGGAGTTCCTCTATTTCATAGCTGAAATGGAACATAAGAACTTTCTGGAGCAAAAACAGGAGAATGTTACAAAACCTTCCAAACCGATGACCTAACCCAATAAAACTTTATAAATATTGCAGTAGATACCAAGGTTCGCAGTTTTTACTTGCATTTAAATTACACTGTTAGCTGCTATATTAAAGGGTATAGTCTCCGGGAAGCTTATACGTTAAGGGCATTTTAAAATCCTCAATTCTTATTGGTTTCAAGTCCTTTAAATAGAGATGCTTAATC
>NZ_DATCSD010000145.1:0-8820 GCF_036568665.1 Ohtaekwangia sp. | reverse complement strand
GCGTTCAGCCGGTTTCAATATGCCGCAGGATAATGTATCATCAACCGATATACCTTCCAGCGATGTAGAGTTGAATGAACGCACACGCAATCACTTTCGTGATAAGATACGCAATGGTGAACTGGAAGATCGCAAGATCGAGATCAACATTAAAGGCAGTGGTGGTTCGAATGTAGGTATGATCGGTGCCGGCATGATGGATGAAGTATCCATGATGAATCTGCAGGAGATGCTGAACGGTATGATGCCGAAGAAAGCCAAGAAGCGTAAAGTTACCGTAGCTGAAGCACGCAGAATTTTGCTGGACGAAGAAGCTGCCAAACTCATTGATATGGATGAGGTAAAGGAAGAAGCTATATATAGGGCTGAGAATGCTGGTATCATTTTCATTGACGAAATCGACAAGATCGCTTCCGGTTCGCGTAAAGGTGGCGGAGGAGGTGGCCCCGATGTAAGTCGCGAAGGTGTGCAGCGCGATCTTCTTCCGATAGTAGAAGGAAGCACCGTGAATACAAAACATGGAGTAATAAAAACAGATCACGTGCTGTTCATTGCAGCAGGAGCATTTCATATATCCAAACCATCCGATCTTATACCGGAGTTACAAGGGCGTTTTCCGATTCGTGTAGAGTTGAATAATCTTACAAAAGAAGATTTTATACAGATACTTCGCGAACCGAAAAATGCTTTGACCAAGCAATATCAGGCACTGTTCGAAGCAGAAGATGTAGAGATAACTTTTGCCGATGATGCTATCGATGAAATTGCCAACACAGCATTTGCCATCAACACCGAAGTTGAAAATATAGGAGCCCGCAGGCTGCATACGGTAATGAGCAAATTGCTCAATGAATTTTTATTCGATGTGCCCGACAAGATCGGTCCGCATGCGCGCATTGTTATCAATGCTGCAATGGTGCGCGAGAAACTCTCCGGCCTCATTAAGAACAAGGACCTAAGCGAATATATTCTCTGATGAAGTACAGGTACCTTGTCATTGTATTGTTTAGTCTGGTAGTAATCACACCTGCTATAGCACAGGATGAGTTGAGTGTTGGCGTAGCTGCGGCACCCGCTTACGATTCTGTTCGGTCGCAGTATATCAAAACATTCCCGGATCATTTCTTTCTCTGGCCAGTGCTCAAGCAAAGACGCCTGGATTTTGAAATGAAGAACCTGGATAATAAAAATACATCGCTCAACTATCGCTCGAACAAGCCCTATAGTTTTGGATTGGGTATGTATCTCTTTGAGTTGGCAGTAGAAGTAACCTTTGCTGTGCCGCTCAATGCCGATGCAAAACGTATTTATGGGGAATCGAATGCGCGCGATCTTCAGTTAAATGTTATCGGTAAGAAGTGGGGTATAGATGCATACCTGCAGAAGTACGAAGGTTTTTATCTCGATGATCCTTCTGTAAAAATACCGGTCAATCAACCGTATCCACACCGGCCGGATATAGAGGCGAGGAATAACGGTGTGAGCGTAAACTATACTTTCAACAATAAAAAGTTTTCATTCCGCTCTACTTATACATTTGTTGATCAGCAATTGCGCAGTGCCGGTTCTTTCCTGCTCTATGGAACGTTGAGTAGTTTTAGCGCAGCGGGCGACTCTGCTATATTGGGTGAGCCCTACCTGAATCGCTTTGGTGAAGCTTCGCGTATAAAATCTTTCCGGGTAACTACACTGGGTATTGCCCCGGGCTATACTTATAGTTTGATCTATAAAGGATTTTTCCTCAACGGTACACTGGCTTTCGGCCCTGCGCACAATTGGCTATCGTCTACGCATGAAGATGGTGTGCAGAAGAATGATATAAAGTTCAATATATATGCAGCGGGCCGTATCGCCATCGGGTATAATGGTGATAAGGTATTTGGTGGATTCAGTTTTATAGCACAGGGTAAATCTGCCAAGTTCGACAACGCACAGATTGTTGGCTCGAACACTACTTTCAAAATGCTGATCGGGTATCGCTTCCGCGAAGTTGGTTTCCTGAAGAAACGCGTATGGGATTTACCCAAAGCGTTAATGAGCAGTAAATTTTAAATTGAGTGTTTCTGTTCGATCAATCTTCTTTGTTCTTCGGATAATCAAAGAAGAGCATTTTGCCTTTTCCCCAGGCAGCATCTTTCCACGAAGCTATATTTAGCTGGAAAGCAACAACGCCACAGGTAGGTACATTATCAATATCCAGTTCGGCATCCTGAAATGAATTAACAAATTCTGTGAGCCCCGGGTTGTGTCCGAACAGCAAAACTACTTCGTGTTTATCTTTCAGTTGTTGTATGATGGAGAGAATGGTTTCTTCATCCGCATGGTATAAAGACTTTTTTGTTTTGATACTCTCTCGTGGATATTTCAATACATCGGCAATACGCTTGGCTGTGGAGAACGCTCGCTTGGCAGGACTGCTGATGATGATGTCGGGATGAATTTCTTTCTCCTTTAGGCGCTTGCCCATGCGCGGAGCATCATTCTTTCCCCGCTCGTTCAAAGGCCTGTCAAAATCATCCTGTAACGGATTGGCCCAACTTGATTTAGCGTGTCGTATTATATATAAGGTTTTCATATCCCGCGATGCTTGCTCTTTAAAGTTTTACAAATCAATTTATTAACCGTTATCTTCGCGCCACATGGTTGGAACCAAGAAATTACGCAGAAAGATACGGTATACGATCCTTTACCGGTTTGTTCAGTTCCTGATTTTTATCTCTACCAGCTTACCGCGGGTAACGTGGCTCCGCTTCTGCGGTTTTCTGGGGAAGATCGCCTATATGTTTGCCGCGCAAACCCGTAGACTAACGGTGAAACATCTCACCATGGCATACGGAAAAGAAAAAAGTCAGGCAGAGATACGAAAGTTATCGCGCAAAGTATTTGAGATGCTGGGTAAAAATGCCGGTGATATTCTGCGTGCGTCAGGCACAGTAGATACCTGGGACGACCTTCAGAAGTTTTTAGTAGTGCATGGTTATGAAAATTATGTAGCTGCACAACAAAAAGGTAAAGGAGTAATTTTTCTTACCTGCCACCTCGGGGCATTTGACTTGCAGGTAACAACCATGGCGGTGCGTGGGTTGAATCCTAATATTATAGGTACACCTCTTAAAGACGAGCGCCTCAATAAATTACTGTGGGGTTACAGAAATAAACACGGTGCTATTGCTATAGAACGCGGCCGCGAAACATTTCGCATGATCAAGATATTGAAGTCGGGCGGGTCAGTTGCTTTACTCATCGACCAGGATACAAAAGTGAAAAGCCGCTTTGTAAACTTCTTTGGTATGCCTGCTGCTACACCGGTAGGCGCTACAGTATTGGCTATGAAGACAGGTGCTATCGTAGTACCTACCTATATATACCTGGGCAACGACTGGAAACAGCACATGCATATTTTACCGGAGATACCGATCACGGTAACGGGCGATGATGAAGCTGACATGGTATATAATACGCAGATACTAACAGGCTTTATCGAGCAGCAAATCCGTGAACATCCGGAACAATGGGTGTGGATGCACGAGCGTTGGAAAACTCAGCCAGGCGAAGAGATTGCCTGATGCTATAGCTATAGTGCGCTAGTGTTTCTCGTACACTACAAAATCAAACGCATAGGCATGGCGTTGATCAGTCGGATGATGCTGACGCGAAACTTCTTTCCATATTTTTCGGTCAAATGCGGGGAAGCGTACATCTCCTTCGATCTCCGCTTGTATTTCGGTTAAGTAAAGAACATCTGCCTGCGATAGGGCCGCCCGGTATATCTCCGCACCTCCAATCACAAATGTTTCTTTCTCTCCGTTGGCACGGGCCAGATCAAGCGCTTCTTCTATAGAGTTTACAACGGTACAGCCAGGCGCATGAAAGTTCTGCTGGCGTGTAACAACAATGTTGGTACGGTTAGGCAGCGGCCGAAATTTGCTTGGAATAGAATCGTAATTCTTCCGTCCCATGATACAGTAATGACCTTGCGTGGTAGTCATGAAATACTTCATGTCGTCAGGCAGATGCCATGGCAGATCATTGTTCTTTCCGATAACATGATTTTGTGCGAGTGCTGCGATGAGAGAGATCTTCATAAGTAAATATATAGTGCGGCCGATTTATACTTTGTTACCCCGGAAGAAATCCTGGATAGTCATTTTCTTTTTGCCTTCCGGTTGAAGCTCATCAATAGATACCCATCCGTCAGACGCTTTGATATAAAGATACTGTTTATTGTCGGTGTCGATCGTACCCACAGCGCTACCGTTGTCATTTTTGTTGGCTACAGAAACACGAAAGACCTTGAATGTTTTTTCGTTGATAGTGGCCCATGCAGCCGGATGCGGATTGAGTCCGCGTACAAAATTTCGTATAGCCTCTGCCGAAATGTTCCAGTTTATCTGGCAAGTCTCTTTGAATATTTTAGGTGCATGTTTTATCTCACCATCCGCCTGCGGTATGGATGGATAATTACCGGCTTCTATACTGCGCACGGTTTTCAATACAAGCTGTGAGCCTTTGTTCATCAGTCGTTCATACAATGTACCCACGGTATCATCATCGTGAATAGTTTCGCGTTCCTGGTATATAATGCTGCCGGTATCAATTTCATGTTTCAGGAAGAATGTAGTTACACCGGTTTCTTTTTCACCATTGATGATCGCCCAGTTGATCGGAGCGGCTCCGCGATATTGTGGCAATAAAGATGCGTGGAGATTAAATGTTCCCAGCGAAGGCATAGCCCACACTACTTCCGGCAGCATGCGAAACGCTACTACGATTTGCAATGTTGCCTCGTAACTTTTCAGTATATCTAAAAACTCTGGCGACTTCAGATTTGTTGGTTGAAGAATAGGGATATTGTATTTAAGTGCACACTCTTTAACAGGTGAGTACACAATTTTTTGACCGCGACCTTGTGGTTTGTCGGGAGCCGTAACAACTGCTACCACGTTAAATTTATTCTCGATGAGAACTTCCAGGGTGGGCACCGCAAACTCCGGTGTTCCCATAAAAATGATGCGAAGGTTATTCATAATAATGCCTGCAAATATATCGAATCTTCCTTCAGTTATGCGTTGCGGAAAATTGTGCAATTCCTTCTACTGAGCTCAGCCATAGCAAGATAGAATCGGTAGGGTAGTGCAACCGTTGGATTGGCCTTAAACTTGCAATACCAGGTATATAAACTCTACAGCTATGAAACGGATTTTGTTTGCAGTTTCAATACTGGTTGTTCTCGGTTCATGTCAGGTAAATATCATCGAACCCCGTTATGATGCACGTGATCGTGTAGTAGGATATTACTCTATGGAAGAATTCAGTGCAACGTTTAATGACTATACATACTATACCGTGCAGGTAACAAAGTACGGCACCACCGGAAATGATCTATACCTCGATAATTTTTATGGTGCAGACATCCAGGTACATGCTTATATGAATGGCGATAAGATCACGATACCGTACCAGATAGTAGATGACTATGAGATAGAAGGTACCGGTACTATACAGGGCGTCAACGTCAGCATGAACTATAGTGTTCGCGATCTGTATAATCACTCACAGACCAACTTCTGTGAAACGTGGTGTACCCGTAAGTAACGCTGTGGCTATGCGCGAAATAATTTCTTGTCGGCATAAAATGTACCGAACGGAACCAGCGAAGCTACAAATGCCAGCGCAGATTTTCCGATAGTCCATTTATAGGCAATGGTGGTCTGTATCAATAGCAATACATACGCTATAAACAGTACACCATGTGCCATGCCCACAAATCGTACAGGCTCCGGAGTAGCGGCTATATACTTTAACGGCATGGCTATGCCCAACAGCACGAGAAAAGATATCCCCTCCAGAAAAGCAACCAGTCGCAGGCGGCCCAATACAGTTGAAAGCAGGTTTGTCATGATATTTTTTGTGAACTGAGATTCCATCAAAGGTATTTCGTTTTTGTTCGAAATACCTATCTTCCGAAATTATTTTAGTTACAGATACGCATGAGTGAAACAAACTTCAAACCTGTACTGGGGTTATGGGATGCAACCATGATCGTGGCAGGGTCTATGATCGGTTCAGGAATTTTTATTGTCAGCGCGGATATTCTGCGAAATGTAGGCGGCTCCGGCTGGCTGATCGCTGTATGGCTGATAACAGGATTTATGACTATTACAGCAGCCGTAAGTTATGGTGAGCTGAGTGGCATGTTCCCGAAAGCCGGTGGTCAATATGTATACCTGAAAGAGGCGTATAACCCACTGGTTGCGTTTCTCTATGGCTGGAGTTTCTTTGCTGTAATACAAACCGGTACGATCGCTGCCGTAGGTGTGGCGTTCTCTAAATTTACAGCCTATCTCATCCCGGCTGTAAGTGAAGATATAGTATTGCTCAACCTCGGCTTCATAACCATCTCGCCAGCGCAGATACTTTCCATCGTAATCATTGTGCTGCTCACCTATATCAACACCAAAGGCGTGGAAGGTGGCAAAGCGATACAAACTACCTTTACCGTAGCGAAGCTGTTGAGCTTATTTGGTCTGATCGTCTTTGGATTGATTATGATGAAAGGCGATGTGTGGACCAGCAACTGGACCAACGCATGGGACTTACATAAACTGAATGGTGACGGTGGTATAGAAAATTATGTAACTCTTGCTGCCGTTGGTGCTATAGCTGCAGCGATGGTTGGATCGATCTTTAGCAGTGATGCATGGAACAACGTTACGTTCATCGCCGGTGAGATCAAGAATCCGCAACGAAATATAGGGCTCAGTTTATTTCTGGGTACACTGATTGTAACGATCATTTATGTAACAGCGAATATTATGTATACCGCAGTGCTGCCTTTGCATGACATTGCGTATGCAGAGAAAGATCGTGTGGCGGTTGCTGCTTCGCATGTGATCTTTGGAAATATAGGTACGGTTATCATCGCGTTGATGATCATGGTATCAACCTTCGGATGTAACAACGGGTTGATATTGGCAGGTGCACGGGTATACTATACCATGGCGAAAGATGGATTGTTCTTCCGCCAGGCAGGTCAGCTTAATAAGTTTGCAGTACCGCAGCAATCTTTGTGGGTACAATGTGTGCTGGCCAGCATCTGGTGTTTGAGTGGTAAATATGGTGATCTGCTGGATATGGTTTCGTTCGTGGTAGTGTTGTTCTATATGCTTACCATTGTCGGAATATTTATACTTCGCAAGAAACGTCCGGATGCACCGCGCCCGTATAAAGCATTTGGTTATCCGTTCCTGCCACTGGTATATATACTGATGGGCGTAACATTCTGCTCGTTGCTGATATACTATAAACCAGCCTTTACCTGGCCGGGATTGATCATTACGTTGATCGGTATACCTATATATTACTTTGCCGTGCAGCAGAAGAAGCAGGCGGCCTGATATAGTTGATGCTACGTATAAACAACAAAGCCATGAAACATTTCATGGCTTTGTTGTTTTATGCAAGCTGCGATTCTAAAATCGCTAACCCTTCGGTAAAGGAACGCGGCTCGTAGCCTAAATCAGTTCTTGCCTTGTCGATAATGAATCCTGTTTTGGGTGGACGTTTCGCGGGCTGAGTAAATTTGGTTGAGTCTGTTGGGTTGATCAGTGCTTTATTCAACTTAAAGAAATCGGCAGTGGCTATAGCGATGTCGTATGGAGTAAGAAAATCTTTACCGGAAATGTTATATATACCGGTTGCTTTTTTCTTTGCAGCTAAATAGCATCCCATAGCGAGATCTTCTGCTAATGTAGGTGTTCTCCACTGGTCGTTTACTACCTGTATAGTTTTACCTTGCTCAAGACTATTCTTTACCCACAACACTATATTTGATCGGCTCATGTCGCGTGTAATGCCAAACACTAATACCGTGCGTAGTATAGACCAACCGATAGAACTTTTCTTTACCACTTCTTCTGCTGCAAGCTTACTCTCACCATAGTAATTTACCGGGTTTGGTTTTTCAAGTTCATCCAGCGGACCGCGTGTGCCATCAAAAATAAAATCAGTGGATACATGCACGAGGTGTGCATGATGTATAGCACAAGCCTTTACGAGATTCTCTACTGAAGTGACGTTGGCTTTCCAGCACGCTTCACGATCGGTTTCGCATTGATCAACCTGCGTCATGGCTGCTGTGTTGATCACAACATCAGGTTTGGTTTGTGTGAATATTCTTTCTACAGCTTCGGCATCGGTAATATCCAGTGCGTGAAATTCACCTTTAGCGATCGGTAGCACTGATTTACTTCGTGCAGTAGCAATCAGTGTAACCGATGGATCGGTTGCCAGCAGGTCGGTAAGTTTCTGGCCAAGTAAACCATTGGAGCCAGTGACAAGTATTTTCATTTTGACAGAGAGGGTATGGGTTATTTCGAATTTGTTTTTGTATTTACTTTCGGAGGATAATGATATCCGTATAGTTTTTCAATCTTCTTTTTAGAAAGCTCTTCTACAGTAACCGTCATCCGTATATCTTCTATGGGGCGGTCACTTTGATCTTTTGGAAGAGCAGCGATCTTGTCGATAACTTCCAGCCCTTTAATCACTTTGCCGAATACCGTATATTCACCATCCAGTTGAGGAGCGCCTCCTATAGTGGTATATATCTTTAATTTCTCAGGCGAAACTTCGCGCTCCGCTTTTATACCGGTTTGTTTTTCAACCCTAGGTTTCAGTTTCATGATAAAGTCTTGTGCTTCTTTGCTATTGCCTGCCTGATATAACCTGGCGATCGTATCATACGCAGGCTGATTGGCTGGATTGCTAAAGAATTGTTGCAATGCCTGGTTATATTTTGCTGGATCGATCTTGATCTCG
>NZ_DATCSD010000144.1:0-10862 GCF_036568665.1 Ohtaekwangia sp. | reverse complement strand
GGATCAGTAATTTTGAAATAAAAGATAAGAGTATAGAAGCAGAACCTCGCAGTTCGTGAGATGAACTAACGGTTGGTCAACTACTTTTCGGAAGTTTTCTTCGGATCTTTTGATGCCTTCACGCGCTTGATAAATTCTTCGTGCGATATAAGTTTACCCGTCTTCAAACGCTCATTGATATCTTCTTCAGAGAATTTAACTATCGGCTGTTTCATAGCATTAAAAATACAAAATATGACCTTTCAAATCCTAACCACCACAATAGTATCTCTTAATCTCCTGTCGATTAAAAATTTTTGCCTGTCTAGATACCAAAATTTCATCACAAAGTTCAAAAGTATATTTGATAGGAATCATGGATTCTGAAAACCCAAACGAAACAAAAACAGGAAATATATCTCCTTCTTGTGTAACATCCCTTAATTTACTGTAAGGATCGAATAAAGATTCTTCCAACAATTTAGTACTTCTTATTCCTTCCAAATGCAGATCTACTACTGACAAATAACGATGATCAAAAATAAAATTAACATTCATACTAACATCTAACTGGATTTAGGCAAACTTAAACGAATTAAGTTTAACACAGCAAGCGATGCCATCTTTATATTCAGCAATCTCTCCTTTGATAATTGCAGTTTGCGCGTAACGGTTTGGTGTTTGTCGGAGTAAGCGATCCATACAGTACCAACCGGTTTCTCGGGTGTTGCTCCGCCCGGCCCTGCTATACCACTCGTGGCTACTCCTATATCTGTATTAAATTTAGCGCGAACAAGATTTGCCATTTCACGAATCGTTTCTTCACTTACCGCTCCATATTGTTCAAGCGTCTCCGGCTTTACTCCCAACTGTCGCATCTTAATAGCATAGTCGTATGGAATTATACTTCCCAGAAAATACGATGAACTTCCGGGCACACTCGTAATCATGTGCGACAAATATCCGCCGGTACAACTCTCTGCAACGGAGAGGGTAAGCTTTTGTTCAGCCAGTTTTCTGCCCAGTACTACTTCCAGCGGATCTTCCCCGTATCCATATATAAATTGACCAACACGGTCTTTTAGTTTTTCCGTAAGCGCATCGGTTTCTTTCACCAGCGCCTCCGTTGTATTTCCTATACCGGTAAGCCGTAATTTTACTTCTCCTAAGCTGGGCAGGTAAGCAAGTTTGATATGGGGCGGCAACGCATTCTCCCACTCGGCAATTTTCTCTGCCAGAAAAGATTCTCCTATACCTACCGTGCGTATTACTTTATGATGAATAGCCGGAGTCTGAAATGTTTTCTTCAGCTTCGGTATAACCAGATCGGTCATCATGCGCTTCATCTCGTGCGGCACGCCCGGCATTGACATAAAAACTTTTCCGTTGCGTTCAAACCACATGCCCGGAGCAGTACCCAGTACGTTGGTTATCTTTTCGCAACATACCGGCAACGCTGCCTGCTGCCGGTTTATTTCCGTAAGCTCGCGTCCGCGGCTGGTAAAGAACTCTGTAACTTCTGCCAGAGCCTCTTCATGTATCTTTAGTTCACAATTGAAATACCTGGCGAGGCAAGGTTTGGTAAGATCATCGTTTGTAGGACCGAGACCACCGGTGATCAATATAACATCCGCGCGTTTCTCTGCTTCAGCAAAGGCTGTTAGTATATCTTGTTCGGTATCGCCTACAGTTGTTTTTCGTATTACTTTGATACCCGCGTTGCTCAGTTCAACACTCATCCACTGCGCATTTGTATCAACTATTTGTCCGTAAAGAATTTCATCTCCAATAGTAAGGAGCTCTGCCAGAATTGTCTTCATAGATGTACCTGCAAAAATTTTAAACGTCTTCCAACGTTCTGCAAAGGAAAACAGTCTTACCTAATAAACAAATAATCCCATGAATACCATTCCTGCAAAAATTACTCACGTTATCCGGACGCTCCTGCTGGCGACCGTGATCATCGCGCTCTACTCGTGCGATGTGTTGGAAAACGATGCATCGCCCAATGAAAACCCGGTGGAGATCAGCGATCAGAAAGTATATGTGCTGCCTAACGGATCGGCCTATATTGATCTGTATTCAAAAGTAAAGACACTGGGCACGGTTAAACTGAATGTTTCCGGGCAACCCCGCCATGGCAACCTAACCGAACTCAGCAATGGATTTCTCCAATATTCACCGGATCATACTTTTCGTAAAGGAACCGATGCCATTGCCTTCTCAATTTACTCCGAGAGCAACCAGTTTATCCGCCTCGATAGCATTGTGATTATCGTAGAGAACGATACAACACAATTGCCCTGCGGCTACTATCCGCGCAACGACTCTACATTTAATGTTACCGGCACCGTAAGCATCCCGGTTTTGCAAAATGATATTCTCTGTGGCGACTCTTCTGATGTGATTCTCGAAATATATAGGCCTGCCACCAGCTTCCCTCCATACTATGGAACAGCTACCGTAGTGGGCACGCATATACAATATACTCCCAACAGCGCTTTCACTTCCGACAAGATCATTTACAAAGTATATTCTTCTACCGATACCACCAAAGTTGGCTACGGTGTAGTATATCTGTATAACGAAGCACCCTGCACAGTGCAGTTAAACAGCGACCAGTTTGATATACCTGCTGACACGGTAACTACTGACTCTGTTCGTCTCTATGTATTCAGCAATGATATACTTTGCCAGGATACTGCTCAGTATAGTTTCAGTATATCCAAAGCCCCGGTATATGGTAAAGCTACCATGCGCAGTCCTTATCGAATTGACTATAAACTTCTGGACACTACGGCTGCATACACGGATAGTCTACGCTATAAAGTATGCTACGGATCGCAATGCCAGGAAGCGAGCGTAAGCATAAATGTGCATTGATACGTATAGAAACTAAAACAACCCATACCCCGGTCTTCACTTTACGGTGAAGACCTACTCTGTTTATGCAGTATCAACACTTGCTGGAACGCTGTAAAAAGAAAGATGCATCGGCACAACGCATCTTGTACGACCTGTTCAAGGCTCGGCTCATGGGATTATGCCGCAGATACGCCAAAGACAGAGAAGACGCGAAGGATATGTTGCAGGAATCCTTCATCAAGATCTTCTCGAAAATTGAACAGGTAACCGATGCTACAAAACTGGAAAGCTGGATGAAGTCTGTTGCCGTGCGCACTGCAATCGATCACTATCATCGATCGAGAAAAAAAGATCAATCGCTCTATACATCTACCGAGTATGATGTAGCGGGTATAGATACGGAAGATATACTGGCCAACCTGTCGGACGAGTTTCTGATCACGGTGATCAATGAACTTCCCTCAGGTTGCCGCGTGGTGTTTAACCTGTTTGAAGTGGAAGGATATAACCATACCGAGATTGCTGCCTTGCTGGGAGTAACTGAAGGCACATCGCGATCACAACTGCATCACGCCAAGTATTTGCTCAAGGAAAAATTAAACCGGATTGGAATTAAGCGCTATGAAAAGCTTGCCTGAAAAAGATTTTTGGAACAACATCAAAACCCGCCTCGATAATTATACGGAAGACCCGGGCGATGATTGGGATGATATTGATGCGATACTCTCGCTGTCGCGCTACGATCATCGTAAGTGGTTTGAGTTTGGAGTTGATGTTCTTTCGGCAGCTATACTTCTTGCACTTTTCCTGTATTTTACTCCGGCTGAACCGACAAAAGATATAACGATCGATACGTCAGTATCAGTACAACAAAATATACTTCAGCAGTCCAATAGTTCGTCAGCATCAGAACAAAAGGAGCAGGCACAGGTTCCTGTAGTCTCTTCTCCTGCATTCTCAAATAGCGAGCAATCCAATAATGCTGTAGCCAGTGATGTGGTTGATATAACTCCGGCAGATGACAATTATCAACACGGCAACAACGGTCAACAGAAGATTTCTACATCAACTATCTCTTCATCAAAAAATATAGTACCACAGAAAAAAGCCACTCAAAATCACTTCACAGAGTCATCTCAAAAACTACATACCACTTCCGGGCTACACGCTACTGCCAAACGACAGCTATCTGGTAATGGTGTAACGACATCGAAAAACAGTTCAATATTTACTGATCGCACCAATACACAGTATAATACTAACACACAACAATCAAATAATACAATTACCCAAGAAAAGAACAATGATGCAAACAACACTATAAATACAGATACATCCAGAACAAGCAATATAGCTTCCAATAGCAGTCTAACATCCCAAAAATCACCGGACACATTTTACAATCAAACTGCATCTACGGACAACAACGGTTCAACTGAAATAACCGCGGCATCATCCGACAAAACGGAGAAAGATTCATTGCAAGCAGACACAAAAGAGAAAGCTGCATCCAAAGCAAAAAGCGAGGACATCAAAAAGAAAAGCTATTCTAAAAAATTCAGACCAGCAGTATACTTCACTTTATCGCCTACACTCGCCTATCAAAAAGTCACTCCTATCGCCAACGATCAGGTGGATGTTACTGGATTAAAGTCGGACGGTATATTCTCCGGCAATCGCGCAGGCTTCTCGTTCGATGCCGGCTTCCAGGTGCCTATACTCGCCAGGATGGAGTGGTATATAGGCGCTTCGTATTATCAGCAAAGCGAAACCATTACCTACGAATATAGTACGGGCAAAGTAACTACTATCGAAAATAACGATCCGCTGCACTATACAATCAAACCCGGCACAGCGCAGAGAGATTTCTCCTATAGCATGCGTAACGCAGGTATAGCTACCGGTATATTTTATCACCTGAAAACGGATAAGCTGATGCACAAGCTTGGTGTAGGATTGCAATACCAAAAAGGATTCAGGCAATCAGGTGAAGAAAGCAGCTATCAAAACTCAAGTTCCAGCTATTTCAATTATCAGATACTCTATCGCCTTGAGCTTACGGTGAACAACCGGGTAAATATATACCTCCAGCCAGGATTTACACACGCTATACGCGCCAATGAAAAACTGCAGGAGCCATTCACATTAAAGCCCTATCATGCAGCGATTGGTCTTGGGTTGATCTACCGGTTCTAACACATTCATGCGTCTCAACAATCATCGCCACAAAATGTGGCCAGGTATACTATTGCCTTTCAAGAAAATATTCCGGCAGGCTTTACTGATGCTGATCATTTTCCTGGTGCGACTAGCCACACTTGACACCTATAAAAAAGATGAATAGCGGAAGTCGCGTATAAAGAGTATTTTAGAGAATTGCATTTATCGCTATGAAATTCTCCGCTCCCGATTGGCAAAAAGAAATATACCTCAATGGCTTTGCCGGTATACTTCCGCAGGTAAATATCGACCCTGCATTACTGGAAAAAAATGCCAGGCGACACATGAGTCGCAAAGCATATGCCTATATAGCGGGCGGTGCCGGCCACGAAAGCACTATGCTCCAAAACCGGCAGGCATTTGAAAAGTATAGCATTGTGCCGCGCATGTTATGCGATGTGAGTCAGCGCGACACTTCTATCACGTTGTTCGGACAAAAAATTCCTTCACCATTTTTACTTTCTCCGGTGGGTGTGTTGGAGATGGTACATCGCGAGGCAGATGTTGCTGTTGCACGTGCAGCAGCCTCTATCGGTATACCCTATATATTCTCCAACCAGGCAAGCAAGCCAATGGAAAGTTGTGCGGCTGTTATGAACAATAGTCCGCGGTGGTTTCAATTATACTGGAGCCGATCGAATGATCTTGTTGCCAGTTTTGTGCAGCGCGCTGAGCGGTGTGGTTGCAGCGCGATTGTAGTAACATTAGACACAACGATGCTTGGTTGGCGCACGCGCGATCTTGAGCTGGCTTATTTACCCTTTCTGCAAGGTAAAGGTATAGCACAGTATACTTCCGATCCGGTTTTTCAAAAGATGCTGGACGAACCGGAAGATCGCGTACCGGTCGATCGCAAAATAACATTACAAAGTATAGCCGGTTTATTCAGCATGGTGAAGCACTATCCGGGGAATAACTTTATTCGCAAGTTAAAATCCGGAAGAGCTGTGAGAGCGGTGCAGAAATTTACCGCTACATATTCCAACCCGGCAACCACATGGAACGATCTCGCTTTCCTCCGGCAACACACCAAACTGCCGATCTTGCTAAAAGGTATACTTCATCCTGACGATGCCAGCAAAGCTATTGATTATGGATTGAATGGTATCATTATTTCCAATCATGGCGGGCGACAAGTGGACGGCTCTATTGCCACGCTGGATGCACTGCCTGCTATAGCAAATGTAGTTCGTAAACAAATTCCTATTATACTGGACAGTGGTATACGCGGGGGTGCCGATGCATTTAAAGCGCTTGCCCTGGGAGCTACTGCTATAGGTATTGGCCGGCCGTATGTATATGGACTGGCTATAGCAGGCGAACAAGGTGTTTATACTGTACTTCGCAATTTTATGGCTGACTTTGAATTGACAATGGCACTGGCGGGATGCAAAGATATTTCTGAAATAACACCGGAACGATTGCAACAAAACCGGTAATGGCTGATGCGATAAACGGACGGATAAAACTGCCGGATGTTCATGCTTGACCGTAGACTTTTCTTTACCTTTCATGCGAATTTAAAAAACGTATGAAACGATTTCTATCAACCATTTTAGTAGCATGTGTATTGACTGCGTGTACCACCGCGCAATTGAATCAGACAATGAGTGAAGTAAACAAGGCACTCAATACGGAAGCACCTTTAACTACTGCGGAAGTAGGCGAAGGATTAAAGGAAGCTCTTGTGAAAGGTATATCGAACGGATCGGATCTTGCCTCGCAACTCGATGGCTATTTTAAAAATCCGCGTATCAAAATTCCTTTTCCTCCGGATGTAAAGAAAGTGGAAGACAAACTTCGCCAGGTAGGACTCGGAAGCGAGGTAGATAAATTTGTGATGACCCTGAACCGCGGAGCAGAAGATGCAGCGAAAGAAGCAAAACCTATTTTCATAAATGCTATTAAACAAATGACGATACAGGATGCGTGGGGAATTTTGCGTGGATCAGAAAATGCGGCTACCGAATACCTGAAGCGTACCACAACGGCACAGCTACGCGAAAAATTTCAACCCGTTATTGCCAACTCACTGAACAAGGTAAACGCCACAAAATACTATAGCGATATTGTTACACAGTATAACCGCATTCCATTGGTAGAAAAAGTAAATCCTGATCTGAATGATTATGCTACGACCAAAGCTATGGACGGTTTATTCCTGTTGATTGCCGATGAAGAAAAGAAAGTCCGTCAGGATCCTGTTGCACGCACTACCGAGCTATTGAAAAAAGTATTCGGTTCGCAACAATAAAGTAAAGATCATTAACCCATAAGAGACCACTTAAACAACCAGCGTTATGTCACTTTTCAAAAAGCACAAGTCAGTTATTAACAATGCTATAAAAGCGTTGCACGATCGCGTTTTCTTTGCACAATATCCGGAGCAGCCAACGCCTGCGGTATACGGTGAAACGGCAGACGCAGACGCGCAGGCAAAATTTAAAGCATCGCTTGGAAAGAAATTCGAAGAACTGAAACAAACCAGTCCGGAAGATTGGATTGGTCAGGAAGAATCACCTTACCTGCAAGAGCCTCTGAAAATTTTGTATCCATACTTCTCAGTACAAACATTAACAGAGCGTGCAGGCAAAGCTTTTCACACCTGGCGAAAAGTTTCAGCAGACGATCGCGCTGGTATATTGATTGAATCGCTCGAGCGTATCAAAGCACGATTCTTTGAGATCGCGTATGCTACTATGCATACCACCGGGCAAGGGTATATGATGGCATTTCAGGCATCGGGCCCGCATGCTGCCGATCGCGCACTCGAAGCCATTGCAGCAGGCTACGAAGAGTTGCAACGCTTCCCTTCCAAAACGGTGTGGGATAAACCAATGGGTAAATTTAACATTCAACTCAACAAAGAATGGAGAGCTGTACCCAAAGGTATATCCGTTGTAATAGGCTGCTCTACCTTCCCCACCTGGAATTCTGTTACCGGTATATATGGAAGTCTGATCACAGGTAATGCTGTAATCGTAAAGCCTCACCCCGGAGCTATATTACCCATGGCTATTGTAGTAGCCGAGATACAAAAAGTATTAGCCGAAAATAATCTTGACATCAACATCTGTCAGTTGGCTGTTGATACTGTCGATAAACCTTTGGCAAAAGCATTGGCAGAACATGCTGATGTAAAACTGATCGACTTCACTGGCAACTCTGTTTTTGGAAGTTACCTGGAGACGTTAACGGGTAAAACTGTATTTACCGAGAAGACCGGTGTAAACTCTGTTATACTCGATTCGGCAGATGATATCGATAAAGCAGCTGCGAACCTCGCGTTCTCCATTGCTCTCTATAGCGGACAGATGTGTACGGCACCTCAAAACTTTTATATACCTGCAGACGGTATAAAGACCCCGGCCGGTATAGTTTCCTTCGATGCCTTTGCACAAAAACTTGTCGACAACATTAACGGTATCGTAGACAATCCGAAAGCCGGACCTTTTGTATTGGGTGCGGTGCAAAGTAAACTTACCTGCGAACGTGTTACGAACGCAGAAAAATTACCGGGCAAAGTATGGCTGAAGTCTCGCACGTTTGAGAACCCGTTGTTCAAGAACGCACGTGTAGCCACACCGGTAATTGTAGAGGTGGATGCATCGGGGAAAGATATATTCAGCAAAGAATTGTTCGGGCCGATCGCGTTGCTGATCAAAACAAAAAACACCGATCAAAGTATAGCATTAGCACAGGAAATGGCGCTGCATCACGGAGCTATATCGTGCGGAGCCTATACTACTGACGCTGCTATAAAAGAAAAGATCGCCGATGAAATGGCGCTGGCCGCTACACCTGTTTCATTTAACCTTATAGGTGGTATATATATGAATCAGAATGCCGCGTTCTCTGACTTCCACGTTACAGGAGGCAACCCCGCAGGCAATGCTTCATTTACCAATCCTGAGTATGTAACGAAGCGTTTCACCTGGGTGGGGCATCGCGAGCCGGTAAAAGTTGGTTGATTTATACTATATTTGGATAGCCCAATGACTAAATCAATCCATAAAGTAAACGTTATGCGCCTCGAAGAGAAAGTTGAGCAGCTCACAGAGTTGATGCCTGAGCTCGTGCCTACTATAGACAAATTATCACAATCACATGTAAAGCTGGAACGTACTGTGAATAGCCTGGAGCACATCATGGTGAAACAAGCTAAACTACAGGAACGAACCAATTTAGAAATGGCTGAAGCACGGCTTACAAACATGAAGCTGGCAGGCACCATCGAAAAATTTACCAAGAAAATAGACCGGATTGATGAATTTGATAAACGATTAAAGCGTATTGAAAAGATCGTTTTGAAATAAATTATTCCAACCAAATCGACTTCATTTTCCATACCTGAATATGGGTAGTAGCATTGCCGCCTTCCGAAAATTGTTGCAGGCTATATTCCGTAGATGTAGGAAATATTTGATCGGTAATAACTTGTTCTCCATCGTTGATATATACTTCAACGATGGAGTTATCTACAAAAACATGCAGCTTTAATTTACCCTGCTGGAATTTTACAGGCACTCGCTCAACACTGGCAAATGCTGTGTGAAAGGCTACATTCCCCGATCTTGTTCTATCGAAATATACTTCACTTTTCTTCCGGTCATATCCTATAACTGACTCTTCGTTTTTACCGGTAACTATTTTCAACCCAACGTGAGATGATGTGCTTTCTATCAGCTCATATTCAATTTCAAAGGATGTTTCCGGAAAAACTTTCCCTAACAGTTCGGATGGTATACTATCGCCACGCAAGGTGAGCAGCTCCTTCACAGGTCTTTGTACAATGCGATAGCCAGCCGGTGTATTGCGCAGGTATATTTCACGCGGTAGTGTCATGGCACTGCGCCATGGATGCGTAGGTATAGCTTGTCCGTAAGCCCAGTTGTTGGCCCAGCCTAACAGGATCGTGCGGCCATCGCGCTGTGGTATATTATTGAACGTTACCGCAGCGTAAAAATCTTTTCCATACTCCAGGTATAGCGGGTATTGCTTGGGATTCTCGGCTATAAATTTCTTTCCATCAAAATTACCGACAAAGTATTGCATGCCTACATACGCTGGCCCTTGCGGATGCGAGTTGGAAATAAGAAGCACCCATTTCTTTTTCGTTGGATTATCCAGCAACGGTACCTCTACCAGGTCGGGGCATTCCCATATCTTTGCCGTATCACCTATTGGACCAAATTCGCTGAGCAGTTTCCATTCTTTCAGATCTTTCGATTCATAGAACTGCGCCTTGAATTTATCCGGTATAACTACCGTCACAATCCACTTCTGTCCCGGTGCATACCAGAATACTTTGGGGTCACGAAAATCTTTCAGCTTTTTATCCAGCACCGGGTTATTCTCATAACGGGTAAATGTTCTTCCTTTATCTGCGCTATAGGCTATACTCTGATGCTGCAAAAGCTGCTGATTATTCTTATGAACGTGCGAAGTATACATGGCTACTATACCGCCTTCGCCATTCTTAAAAAATCCGGAAGTATTGGCGCTGTCAACAACAGCGCTTCCGGAAAAGATCATGATACTATCGCCCGAAACCTTGTCGGTATATTCACGCAACGCCACCGGCAAGTGCTCCCAATGCAGCAAGTCATTGCTTACGGCATGGCCCCAGCTCATGTGTCCCCATACATTCGCATAAGGATTGTATTGATAAAATAGATGGTACTCACCTTTGAAATATACCAGGCCATTAGGATCGTTCGTCCAGTTTTGTGCAGGCGAAAAATGATACGCTGGTCGGTATTGCTCGGTATAGGCTGGCTTGACAGAATCTGCAGCGA
>NZ_DATCSD010000143.1:0-11256 GCF_036568665.1 Ohtaekwangia sp. | reverse complement strand
CTGTTCGTCTGCGGGATTAAAAGATTCCAGCATCGATAATATTTCCACGGGTATATATACCGAAGCCGGCCGATAGAAAGCCCGGTTATAGATATATACCTCGTTGGCTGTGTGTCGAAGTATTTTTCGTGCCAGCTCCAGGCTCCATTCACGGTCGCTCTGTTGCATCAGCATAATGACCTCAGCCGGTTTCTGGTCAAAGAATTTGATAGCATACCGTTCACGATCGGCAGCCGGCAACGCGCCCAGCAGCATGATGATAGAACTATCGATCACATCTCCCCCGCGGTCAAGTATATTTTTGATCCAGGCATGATCCTGAAACCGCACAGCTGCCAGAGCAAGTGCCGGCATATAAAAAGCAGTATGCTTCTCTTTTCTGAACAGTGCTATAATTTCTTCTGCCGGAAGCTGCAGGTGATCGTTCCAGAATGCAGGTGGCACTGCTGATATAAGCTGAACCAGTATATACTGCCCATCGGATACATTCTTGCTATTGCTTAATTTATCGATACCGGTTTTAAATACAGGCTCGGGAATAGCAACCGTTTCATCTATACTTAGCGTTGATTTATTGATCATCCCCAATAAAGCTTTACCGGTTTTGATCGTCACGGTATCTTTTAGTATAGCCTGATATTGCTGTACAACAGACGATGCAGGGATCAGCTTCATTAGTTCCAATACAGCCGTATTTACTTTCTGCCCTTTTTCTTTCAGTGCTTCAAGCCAGGGTAAATCTGCTGCCGAAAGATTTACTTTGAGTATATCCAGAAAGGCTGCTTTTTCATTGGCGCCTTCGCTGGCCCAGGTTGTTTGAAGAAGTGTGATGGCTTCTGCAGGATTTTGTTTACGCAACTCGCGCAGTAATTCTTTTCGCTCTTCCGGTTTACCGGTTTCCCATATAGCTTGCTGATCTTGCGTTGATGAAAAGAAATTCCATGCAGGATTCAGCAACGTCAGCCACACACCGCGATTACCGCATACCTCCATAACAAGCTTGCGAAGTTCTTTTCTTCGTGCCGCTATATCCAGCAAAGAAGGTACTATCTCTGGTGGTACACATAAACCTTTCGAAGCGCATTGTGAGAGCCACAACTCCAAAAAAGGCTGATGCTCTTCTGCGAGAATAGTATATAGTATATTTCCGGCCAGCGCAGTGCAATACGCCTTCGTTTCTTCTGCTGCTACCGGCTGTACTATTGTTTGAAAATCGGGAGGCTGCGATCCGCCCTGTCTGTATTGATACGCCAGCGAAGCAAAACGCAAAAAATCCTCTTCAGCATCCTGCGAATCCTGCAGTACTAATTCGCCTGCTATATATTCAGGTATATCACTGGTGCGAAGCGGTTGTCGCGTACTGCCAAGTGATGCACGATTAATTATTTCTTCCCAGAATTTCATGCAAGTAAAGTATACTGGTTATCCATCCAGGCTCCTAAAGGTTCAAAAGTATTTTCGTTGCCGACAGCAAAAACATGCAACGGCTTACCGCCACTCACCGCTAACAGCTTCCATAAATTATGTGCCTCTTGTGTGATCCACGCACCTTTACCACCCGCATCTTTCAGCAACCACTGATGTGCTGCCTTTACAGGAACTACATTTTCTACAATAACGGGCAGGCTACTGGCCCAGGGGTTGGCTGTATGTATAGCACTTGTAAATGCCGCTGCTTCACTCCAATCTTTTAGTCCGCTGATAATGGCATTATTGTTTACACCAAACTGCTGGCGTATGAGTGCCCGAAACGGATTTGCTCCGCGGAAATATACCAGCTCGGCATCGATGCTCGAACCCGGCAACAGGTTTACTTCGGGTAATTGCCCGCGAACATAAAACTGCAATATCAAGGCATAGCGTTGCGATGTACTGCCATATAACCAGTTGCGTTCGGTGGTAAGGTTATCTTCTTTCTCCGTACTCTTCGATAATACAAACCAGTTGTCGCGTATACCAGTCACGCTTCGAAGTTCATCCTGGTTCTGGGTAAACCCAATCAACGTCTTCAGTTCATCCTGCAAGTCGCCCGAAAGTATATCCATGCGCGGGAATCCTTCGAGGGCTAAGTATATACGAATGATCTGATCCAGAAAAAGTGATTGCCAACCATCCTGGTATACATTTATATCGCGCAGCGCACGCACCATTGCTGCAAGACCCGATGCCTGCGCATCGACCATTCTTCGCGCCATGTTTTCAAAGTACGATGCATCTTTACCCGGTATATTTAGCAGACCGTTACGCACAATATCCTTTATCCAGAGACGCAGATCGGCCATGCCATCTTCCACACGCTTCATGCGATTCTCCTGCCGCCTGGCTTGCTCTGCCGGATCTGCCTTCTTTTCTTTTTCTTTCTTCTCTGCTTTTTTCTCCTCGCGATCGGTGCGTTTATCCAGCCACCCCGTTACCCAATCCGGTTCAGCAGCAGCCGTAAAAATTTTCTTATCGCGGGCATATAGCAGCATCAACCCGAGGCCATGCTTGCAGGGAAACTTACGACTAGGGCACGAACACTTGAAGGCTACATTTACCAGGTCGATCTGGGTTTGATACGGAAGCTTTCCACTTCCCTGACACTCGCCCCACAAGGCACGCTCACTTACTTCGCGCTTTACCCACTTGGATGCATTCGCCAGTTCCTTACCTGATTTTTTAGACGATTCATCAGGAGCCAGGGCCAGTATCTGTTCTTCAGAAAAATTCATACAGCAGAGAAGTTCACGTGGGCAATAATATCAAAAATACTTTCAAAATAAGCAGCACCAGTTGCACAGTGAATGAATAATATAAATAATTTAACAGAGAGTCTTTTGCCCGGAATATCAACGAGATTTTTTCTCTTTTACTTATGGAATTATGCCGCATTCGGCATCTTACCATCGTTCTACACAACCTACGCTTATGAAATCTGTTTTACTGTCGTTGAGTTTTATGCTGTGTTGGGGATGCGCCCAGGTGTTGGCGCAATCCGATGTCTATTCCAGGCTCTGGAGTGATGTATATCGTTATGAAATGAATGAACAGACGAAGTCGGCTCTCAAGGTAGTCGATTCGCTGTATAACCGGGCGAAGCGCGATAAGAATATACCGCAGGTTACCCGTGCACTTTTATATCAATCCAAGTTTGCGCTTACGTTACAGGAAGATGCTGAACTGCACATCGTTCAGAAATTCAAGAAAGAAATTGCTGTAAGCAAGGCGCCACTTCGAAATATACTGGAGTCGCTGCTGGCCGATATTTACTGGCAGTACTTTCAGCAAAATCGTTGGAAATATTACGATCGATCGCGAACAGAGACAAAAGTAAATGAAGACTTCCGCACCTGGGATGCTGACGCGATGTTTAAAGAGATACACCACTACCTCCAGCATTCGATGCAGGATGTACCTCAACTCACTGCTATAAGTCTCGCTTCGCTAAACGACATTATCCTGCAGGGTGAAGGCTCGCGATTATACCGGCCTACGGTATACGACCTGATCGCCCACAACGCACTGGATTTTTATACATCAGGTGAAAGCGGTCTTAGCAAATATACCAGGCCGATGTATATTAAAGACATTCGTTACTTCAACGAGTTTGAGAGCATGACCATTCATGCGCCCGACAGTTCATCTACGCAACTGCAGGCACTTAAAATATACCAGGCATTGCTCCGGTTTCATAAAACTGCAAAAGATACGAGCGCCTATATCGACCTTGAGGTCGATCGCCTAAACTGGATAGCCACAATGGGTATATTTGAAAACGCCACTGACCTGCATATGAAAGCACTGGAACAACTTCGGTCGGTCTATCAAAAACATCCGGCCTCTACGTTGGTCGATTTTGCTATCGCTTCTATTTTTTATGCGGATGGAAACAATTATAAACCCGAAGCACCGGCAAAACAATTCAAGAAACGTGAAGCGGTTAATGTATGCAACCAGGCGATAGCACGCTTCCCTGCCAGCGATGGCGCACAAAAATGTCTCGCCCTGAAAAATATTATTCGCCACCCTCATCTTGATTTAAGAACCGAGCTATATATACCAGTAAACACGCCCTCGCGCATTCGGGCAGAGTATACTAACACTAACCAGTTATCGTGCAAGGCATTTGCTGTTACCGAAGAGTTTTTATATCAATTCCGCAATATGGAGAAAGATTCTTTGCGACTGACGGCACTGGAAAAAATCACACCAACCGCTGCTTGGCAGGCAAATCTTCGCGATCTGCACGACTACCAGGAACACAGTACTGAAATTGTTGTGCCTAAGTTGCCGCCATCCAAATATATACTTCTGGCGCAAGTACCTGCTGATTCAGCAACAACGGGTACAGGAACCTTTGCCTATGCTATTATACAAGTAACCAACCTGGCCTTGCTTGAAAATATATCGCAGGACGCCTATCGTTACCAGGTGGTGGATCGTAACAATGGCAAACCGATTAACGGAGCGGATGTACAGTTGCTCTCTACAGGAAATGATAATTCTACACCAATCATCTTAAACTTCACTACAGACAAGAACGGATTTTTCGAAATAAAGAAAGATGGTCATGATTCATACCAGGCCAGTATAACGGTGAATTATCAGCAAGATCATGCTGATTTTGGCGGTTACTATATATACGGGTCGTACAACCAAAATAACGACAAAGAAGAACTTACTGCGCGTTCGTTCATGTTTAGCGATCGCAGTATTTACCGGCCAGGACAAATCGTATATTTTAAAGGTATACTTATTAAAACGAAGGGTAAAAAATCAACGGTAGCTCCCGGTGAATATGTAGAAGTATTTCTGGAAGATGTGAACGGGAAAGAGGTAGGTTCGCTCAGACTCAAAACAAATGCTTTCGGTTCGTTTAGCGGAGAGTTTAAATTACCGGCTTCCGGGTTAACAGGAGAATATAGCCTGTATGCTGATGAAGATTCTGAAGACACTGAATTTTATGATGACTATGACTTTGACTATCAAACCCTGGAGATCTCGGTAGAAGAATATAAACGTCCAACGTTTGAAGCATCTTTCAAACCGGTAAAAGAAATCTTCCGGGTAAAGGATACCGTAACCGTAAAAGGAACTGCTATATCTTTTAGCGGGGCGAAAGTTGGCGGGGCAAAAGTAAATTACAGAGTGAAGCGCACCGTTCGATACACGCGCTGGTATAATCGTTACGAATCCGGTGAAGATGACGAAATCGCGATAGGCGAAACGATAACAGACAAGAGTGGTGAATTCTCCATTAACTTTCCGGCTACTCCAAGCGAATCGTCAACAAAAGAAGATCGCCCTGTATTTGAGTACCAGGTAACAGCCGATGTTATCGACATCAATGGCGAAACGCGAAGCACTTCTACAACGGTACGGGTAGGCTACCACACGCTTTCGGCTACGCTCCAGGCAGCCACACTCATCGACCGAAAAATTCCGGAGAATACTATTACGGTCGTAACCGAAAACCTGAACGGTGAATTTATACCCGCACAAGGCACAGTATATATTTACAAACTGCAATCACCGGAAACACCGGTTCGTCCGCGGCCGTGGACATCTCCCGACACTCCATCATTAAGTGAAGAAGAATTCAAAGCACTCTTCCCGCACGACTCCTACAAAGATCAAAGTGATCCATCCAAATGGGAGAAAGGCAAGCTGATGTTCAGCGCTCCGTTCAATACTGCTAAATCTAAAGAAGTAAAATTTAAAACAAACACTGCATGGCCCCTGGGGCGTTATGTGATGGAGCTTACTTCTACTGATGCTGCCGGTATGACGATCAACGATAGACATACGTTCACCGTATTTGAAACCGGTAGCCGTGCCGTTGCCGATAACCAGCTCCTGTTGCTTGAGGCTGACAAATCCAGTTATCGCGTAGGCGATCTGGCCAAGATCAAGATAGGATCTGCTGCACCGGATATATATGTTACCGTATGTTTTGAGCGCAACAACACGATTGTAAAAACTTTTACAGAACATCTTTCTGCCAGCACTACTACATTCACAATACCGGTTACCGAAGGTCTTGACGAAGGCTTTGTGGTTCATGTGAGTGCTGCTGTTTATAATGTATTTCTATCCGACAATGAAAAGCTATCCGTTACATCGGAACGCAAGCACATAGAAATTGAAACGGCCACATTCAAAGACAAACTGCAACCGGACTCCCGACAAATGTGGAGCTTCACCATCAAAGGAGATGAGTCGTCCAGGAAAGAAGCAGAAGTGCTGGCTTCCATGTACGATGCTTCGCTCGATCAGTTCAAACCACATGCGTGGTCATTTAACCCGATACAAGAAAAACGTTACTATAGCAGCTACCGCACAAACAGCTCGCACAGTTTTGGTACCACAGCCTTTACGCTCAACAGTCGTGTTATACCCTATCGCTCCCGCGTTATACCTCATCAACAATATGATCATTTCGAATGGTTTGGATTTAACATCACCAACAGCCATTATACCAACCGCCAATATCTGAGCCGGCTATATATAGTAGGGCCCGATCCGGCCAATCCATCCAAAGTAAGCATGGCAAACAGCCGACAGCGAAAAGAAGGCTATATCTATGGTATAATCACCGACAGTAACGGGAACCCATTGCCCGGAGTAAATATAGTTGTAAAAGGTACCGTTACCGGCACTACTACCGACGCTGACGGAAGCTATATAGTAGAAGCCGGCAAGGATGATATACTGATATATAGCTTTATTGGTTATGCTACCGCCGAAGCAACAGTGGGCCGTAAGAACACCATTAATGTATTGATGGAAGAAGAAGTGATGGCCTTATCGGAAGTAGTGGTAACGGGATATGGCACAACGGTAATGAAGCGAGAGATGGTGGGCAGTCAGGCAATGGTAGTTGAAACTACTCAGGAAAGCGATGTTGTATTTGCTTCTCTCGGGGGAAAGACAGCAGGCGTACAAATTACCAATATGCCCGGTGGTGGTAATGCACGCATTGTAATTCGTGGAGCCTCTACACTGAATGGAGATGCCAAACCACTTTATGTTATAGATGGTGTTATTGTAGAGTCATCGCAGATCGATCAAAGTGATCTGGAAAATATACAGGTATTAAAAGGAGCAGACGCTACGGCGCTGTATGGCGCACGCGCTGCCAATGGCGTGATCATTATCAGCACCAAGTCGGGTCAGAAGAAAATGGACGAAGAACTTGCCAAAGTAAATGCACGCAAGAACTTTAATGAAACTGCTTTCTTCTTTCCACATCTTACTACGGATGACGAGGGAAAGATACAATTCACATTCACTACACCGGAGTCGCTTACACGCTGGAAGCTGCAACTGCTGGCTCATACAAAAAATTTACTCACCACGACCAAAACGCTGCAGGCTGTAACACAAAAAGAATTGATGGTTACTCCCAACGCGCCACGCTTTCTGCGCGTGAATGATGAAATTACATTCTCGGTAAAGATTGCCAACCTTTCCGGTAAAACGCTGAATGGAAAAATTGCGCTGCAATTATCCAATGCTATAACCGGTGCATCAGCCGATCAGGCCTTTGGAAATATAGTGCGTAACCAAACGTTCCGGATCAATGCAAAAGGAAATACTGAAGTATCGTGGCGATTAAAAGTGCCTGCCGGTATAGATGCTGTGCAATATAAAGTAGTAGCCAAGGCCGGTAACTTTAGCGATGGCGAACAAAATGCGTTGCCGGTATTATCCAACCGCATACTGGTAACAGAGTCGCTGCCAATGTATGTGCGCTCCGGACAAACCAAAACATTTACACTCGACAAACTAAGGACTACACACTCTCCTACACTGCAACACCATCAACTTACATTAGAAGTAACATCTAACCCTGCGTGGTATGCTATACAGGCCTTGCCATACCTGATGGAGTTTCCGCACGAATGTGCTGAGCAGACTTTTTCACGTTTCTATGCCAACGCACTGGCTACACACATTCTGAACAGCACACCGAAGATCAAAGAAGTATTCAATCAATGGTCATCGTCTGGTGCACTGATCAGCAACCTGGAGAAGAGCCCTGAGCTGAAATCGATTATCATACAGGAAACACCCTGGCTGCGTGATGCCGAGAGTGAAACGGAACAAAAGAAGCGGGTAGCATTACTCTTCGATCTCAATACGATGAAAGATCAGTGGCAATCAACAATTAACAAACTGAAGGAGATGCAAATGGGCAACGGAGGTTTTCCGTGGTTTAGTGGCAGCCGCGAAGCAAGCACCTATATTACACAACACATTGCTTCAAGCTATGGCCATCTGAAACATCTGAACGTGGTAACAGCCGATAACGCTGCTTCTGACATGATGCGTAAGGCCGTTAAATTTCTCGATCAGCAAATTGTTCGCGACTATAATGAATTACAGAAAACAGCAGACAACATGCGGATCAAAGCCTCATCACCCACCGAAGGAAACAGGCTCGTGCAAGAGTATATCAGCCAGCGGAATATATATAATCACCACGTTCACTACCTGTACATGCGCAGTTTTTTCCCGGATATACCTTTTGACTGGAAGACCCAGGAAGCTGTGCACTATTACAAGACACAAAGTGCACAATACTGGCTCGACTTCAATTTATATTCCAAAGGTATGATCGCCCTGATCCAGCATCGCGATCAGAACACTACAGTATCCAAAAACATTTTGCGCTCGCTGAAAGAGAACAGCATCGTAAGCGAAGAGCTGGGTATGTATTGGAAAGAGAACAAAGCCGGATGGTTCTGGTATGAAGCTCCCGTTGAAACACAGGCGTTGTTGATCGAAGCATTTGCTGAAATTGATCCACAGGACATAAAGACGGTGGACGAACTTCGCGTATGGCTGCTCAAGAACAAACAAACCAGTCAATGGAAAACAACCAAAGAAACAACGGAGGCGGTATACGCTCTGCTGCTTACCGGAACAGACTGGTTGCCGATCGATAAGCAGGTAGATGTTACTGTTGGCAATAAAAAAATTACACCGGATGCCAAACAGACTGAAGCCGGTACCGGCTACTTTAAACGCGTGTGGAAAGAAAATGAAGTAACACCCGCAATGGGAGAAGTTACTTTAGCCAAGAAGGATGATGGTATAGCGTGGGCCGGTTTATACTGGCAATACTTTGAAGACCTCGACAAGATTACGCCTGCAGCCACACCGTTGGCGCTGAGCAAAAAAGTGTTCCTGGTAAAAAATACAGATACGGGAGAATTACTCACCGAAGTGAATGTTAACCAGCCGTTGGAAGTAGGCGCACTATTACGGATACGCATTGAACTGAAAGCCGATCGCCCGATGGAATTTCTGCACATGAAAGACCTGCGTGCCGCTGGCCTCGAACCGGTTGATGTACTCTCAACCTATAAATGGCAGGAAGGCCTGGGCTATTACCAAAGCACTAAAGATGCTTCCACCAATTTCTTCTTCGACAATATGCAGCAGGGTATATATGTATTTGAATACGACTTGCGCGTAACCAACAAAGGCAATTTCTCCAATGGCATCACTACTATACAAAGCATGTATGCTCCGGAGTTTAGCAGTCATAGCGAAGGTACAAGGATCGTGGTGAAATAACCTCACCTAAATCCTCTCCTTCGGCGAGGGATTTAAAAAGTGATGGGAGGCGACCCCTCGCCTCCCGTTTTCTCTTATACCTAACCTTATACCTAACGATGTTATTGTTATTCAGACCGCAGGTTGTTCACGGGTTTAACCAGTGCTGCGCGTATTGATTGATAACTGATCGTGAGCAGTGCAATCAACACCGACATAATGCCGGCCAGAACAAATATATCCCAGGTGATCTCCGTTCGGTACGAGAAATCCTCTAACCACTTTTGCATCATATACCAGGCAACGGGTGCGGCAATTACTATAGAGATGAGCACCAGTTTCAGGAAGTTCAGGGTAAGTAAATTAAATATACTCTTGAGCGATGCGCCCAATACCAGGCGTATGCTGATCTCCTTGCCCCGCTGCTCTACCATAAAGGCAGAGAGTGCAAATAAACCAAGACATGCCACTATAATAGCGAGTATAGCAAAGCTGGTAAAGATGCGGCCCATGCGCTGCACATCATCATACATTCTGGAAAAACTTTCATCCAGAAATGTATAGCGGATCGGTTGATGGGGCGATACTTTTTTCCAGATCGCTTCAACGGATGCCAATGTAGCGGCCATATCTTTCGTGTTTACTTTGGCTGAAATTATATTGCGACTATCTCCCAATACAAAACACAGCGGACCGATCTCGTTTCGCATCGACTCGAAATTAAAATCTTCCACTACGCCTACTACTGTATAGGAGCGCCAGTTGGCTACACGTTTACCAATGGGATCTTTCAAGCCCAGGTCGTGCGCCATTTTCTGGTTTATGATAATGGAGGCAGAATCAGAAACCATGTCTTTTACAAAATCTCTTCCGGCAACAATCTTCATCCCGAGGGTGGTGATATAGTCCGGGTCAACCTGCCATATCTGCACACCTATAGATTTCTCCTCCTTTTGCTTGCCATCATTCCAAAAGCCGTTACCATTTCGCTTTGTGCCGCGTATCGGTAAATAATCACTTACCGTAACATGTTTCACCTGCGATAGCTGCAGTAATTCGTCTTTGAATGTTTTTACTTTATCGCCCAAGGTATTGGTGCCCTGAATAACCAGCACCTGGTCTTTTTCAAAGCCTACTTTCTTGTTAAGTATATATTCCACCTGCCGGTATATAATAAAGGTGGCGATGATGAGAATGATCGATGTGGTAAACTGAAATACCACCAGCACACTTCGCGTGGAAGAGTTTTTACTTCCACGGCTTATATTTCCTTTCAGCACTTGTATGGGCTTGAACGATGACAGGTAGAAGGAAGGATATATACCAGCTACAATGCCTACCAAAAATGAAGCGCCAATCATCAAGGGTATAAACCACCATTGCTGCCACGGAAATACCAGGAGTTTTGCCGCCAGCACATTAAAGTATGGCAACAACATCCACGCGATAAAAATCCCGAGAGCAAACGAGAAGAAACTATATAGCAGTGACTCTACCAAAAACTGACTGATAATGTTACTACGGAATGAACCCACTGTTTTTCGAAGTCCTACTTCCTTGGCACGATTAGCCGATTTGGCCGTAGACAGGTTGATGAAATTGACACACGCGAGCAATAGTATAAATATAGCAATGGCACCAAACAACCACACAAAGCGAATATCGCCATGGCTGAGCGGATCTTCTATACCTGCATTATACAGGTGTATATCC
>NZ_DATCSD010000142.1:0-17870 GCF_036568665.1 Ohtaekwangia sp. | reverse complement strand
TAATTATTCACTACCTTTGCGCTCGCTAAAGTTCAATCGAATGCGCTACTCTAAAATTGTCGGCCTTGGCCATCACGTTCCGGACAATGTCATCACCAACGAATATCTTTCTACTGTTATGGATACCAACAACGACTGGATCGTTGAGCGTACCGGTATTCATGAAAGACGCTGGATGAATCCGGAGAAAGATACTGTTGCCAACATGGCTGCCAAGGCTACACGCATGGCCTTGCAACGCGCCAGGCTTAAGGAAACAGATATAGATTTCATTGTATTTGCTACTATTACACCGGACTATTTCTTTCCGGGTTCAGGAGTGTTGTTGCAACGTGAATTAGGTCTCGATGGCAAGATCGCAGCGCTCGACATCCGTAACGCATGCTCGGGATTTATATATGCACTTTCGGTGGCCGATCAGTTTATCAAAACGGGTATGTATAAAACGATACTCGTAGTAGGAGCCGAAATTCAATCTACCGCGCTGGATATATCTACCCGCGGAAGAAATACAGCCGTAATTTTTGGCGATGGTGCCGGTGCTGTTATACTTCAGCCTTCTGATAAGCCCGGTATATTATCAACGCATCTTCACTCAGACGGCACCTTTGCTGAAGAGCTATATGTAAAAGATCCGGGTAGCAGTCGCCCGCATAAAGAAAGACAACCCGAGCAGATCACCGATACTTCTACATTTAAAGTAGTGATGAACGGGAACCAGGTATTTAAACATGCAGTGGTTCGTTTCATGGAAGTAATTCAGGAGGCACTCGATGCCAACAAGCTTACCAAAGAAGCTATAAACCTGCTGGTGCCGCACCAGGCCAACCTGCGCATCAGCCAATATATACAGGAGAAACTGGCGCTCAGCAACGACCAGGTATATAATAACATTATGCGCTATGGCAATACCACAGCGGCTTCTATACCAATAGCCCTCAGCGAAGCCTGGGCTGAAGGTAAAATCAAAGAAAATGACTTAATTTGTTTAGCCGCCTTCGGCAGTGGCTTTACCTGGGCCTCTGCGCTGATCAGGTGGTAGACCGTTATACGTTGTCCGTTATAAGTTAATCGTTATTCGTAAAGACGGATAATCATTAACCAGTAACGTGTAACGATTAACTGATAACGATTAACTGATAACTGCTCCAAACCATGAAGACCGCCTCTTATAATCCGAGTCCGCTGGAAGTTGATTTCGCAAATGCGCTATATATCCTTCAGAAGGAAATTGAAAAACACCTGCAGGATAACCAGGTAATTCATGTAGAGACCAACACCCGCAAAGATAACCCCATGGTTCGTTTCAGCCTGCTCGATAAAGACGGTGATCCGCACGAGATCGTGGTGCGCATCGTACAGGTACCCGATAAATTCTAAGATACTCTCATCTATACGTTGCCTGCTATAGTAATGGAGACTGCCACAGTCTCCAATATGCATCTATATATACCTTCCATTTCTCCTATAGCCGTTCATCAAAGTTGTGAACCACCAACATAAACACCTGAACACATAAACACGTAAACACATTTTTCCTTAGCTTCGTTGGCAAACCAATCACTAAACCCGCGCTCAACGATGATCATTGTATTGTTCTGTATACTCCTGCTGGTCATACTGCTCTGGCAATTCAAGGTAAATAAAGTAGTCAGCACGCTTTCCACAGTATTGGTCACAGCACTTTACTTTACGCTGCGAATATTTCGCATTGTTGGTGACACAGGCGATCATCCACTGCTAACTATATTCTTCTGCATCGTTCTGCTCATCGTGATGATCTCGATGTTCAAGATCAATCCGTTCCTGGCCTTCCTGGTTGTATCGGCCCTGGCAGGTGCGTTGCTGGGTATACCTATAGCAACAATCACCACCTCTATCCAGAAAGGTATAGGCGATATGCTCGGTTCGCTGGTAATTGTTATTGCCTGCGGAGCCATGTTAGGCAAACTGGTAGCCGATAGTGGTGCAGCACAGCAGATCGCATCGTATATGGTAAAGCTTTTTGGCGAACGATATATACAGTGGGCGCTGATGTTTACCGGTTTTATCATTGGTATACCATTGTTCTACAATGTAGGATTTGTATTGGTTGTGCCGCTCATTTTTTCGGTAGCGCTCCGCTATAAATTACCAGCAGTATATATAGGCTTGCCCATGCTGGCATCACTTTCTGTAACGCATGGTTTTCTGCCGCCCCATCCTTCGCCTACTGCACTTGTAGCACAGTTTCATGCCAACATCGGCACTACGCTGCTATACGGTGTAATGATCGGATTACCGACTGTTATTATAGCAGGCCCTATATTTTCAAAGACTTTAAAGAAGATAAATCCGCCTGCTCCAAAAATATTCGAGAATGCAGCCGATGTTGCTCCGGAAAAATTGCCAGGACTTGGCATCAGTATCTTCTCTTCGCTCCTGCCGGTAATTTTACTGGCGGTCACAGCACTTCTTGCTTCGAGAGTTACCAATGAAAGTATACAGGCGATCATGAAGTTCGTAAGCGATCCGGCTATGGTCATGATTATCTCCCTGGCAGTGGCTACGTTTACACTCGGCACGGGGCAAGGCATGGAAATGCAAAAGGTGATGAACATCTATGGCGAAGCCGTAAAAGATATAGCGATGATCCTGCTGATCATGGGTGGTGCTGGCGCACTCAAACAGATTCTGATCGATAGCGGTGTAAGCAGTCAGATAGCGGTATTGCTCAGTGGCCTCGACATACATCCGCTGGTTTTAGGCTGGACGATTGCATGTTTAATTCGTGTGTGTGTTGGTTCTGCTACGGTAGCCGGGCTAACAGCCGCTGGTATAATTGCACCATTACTCTCAACGATGAACGTTGATCCCAACCTGATGGTGCTCTCCATCGGAGCGGGCAGTCTTATGTTCTCGCATGTTAATGACACAGGCTTCTGGCTATATAAAGAATATTTCAACCTCAGCATACGCCAGACAATTCAGTCGTGGTCGCTGATGGAAACCATTGTGTCGGTGTGTGGACTGATCGGGGTGATGATCATCCATTATCTTCAATAAAATTTAGTTTGTGTGAAATCTTTGGTATACTTATTTCGTTCAACAACCAGGTAACTTTATTGGATGAACGATTATGAGTAGTAGTGCTATAAAATCACACCGCGAAGAATTGGCCAACGCCCTAACGCATGGGCTGGGCGCACTGCTGGCAGCAGCAGCACTTGTTTTACTGGTAGTATTCGCCACGATAAAAGGTACAGCGTGGCACATCGTGAGCTTCTCTGTATTTGGCGGAACAATGGTGTTGCTATACATGGCCTCCACACTCTATCACAGCATTACCCACGAAAAAGCCAAATTGTTTTTCCGCAAGGTTGATCACATGTCTATCTACCTGCTCATTGCAGGCACCTATACTCCGTTCTGCCTATATCTTCAAAACTGGATTGGCTGGACAATGTTCGGTCTCATCTGGGCATGTGCTATTATCGGCATCGTATTGAAAGCATTCTTTACCGGTAAAAAAGAATTACTCTCCACCATCCTCTATATCATTATGGGTTGGCTGGGTGTTATCATCTTCAAGCAACTCTATGATGCCATACCACTCACCAGCTTTGTGTTTCTGTTGCTGGGTGGTGTGTTTTACACAGCAGGCACATTCTTCTTTGTGAAAGATAAAATCCGTTACTATCACAGCATCTGGCATTTGTTTGTGTTGGCCGGAAGCACAGCGCATTTCTTTTCGGTGATCGGTTTGCTGGGGTAATCAGGGATTGATTATCTTTTCAGCTCAATTCATCACTATGTCTACAATCTCACCCGATCAACGCTTTGAAGAGCTGAATCTTGTATTACCGCCTGCCCCAAAACCATTGGGAGTATATAAACCATTTCTCATCGTAGGAAATTTCGTGTATGTATCCGGGCACGGCACAGTGCAGGCAGATGGTTCACTGATCATCGGTCGTATCGGTAAAGATATGACGATGGAAGATGGTAAACTGGCTGCGCGCCAGGTAGGGCTTGCTATACTGGCCACACTAAAAGCAAACCTCGGAAGCTTCAACAAGATCAAACGTGTTGTTAAAGTATTGGGTATGGTTAACGCTGTATCTGAATTTGAACGTCATCCATTTGTGATCAACGGCTGCAGCGAACTCTTTGCCCAGGTATGGGGCGAAGAAAATGGTATCGGTGTGCGCAGTGCCGTAGGTATGGGCTCACTACCGGATAATATACCGGTAGAGATTGAGGCTATGTTTGAACTGCATTAATGGCTATTCCATTATCACCTGATAAATTGTATATTTAGCTATGCAAACTGTAGCGATCGAAAAACTGAGAGACTTGCACAGGTTAGCTTCTTCCAGAGAAGATATACATATCAGTGCCATTAATGAAGCGTTGCATGCCGATCTTAAAAATTCTCTGATCGGAAAAACATTCAGAATGCTTGGTAATGATATACTCATACACCCTTCTGATTTTCGTGACTGGCTTCACAAATTAAATACAAGCGGTTTTGATTACGCACTCCAATTGAAAGATGAACGTAAAGAAGCTATTGCGCGATATTGATATCGTTCATAAAATCTTTCAGAAAAAAAATTCCTGTTCAGCCCTGGGACGAATCGTTTCGGGAAAAACAACTTTACATTTTTAATCAAAGGGAAATCACCAAACACATCACACACAAAACTATGTTTATTGTTAGCAGTTCTCGGACAGTGATTTAATATTTAACAAAGAGAAAAACTTCGACTACATCATTACTTTTACAGGCGAGAAGATTTTAGAGGGAATGGAAAAACGCCTAAAGCAACAACGAACATGAGTGACTGGTTTACTATTAACAATATTGAGCAGGTGGATACTCCTGCCCTGGCCGTATACCCTGACCGCATCAAGGAAAACATTCGTATACTCAAAACATTTGTTCCTGATGTTACGCGTCTTCGTCCGCACATGAAGACGAACAAATCGCCTGAAGTAGCGAAGATGCTGATCAGCGAAGGTATAACACAATTCAAGTGTGCTACTATAGCAGAAGCCGAGATGCTGGCAGACGCCGGAGCAAAAGATATACTCCTCGCCTATCAACCTGTTGGCCCGAAAGCCGAACGCCTGGCAGAACTCACAGCGAAATTCCCGAATACTATTTTTGCCTGCCTGGTAGATACTATAGCTACCGCACGCCACATCAGTAATGTATTTGAAAAACACGCTTCAACCATCAAAGTATATATCGATCTGAATGTAGGGATGAACCGCACCGGTATTACTCCGGCTGCCGCGCTTGCACTCTATAAAGAATTATTATCCTTACCCGGCATCGTGGCGTACGGATTACACGCTTATGACGGCCACCTGCGTGATGTTGATTTTGCTGTGCGTACACAAAAATGCAACGAAGCTTTTGCAGCCGTGGAGAATCTGCGTCAACAGATTATACAGCAAACAGGCAATAGCCCGGCCGTTGTAGCAGGAGGAACACCAACATTTCCTATACACTCCAAACGTAAAGATGTAGCGTGCAGCCCCGGTACATATATATATTGGGACACCGGCTACAAAGGTATATTACAGGAGCAACCCTTTTTATTTGCAGCACTCGTGGTAACACGCGTAATCTCTATACCGGCAGAGAACACAATCTGCATCGACCTCGGGCATAAAGCCATTGCCTCTGAAAACCCGTTGACTAATCGCGTAACGTTTCTCAACGCTCCCGACCTGCAACCTATTGGCCACAGCGAAGAACACATGATTCTGAAAACACCTGCCGGCAGTAATTACCAGGTAGGCGATGTACTCTACGGTGTGCCTTACCACGTATGTCCTACTGTAGCCCTGCACGATCGTGCTGCTGTGGTGATCAACCACGAAGTACAGCAGTACTGGACTACGCGCGCACGCAACCGCATGATCACGGTATAGCGAAGTATATATATAACAGATCCGACAACTACACCACCAACCACCAGTCTGCAACCATGAATATACCTTTCATTATAGACGCTCATCTAGACCTGGCCATGAATGCCATGGAATGGAATCGAGACTATCGTAAATCCATACACGAAATCCGGAGCCGCGAAAAAGGCATGACCGATAAACCCGATCGCGGCAATGGTGTAGTATGCTTTGAAGAACTGCGAAAAGGAAATATAGGGCTGGTGGTAGCCACACAGATTGCCCGCTATGTAGCACCCGACAATAATTTACCGGGCTGGCATTCGCCTGAGCAGGCATGGGCACAAACACAAGCGCAACTTGCATGGTATAAGGCTATGGAAGAAGCCGGTGAGATGGTGCAGATCACCAACCTGCAGCAGCTTGAAAATCATTTGCAGCAATGGAACAACGGGAAGCCCAATGATAAAAAAGCGATCGGGTATATATTAAGCCTCGAAGGTGCAGACTCTATTGTTACAGTTGATTATGTAGAGCGTGCCTATAATTCCGGTTTACGTGCTATCGGTCCCGGTCACTATGGTCCCGGTCGTTATGCACAGGGCACCAACGCTACCGGAGGTATGGGTAAACCCGGACAGGCTTTACTGAAAGAAATGGAGCGACTCAACATCATACTCGATGCTACACATTTATGCGATGATAGTTTCTGGGAAGCGATGGATCATTTTCATGGCAACGTATGGGCTAGTCACAACAACTGCAGAACACTGGTAAATCATAACCGCCAGTTTAGTGACGAACAAATTAAAGAACTGATCAGCCGCGGTGCAGTGATTGGTGGAGTAATGGATGCGTGGATGGTGGTGCCGGAATGGATCAAGAATGTATCAACGCCTTTGAGCATGGACTGCGGCCTGGAAAAACTGATCGATCACATGGATCACATCTGTCAGCTTGCCGGTAATGCCAACCATATAGCAATAGGCTCTGACCTGGATGGAGCGTTTGGCAAAGAACAAAGTCCGTACGACATCGAAACTATAGCAGACCTGCAAAAGATACCGGCTATGCTGGCGAAGCGCGGCTATTCGGAAGAAGATATAGCGAATGTATTGCACGGAAATTGGTTGAGGTTTTTGAGAAGAGCGTGGAAATAGAAAGCTTTAAGTGGAAAGCAGAAAGTGGAATGCAGGGGGAGCTGAGATACAGGAGTAAGAAGCCGGGAGTAAGAAGTAAATAGTGGTTATAAGATTTTTTTATGAAATATCTGTAGCGTGTGCGGGGTGTTTGCGACCAATGGGTTCATACACTTTAACAACGATGCTATGAGGTATATTTCTTTACTGGTTCTTGTTTGTATGGCTGCTGGTTCGGCAGTGGCGCAGGTTGATACGATCAATACAAAAAATCTGAAGCTCAACATGGCTGCTTTTCGCGAGGGGAAAAGCTCGTACGCAGTTTTCTTTGAAGATAGTTTGGGAAGACGTTTGGGTTCGGCTGCCCTCTGGGATCGCTCGGTGCGCATCTCACAGCAAGCTGGCAAAAAGATATACCACTTCGACTGGAACTGGTATCAGAAAGATTCATTGATGGCCCACGTAGAGGCTACTGGCGAACTGCCCTCTCTTACTCCGCTTACACACTATGCCAGCTATAAGAAGCGCGGCAAATTTACCTATAGCTTTCGTAACAACGTTGTTACTATTCCGGATTCATCGCGCCATACCAAACGTGATAGTACCTTTAGCGTAACACTGAATCCTCCGGCCTTTGAGTTTCCGATGGACCTTGAGATATTTCCATTGCTGCCGTTTAAAAAGATCGGTCAGAAATTCGCGATTGCTTTTTATGAACCGGGCACACCCAAGTCGGATTATTACCTGCTCACCGTTACAGGAAAAGAAGACCTTGCTTTGAACAACAGCGTAAAAGTTCCGTGCTGGTTGTTACGCATCGACTATGCACCTGGCGCTTATGCTACCTTCTGGATTGCCGATAAATCGCGCGAAGTACTAAAGATGCGAGAATACTTCCGCGGAAGATATAGAACGAAAGTACGTTTATACTAGAGCATACTCACAAGAGCCTGCATCACAAAAAAAATAGCTCTCCGCCTGGGGCGGAGAGCTATTTTCGTTATAACTATACTATATCTTACTGATTTGGTTTCTCCAGGTCGATCTTCTGTACTTTTTCGTAACCGAATATTTCATCCAGCGAAAGCTCTTTTACTTCGCCATATTGTTTCAGCTCCTTGAAGTTGATCTTGTTCTTGTTACCGATCAGCACTATATTAAAGTTCTTTCCTTTAATGTTATCCTGCGCAAACTTCTCAACATCGGCCAGTGTAAATTTCTGCACCTGGTCATATACATCTTTACGTATATCATAATCGAGTCCACGCTTGCGTGCTGTTTCATAATCAAAGAGTATACGCGTTTTGGTAATGCGCTCACTCTCTATCTGGTTCAGTATAGCATTGCGTGCTACTTCAAAGCCGGCTTCTGTTCTCGGGAAATTCGTAAGCAAACCTTTCATCGCCTTCATCGCCTCGGGTTGTTTGTCGGCCTGCGTTCCTATATAGGCATAGAACATATCGTTGCCTGTAGGTTTATCAGCCGAGCCATAGTATGCAAAAGCAGCATACGCCAGGCCTTGTGCTTCTCTCAATTCCTGGAACACCGGAGAACTCATGTTACCACCAAAGTATTCATTGAACATGCGACTGATCGGTAAACGTGTCTTATCAAAACCCTCACCTTTCGACAGGTACATGATTTCTTCCTGCACCATATCATAATCAGCCCAGTATACGGTTGGCTTGGCTACATCCTGCATTTTAAATTCTACCGGAGGTGGTACAGGCTTTAACTGATCGGGCAGTGCATGGTATTGATTGAGCGATGCTACAACTTCCTCGCCTTTCTTCGGCCCGTAGTATAGCACACGGTGTTGCGTTTTTGTAAAGTCCTTGATGATCGTGATCAGTTCATCGGCTTTTACTTCGCGAAGCTCTTTATTGCTCAGCACATTGGTAAAGGGAGATTTAGCACCATATAGTCCGTAGTTGATCAGACCATCAAACATAATCGTGCCTTTGTCCTTCTTGCTGTCATCGCGCTTCTTGAATATACCATCAATCATTTTCTTCAGCGCTTCATCATCCGCTTTCGGATTGGCCAGTAATTTTTCAAAGAGCTGCAGTGCTTTATCCGTGTTCTCGGTGAGGCCCGTCAGGTATATATAGGTTCTGTCTTCCGCTGCCGATACACCAACGTTACACCCCAGCTTATAAAACTCTTTCTTGAACTCTTCGGCCGACATTTCATCGGTGCCCAGATATTGCAAATACTCCACGGCAACATTCATCTTCGGATCGTTGTTCGTTCCTACATCCGACAGATAGTATAGCGAGAAAAGATCGTTCTCTGTATTGGGTGTATAGAGTACATCAACATCCTTGTTCATCTTCAGCTTCTGAATGTCTTTGTCATAATCCACAAACACCGGCTTCAGTTTCTGAGGCTTGTTCTTTAGTATCGCTTCGTGGAATGGCGACTTGTCTTCCTTGTTAAGCGTTACTTTGGTAATAGTGGGCTTATCCACTTTTTGAGCATGCGGATCTTTACCGGTGCGTTTATATACCACCACATAATTATCCTTGTAGTTCTCATTGGCAAACTTAACTATATCTTCCTTCTTGATCTTGCGCAGATCATCAACCTCGGCAATATACTGTTCCCACGGTATACTGTTGGTAAAGGCGAGCACCAGGTCATTGGAGCGCGACCAGTTGCGTTCTGATCCCTGTATTTTATTTTTCTTCAGATCGTTGATCGTAGCTTCGATCAGCCAGTCTTCAAACTCTCCTTTCTTTACCAGCTCGATCTGTTCCAGCAATAATTTCTTTACATCTTCCAGGCTCTGCCCTTCGCGCGGGCGACCGGAGAATGTATGAATGCTATAGTCTCCCAACTGATCTACATAGCTGGAGGGCTCTATTACTTTTTGCTGTTGCTTCAGGTTTATATCGATAAGTCCCGCCTGTGAGTTGGACAAAATCATATCCGTAAGCGTTAACAATTTATAGTCCTCACTGTTTCTTCCGCGAAAGCGAAAACCAACATTTACCCACTCTGCATCGGGGCCGTATACTTCTTTCTCTACCGGTTTGGCAATCGGGTCTTCTTCAACTTTCGTCCACACCGGCAATTGATCGTTGGCCTTCCAGCTGCCAAAAGATTTATCGATCAGGGCAATCGTCTTATCATAATCCAGGTCACCACTCAAACAGATCGCCACATTGTTCGGACGATAGTATGTATCAAAATATTTTTTGATCTCGGTAATAGAAGGATTCTTCAGGTGATCAATTGTACCGATAACGGTTTGCGTACCATAAGGATGCTTGGTAAAAATAGCACCGTATAGCGTTTCGAAAGTTTTCCAGTAGTCGTTATCGAGGCTTCGGTTCTTCTCCTCATATACCGCTTCCAGTTCGGTGTGGAATAAGCGCGGCACTATTTTCTGAAAGCGATTACCTTCCAGTTGCAGCCAGCTCTCCAGTTGATTGGCCGGTATATCGTTGATATATACCGTGCGATCTTCAGAAGTATAGGCGTTGGTACCACGCGCACCGAGCTCGCTCACCATTTTATCATACTCATTGGCAATAGCAAATGCTGATGCTTCGTTAGATACCTGATCGATCAGTTTGTAATACTTTACACGTTCAACAGAATCTTTCAGCGTGCTATAGTGTGTAAACATATGTTCAATACTGTCGAGGTATACCGACTCTTTTGTCCAGTCGCGCGTACCAAAATCGGCAGTGCCTTTAAACATAATGTGCTCCAGGTAGTGCGCCAGACCGGTGTTGGTGGCGGGATCATTTTTACCGCCTGCCTTTACAGCGATCTGGGTTTGAATGCGAGGCTCAGCTGCGTACTGGCTCAGGTAAACTTTCAAACCATTCTTTAGCGTGTAAATTCTTACCTTCAGTGGATCGTTGGTAACATACTCATACGAGTAACCGTTGCTTTCACCGGTTTTGCGTTCATACTTGCCGCTTTCATTCTGACAAGCCCATAAAAAGAGCAGGGCGACCAGGGTGGTGCGCCAAAAGGTTTTGATCATGAATCCGTGGTTTTAAGGGTTTCGATTAAAAATAACGAAGATTACCATACATCCTTATGAATTTTACCTTTTAAATGATGAATTTTCCAGTCCTGAATAAATTCACACGTGAGCATTGGTTTCTGCGTAGAATAAAATTATCTCATGAAGACTAAAAAAAGATTACTCGCCTTCTCCATTGTGCTGGTTGCCTTGGTAGCTGCGGCTTTCACGCCACCGGCTGAACGCTATTTCGAAATCGCCAAGAACCTCGACATTTTTGCCACGCTGTTCAAGGAAGTAAATGCACTATATGTAGACGATGTAAATCCAAATAAACTGGTGCGCACAGGCATTGATGCCATGCTCAATTCGCTGGACCCTTATACCAACTATATACCGGAAGATGAAGTGGAAGACTTCCGTACGATCAATACAGGGCAATATGGAGGTATAGGCGCTATTACCCGCGAAATAGGTAGCCGTACCGTTGTAACGATGATTATGGAAGGATATGGCGCACAAAAAGGCGGCCTGAAGATTGGCGATGAGATTGTTCGCATTGATGATATAGAACTTGCCAAACTTACCCGCGAAGAATCAAGCCACCTCATGAAAGGACAGGTAGGCACTCCGGTAGCGTTAACCATTAAACGCAAAGGCGTGGACCAACCTATACGCATTGAATTTAAACGCGAGAAGATCAAAGTAAATAATGTACCCTACTACGGCATGGTGGGAAATGATGTAGCCTTTATACAGCTTTCTGATTTTACTCCGGATGCTGCCAAAGAAGTAAAGAACGCATTGACTGCACTGAAAGAAAAAGGCGCCAAGAGTGTTATACTCGACCTGCGCGGCAACCCGGGAGGTTTACTGATAGAAGCGGTAAATATCACGAACCTGTTTTTACCAAAAGGTAAACTGGTAGTAAGCACCAAAGGAAAAATACCGGAGAACAACCTCAACTATGAAACGCTAAACCCTCCGGTAGATACAGATATACCGGTAACGGTACTAATCAACCGCGGCAGTGCATCTGCTTCCGAGATTGTAGCAGGAACTTTGCAAGATTATGATCGTGCCGTAATTATCGGTGAGAAATCGTATGGTAAAGGATTGGTACAGGTTAGTCGCCCGCTCTCCTATAACTCACAATTGAAAGTTACTACAGCTAAGTATTATACTCCTACGGGGCGTTGTATCCAGGTACTGGACTATACACATCGCAGGGAAGATGGCAGCGTGGGTTCTATACCCGATTCGCTGAAACGTGCTTTTAAAACTTCCACAGGTCGCACGGTATATGATGGTGGTGGTATAGATCCGGATGTTAAGACTGAACCCAAAGAAGCGCACTTGCTGACGCAAGTACTTTTTGAGAAAGGGTATATATTCGATTTTGTTACGCAATATGTTTCCAAACGTACCGAGCCGGTAAATGCACGCACCTTCGCATTAAGCGATGAAGAATACCAGCAGTTTGTTACCTGGATGAAGGATAAGAACTATAAGTATAAATCCTACCTCGAATACGAACTTCAGGAATTTACCGAAGAAGCCAAAAAAGAAAAATACTATAGCGAACTGAAAGCACAACTCGAGCAGGTAGCCAACCGCATTGCCGAAAGCAAGAAGAGCGAATTGATACTCTACAAAGACGAGATCAAACTATTGCTGGAAGAAGATATAGTAGCCCGTTATCATTTGGAAAAAGGAAGCATCGAAGCCGGCTTCAAGTACGATGACGATGTAAAGAAAGCCATCGATATATTGCATGATAATGTGCGGTATAAAAAGACGCTGAATTTGTAAAAAGTTACTGGCTGCCTGAAGCGGGAATCAATGTATTTTATTCTGTGTGAATCTGTGAATTCTGTGGGAACAAAAATCCAATTGCACAAAGAAGACTCAAAGTAGCACAAAGCTATACTTCTAATTTTTCAATCTTAAAATTTTCCAATCTTAAAATCTCTCTTTCCGCTTTCGACTTTTAGCTTTCAGCTTTAGACCCATGAAGAAAGTAAAGATCATCGCTGCTATACTGTTGCTCTCCACCATGGTGCTGATGCATGCGTGCATGACGTTTCGCATGAGTTCGAAGGAGGTGGATACATTCTTTAAGGAAAATCACATCAGCGGGTCGCAGCATTCCTATACCCGGGGATTTCGCAACATACATTATGCCGAGGCAGGCGATACTACCAAACCGCTTATACTCTTTATACACGGCTCGCCCGGATCGCTCAGTGCATTTATACACTTCCTGAAAGATTCTTCCCTTACACAACAGGCGCTGCTCGTTACAACGGACAGGCCAGGGTTTGGCTACTCGAATTTTGGTACAGGAGAAAAGTCGTTACAAAAACAGGCCGCTATACTCAAGCCTATACTGGAGAAACATAAACACAATCGCCCGATTATACTCGTTGGACATTCGTTGGGTGGACCGCTCATTGCGCGCATGGCGATGGACTATCCTGAACTGGTAGATGGATTGATCATTGTGGCAGGATCGATCGATCCGGAACTGGAACCAAACGAAACATGGTTTCGCGCACCACTCGCTACACCATTCTTGCGATGGATATTGCCGCGTTCGTTCAGAGCCTCCAACGATGAAATATACCACCTGAAGCCCGAGCTCGAGGAAATGCTTCCGCTATGGAAAACAATCAAGTGTCCTGTAATTGTTATACAGGGAAGAAAAGATGTACTCGTCTCCCCTGCCAATGCTGACTTTGCTAAAAAAATGCTGGTAAATGCTCCGGTGGAATTTGTTTTCAAAGATGATATGAATCACTTTGTTCCGTGGAGCAATCCCGAACTCATTCACGATGCGATTGTGCGGATGCTGCACAACCAGCCATCGGCAGAGAAGTAAATTTACTCCTCAACTTTAAACTCAGGGTTGTAAATTATACCGAGTATATTTCCCCACGGATCTTTTACAGTAGCTACTACAATCTCGCCACCAACGTTCTGCGGTTTTTCATGTTCGGTTGCACCGAGCGCAAGCAGACGATCATATTCCTGCTGCACGGCCAATACACCCCAATACGATACCACGCTTTCCGCTTTCTCTTTTACCGGAGTCTCTTCCGGTTGCAAGCCCAGCTCATAGCCTCCTATATTAAAACCAACATAGAATGGTTCATCAAAATATGGAGTTGTTTCAAAAGCTTTGGAATACCACGCCTTTGCTTTATTGATATCCGATACTTTGTAAATGGTAGTGCGTAATCCGAGCATAGCAGTAAAATATTTGATGGTGGATTGGATATACGAATATCTTTTCTCCCACCCGATTATTCAAATCCTATGCTATATTTTATTATGATTTTTGTCAGAGAAACGTTTTATCAACATATACATTCTGTGAAATCTCTCCCTGCTTGCGCAACGCTTCTGCTACCATATCTTTCAGCGCATGCTCGTTTGATTCTGCTTCTTTCTTTTCCAGGCTTTCGTTGTTGCTTCTGAGCTCATCATTCAATCGCCTGATCTGCGCCATATACTCACGCTCCTTGCGCGCCAGCTCTTCCTGTGTAGCCTGCATCTCTTCCATATTCTGTCGCATTTCTTCTTCCTGCGCATTGAGTCGCTCCATCTGCTCCTGCGACTGATAAAGTAAATTTTGTGTTCGCTCTGCGGTCAGTACATTCGCCAATGTAGAAGCAATATTCTCAGCGATCTTCTCCAGAAAACCTAACTCGTGCTGTTCGATCTCTTTAAACGAAGCGATCTCGATCACACCATATACTATATCATTTACTTTTAACGGAAGAATAACCAGGTTGCGTGGTGTAGACATACCCAACCCCGAAGTGATCTTTACATAGTCGGCCGGTATATCACGCAGGTATATCATTGAACCTTCCTGCCACGCCTGCCCGGCAAGACCATTCCCTTTTTCAATCTCCTGCTCATAGTATTTCTTACGATCCCACGCATAACCCGCTTTCAACAACAACACTTCTTCACCTTCTGCCTTCTCTTCCACGGTATAAAAGAATGCCTGGTTCACCTGCATATACCTTACCAGGTACGACAACACATGATCGGCAAACGTGGCTATATTGTGCGACTCCTTCCGGCTGAGATCAACATAACCGGCCATTCCATTCAGCACCCAATTTCTCTTTTCATCTTCTACAGCTGCCTTCTTCAGGTTGCCACGCATTTCAAGCAATGATTTCCCTAACTGGTCATGCTCACTTAACGGTGTATATACTACATCCAGATTTCCTTTACCAACCTCAACAGCAAACTTTACGGTTTCTGTTACCGAGTCGAGGTAGCTATTGAGCGATTGCATCATCACGCCAACTTCATCGCTGCTGGCATCTTTACTGCGCTCCGGTAATTTACCCTGGCTCACATCCGTAATGATGCGACTCGCCCGCTTGATGCGCTTCACGATACGATTTGAAATAATAACGCTGATGATCAACGATCCTGAAACAGCAAACAACGCAATTGAAAATATACCCGACAATGATTTGCGTGCCGTAACATTTCCCTGCTCTTCCAGCGAAGCATAATGATGCTGGATTTTATTATTGAACGCATTCATCGGTTTTACGAGGCCGGTATAGTATTTACCAAACTCCGATAGCATCAAAAATGATTCGGCATCACCATCAATTTCATGCACAAACAGATCGGTCGAGAAAGCCGCGTACTCTTTACCTTTGGTATATATTTCGTCTACCACAGGATCTTTACCGTTCAACTTCAAAAGCTTTTGTGTGTTGTCAATAAAGCCTTTGATCTGTTCATCAAATTCTTTACGGATTTCCATTTTCTCGTTGACATCCGAGTGATCTACCGAAAAGCCACGGTATACCAGTCCACGGAGATTGTCGCGCATGTTCTGCGCCAACAGGAGGTAATTCAATTGTTTACCTTCCTGCGCAAGCGTGTCTTTTGCATCATTGAGATTGCGTATACCCGAATAACTGATATACAACACACAGATAATTAGAGCAGAGTTTACACCGATCAATAAAAGTATCTGCTGACGGATAGTAAGTTTCATAGGGTTTAAAATTATTGTACAACAAATCGGCATGGCGGAGTATATCCGCCATAAGCCGAAGTATAATAGAGAGAGTATAAAAAATTACTTAAAGTGCCGTGTTGCTCCTTCTGCGAAATAGCTCGGGAGAAAGCGGTGGTGCTATAGCGCGTGTTGCCACTATAGCAGACCGAGGTTGAAAAAGAGAAGGCCGGTATACCTGGAGCATACGGGCCAGAAGAGCAAGAAGAGAGGGTCTTGTTTTCATACGCTTGAGGTTAATTGGTTTTACAACGGGCATCTATACAACGATAGCCCGGCAACCGGTATACTTTATTTTAACAGACAACTATAGTATTGCCGATTACCTTAAGTAAAGTAACGGAATCGTAAAACCTCTCCCATCAGGGAACTCCTGATTTTCGTAAATCAGGAGTTCCCTGATAACTCATCCATGTTTAAACTGGAATTGGATAATGATCGATTGAATATCGAACAAGGAATATTGATCAACGAATGTTGAAGTAAAAAGGGGAAAGCTGAATGCTTAAAGCTAAAAGTAGAAAGTATAAATGCACTTAGCTTTATACTTTCTACCTGTATTTTCTTGTGTTATTCTGTGAGTTCTGCGGGAAATATTCTGCATTTTAAATATAGAATAAAGAACATCGATCAACGAATGTTGAAGTAAAAAGGGGAAAGCTGAATGCTTAAAGCTAAAAGTAGAAAGTATAAATGCACTTAGCTTTATACTTTCTACCAGTATTTTTCTTGTGTTATTCTGTGAGTTCTGCGGGAAATATTCTGCATTTTAAATATCGAATAAAGAACATCGATCAACGAATGTTGAAGTAAAAAGGGGAAAGCTGAATGCTTAAAGCTAAAAGTAGAAAGTATAAATGCACTTAGCTTTATACTTTCTACCTGTATTTTTTGTGTTATTCTGTGAGTTCTGTGGGATATTCTGCATTGAAGTAAAAGACAACATCGGTATTCACGATTAACCATTAACGACTAACGCTATAGTGATCGTACACAGCCTTCCCTATACGCGCAATAGCTGCTTCCGTCTTCTCATCTCCATCGGCAGCATCGGTGATAAATACAACAAGGGCTACATGCTGACCATTGGGAAGAGTAATTATACCAGCATCGTTGATGGCGCCATTTATACCTTTATCGTTAGTACCACCCGTTCCGGTTTTATGTGCTACGATAGTGTTGGCGGGTAATAACGCCTTTATTCGTTTAAGACCCGTTGGCGATTCTACCATCCACTTCCATAATTCTTCTGTACTGCTTTTCGACAAAGCTTTCTGCTGGAAGAATATATTCAGTATTTCCAACATCGCTGTTGGTTCGCACCAGTTGGTATACTGTACATCCCATGCCTGGTGCATTTCATCTTCTGTGGCTGCTATCGCTATATTCTTTACTCCCAGGCTATGTACGTAGCGGTCTATACTCTTTGGTCCACCTAATAAACGGAAGAGCATATCGCAGGTGTTGTTATCGCTGAGTGACACAGTATACATCAGCAAATCACGCAACGTAACATCCGCATTGCCCTGCGGATATTTTACCGCCATCGGGCTCCATGTATTGGGGAGCATATCTTTCTGGGTAATATGTATCTTCTGCTCCAGCGACAACTTGCCACGATCCACTTCATGCAACACCGCCATAGCCAGCGGAAACTTGAACACACTTTGCATAACAAGGTGCTGCGCCCCCTGGTAGGAGACTGTATCTTTCTTCTCCAGGTGCATCACAGCAACACCTACTTTGGCATTGAGCGATCGGGCTATCTCCGCAATCTCCGAACGAAGCG